>CALXWR010000005.1 GCA_944392465.1 uncultured Clostridia bacterium | reverse complement strand
ATCCAAGTGTTAGACAATTAGATGAACAAACACTAAAAGAAAACCTATAAAATCTACAAGCTCAAATTGTGAAAATTGTAGAAAACAGATAATTCTAAAAAATAAGCTACTAAAGAAAAATACAATAAAAATATTAAATTATTAAATCATAGGAGAGATAAACATATGAGAAATAAATATTATAATGATGCTGTAATAGGAGGAAAAAGTATAACAGCAAGTTATACAAAAAACGGAGAATTACTTAGATTAATGTATAATACTCCAGACTTTAAACAATTATTAGATTTTTTCCATACAGGAGTTAAGATAAATGATTCATGCATGATATATTTACATGAAGATAGAAACAATAAATATAACCAATATTATACTGAAGATACCAACATATTAAACACAGAAATAGAAAATACATATTTTAATTTAAAAATTAAACAAATTGACTTTGTTTCATTAAAAGAAAGCGTTTTAATGAAAAGATATATTTTTACCAATAATAACACAATAGATTTAAATGTTAATTTTTTGATACATTCAAAATTATTATCTAACTCAAACAACATGGTAGGTGGAAAACTAGAAAAAAATGTATTATTACAATATAGTCATAATAATACATTATGCATGTTTTCTAAAAGCGAGATAAAAACACATCAACTAAATGATACAGATGATAACATAGATACAGGAGTAATTCATGACAAAGATTATATTGGAATGAGTTCGGATTCAAGTATAAATTATGAAGTGGGAATTATAAAACCAGGAGAAACAAAAGAACTTGACATTTATATGTACTTCGTAGAGAATGACAATACTCCAGTAGAAGAAATGTGGAAAAAAATAGAAAGTATTAGAAAAATAGATTTAGCACATGAACAATTATCAGTAGAAAAATATTGGAAAAAATATGTAAAAGACCATATAAACATCGAACTAAAAGAAGAGATAAATGATTATAATAAAAAATTTAATAAAATATACAAAAGAAGTATATTATTATTTCCACTTCTTACAAACAAAGAAACTGGAGGAGTTGCTGCAGCAGTAGAAGTGGACGAAAACTTAACCCAATGTGGAAGATATGGATATTGTTGGCCAAGAGATGCAGTTTTTATAACAAGAGCATTTGACAAAGTAAATATGCAAAAAGAAACTGAAAAGTTCTATAAAGTATTTTGTAAAAACACACAAAGTAAAAACGGAATGTGGGAGCAAAGATTTTATACTGATGGTAGATTAGCTCCTTGTTGGGGCTATCAAATAGACGAAACAGCAGGAGTAGTATATGGAGTGTATGAGCATTATAAAGTAACAAAAGATAAGAAATTTTTAAAAGACACTCTAAAGATGTGTGAAAATGCAATTAAATTTTTATGCATATATATGGATAATGTTCTAGGATTACATGATGATACAGACGTAGTAAAAAACGAAATAGAAAAAACATATCATACAGAAGAAAGAAATAAGTTACCAGCAAGTTATGACTTATGGGAAATGTGTGAAGGAGTACATTTATATTCATTAGCTTGTATTCATTCAGCATTTAATTCTATTCTAAAAATTTATGAAGTATTTAAACCAGAATATGAAGAAAAAAACAGATTAAAATTAGAAAATATAAATAAATTAACTAAAAAAATAGAAATGTATAAAAAAGAAATAAATAAATATATAGACACATATTTATATAACGAAAAAACAAGTACTTTAAAAAGAAATACAAATGATGAATTATCAGATATAAGTTTACTTGGAGTAATAACACCATTTAAATTATATAAACCAGAGGAAAAAAGAGTAATAAATACAATAGAAAAAATAAATATGACATTAAGAACATATACAGGAGGTTATTTAAGATTTGAAGGAGACCACTATAGAGAAGGAAAAAGCCCATGGGTAATATCAACAGCATGGATGGCGCTATACTATAAAGAAATAAAAGATACAAAAAAAGCACAAGAATGTATAGACTTTATTATAAATTCAGCAAACGAACATGGTTTACTTGGAGAGCAAGTTGATAATAATCAAATGAAACCAAACTGGGTAATAGGACTAGCTTGGTCACATGCAATGTTCCTTTTGTCAGTTTAGGGGACAGGCTCTTTTCCGCCACATTTGTCATCTTTGGGGACAGGCTTTCTACTATAATATCAAAGGTAATACTTAGGATAATGAGCTATTATCCTTTGAAGTATTAACTTATAAGGGATAATAGTTTGGCTAAACATAGTGTTTTTGTAAAAACAAAAATAGGTCAAAAATGTGATTGGTAAAAAATGGTTAAAACAAAAGTAAATCGATTACGAAACAAAATTTACGCAAAAAGAGTTTTTGAATATTTTGTGAAAAGTATAGCATATTTGCAAAAAATGTGCTATATTTTTAATGTGATAGGAAACATTTGCTATTACATATAAATTTATAAAATATAAAAAACTATTACATAAACTATGATTAAAATTTACTTTTTACATATATTTTTTATAGACGAAAATAAGGTAAAAATGGAGATTTAATAAATTAAGCAATTAAATTAAATGTTGATTTGGGGGTAAATGTATTTATAAAGTTTATTTTGAAAGGAGAAAACATTTATGCCCAGAGTATCAAGACAAAATTTGAAAACAATAACAGCAACATACCACATTATTTTGAGAGGTATTAACAAACAAGAAATATTTATAGACAATATAGACAGACAGAAATTTTTGAAAATACTTAGAGAAACAAAAGAAAAATTCACATACAATATTTACTTGTATGTTTTAATGGACAATCATGTTCATATTGTGATTAATGATGAAAAACAGGATATATCTCAAATTATTCATAAATTATGTACTACTTATGCTTTATATTTTAATAAAAAGTACAGTAGAGTTGGTCATTTATTTCAAAATAGATTTAAGAGTATTGGAGTAGATGACGAGAAGCACTTACTTAATTTGGTGAGTTATATTCATAATAATCCAGTTAAAGAAGGGTTGGGCAATATTGATACTTATAAGTGGAGTAGTTATAAAGAGTATGTATATAATAACGGATTAAAAATTGCTGATACTGATTTTATTTTGAATTTTTTTGGAGAAAATAGAGATAAAGCTATAAAAAGATTTATAGAATATAATTCGAAAATTGATGAAAAAAGCTATTTAGAGGCTAAATTATCTGTTGAATCTAAGATAACAGATGAGGAAGCCATAATGTACATAAAAAAGGTAATGAGATTAGAAAATATATTTATAATAAATAATTATAATAAAAATATAAGAGATTTTTATATTTATAAAATTTCGCAAATTGAGGGGTTGTATAATAAACAGATAGCTCGAATTTTAGGAATAAGTGAAAGAAATTTATTTAGAATTATAAAAAAAGCTAAAGCAAACTTAAGTGATTATGAATTAAAATAATAGGGAGTGTCACTTAAAAGGGAAAAAAATTGCTCTAAAAGAGCCTGTCCCCAAAGCTGACAAAGATGGCAGAAAAGAGCCTGTCCCTAAAGATGACAAAAGGAGAAGATTATGGCAAAGGCTAAAACAATTTTTGTGTGTAGTAATTGTGGATACGAGTCTGCAAAATGGCTAGGAAAGTGTCCAGCGTGTAATGAATGGAATAGTTTTTATGAGGAGAAAGTTGTAAATACTTCTAGTGGTTTGTCTGGTAATAATTCTAATAAAACAAAGGTTGCTCCTAGAAAATTGGATGATATAAAAGGGATGGAGACTACTAGGGTTGGTACAGGAATTGGAGAATTAGACAGAGTTCTAGGTGGAGGGCTAGTTAAAGGGTCTTTAGTTTTGGTGGGCGGTGAGCCTGGTATAGGAAAGTCTACATTAATCTTAGAACTTTGTGATAAGATTAATGGTGAAGGAAAAGTTTTATATGTTTCTGGAGAAGAGTCTGCAGAGCAAGTGAAAATAAGAGCGGATAGGTTAAATATTCATAATGAAAACATAATGTTTCTTGGAGAAACTAATATAGATGTTATTCAAGAAGCTGTTTTACAGGTGACTCCTAAGCTTGTTATAATAGATTCAATCCAAACAATGTATTCAGAAGAAATAACATCTGCGGCCGGAACTGTGAGTCAAGTTAGAGAAATTACTGCTAGAGTAATGAGAATGTGTAAAGATAAAGGGATAACTACAATTATAATTGGACATGTGACTAAAGATGGCAATATAGCAGGACCTAGAGTTTTAGAACATATGGTAGATACTGTTTTATATCTAGAAGGAGAAAGATATTTTTCATATAGAATTGTAAGAAGTGTAAAAAATAGATTTGGTTCAACTAATGAAGTTGGAATGTTTGAGATGAAAAATGAAGGAATGGTTGAAATAAAAAATCCATCTTCAGTATTAATTTCAGATAGAAGTGATAATCCGGCAGGTTCGGTGATTGTAGCAACCATAGAAGGGACAAGACCACTTCTTATTGAGTTACAAGCTTTAACAACTCCTAGTGTATTTGGTTTTCCTAAAAGAACTGCAAATGGAATAGACTATAATAGGTTAGCTGTTTTAATAGCTGTTATAGAAAAAAGAGCGGGTTTAGCATTAGGTGGGCAAGATGTATATTTAAATGTTGTTAGTGGCATAAAAATTGCAGAGCCGGCAGTTGATTTGGGAATTATTTTAGCTTGCACTTCTAGTTATAGAAATATAGGAATAAGTAAGGAGTTGGTCGCAATAGGAGAAGTTGGACTAACAGGAGAAGTTAGATCAGTAAATATGATAGAAAAAAGACTAAAAGAAGCAGAAAGATTAGGCTTTAAGAAATGCATTATACCGGAAAGTAATAAAAAACTATTGAAAGATACATTTAAATTAGATATAATAGGTGTGAAAAATGTAAATGAAGCAATAAAACAGATATTAAAATAAAAACAGTAACTAATCAATAAAAGAACTAACGATGAAAAAAATGTGTAATAGCATAAATTCAAGATAGAGTAAATAATTCTAAGGGAGTGAATAAAATTGGCTAGTAATACTGGAGTAATGGAGGATGTTTTAAAAAATATTGCACCTGGTACAGCAATTAGAAATGGACTTGACAATATCTTAAATGCTAAAACAGGAGCTCTTATCGCAGTAGCAGATAATTCAGATGTATTGAATTTGGTAGATGGTGGTTTTAAGCTAGATGTTGACTTTAGTCCATCTAAACTATATGAACTAGCTAAGATGGATGGTGCAATAATATTAAGTTCAGATTTTAAAAAAATATTATATGCAAATACTCAGTTAATTCCGTCTCCAGAAATATATACTGCAGAGACAGGAACTAGGCACAGAACAGCTGAACGTACAGCAAAGCAAACAGGAGCATTAGTAATAAGTATTTCTCAAAGAAGAGGAATTATTACTTTATTTAAAGGAAATCAAAGATATGTCTTAAAGGATTTGTCAGATATTATTTCAAAAGCAAACCAAGCTTTACAAATAGTAGAAAAATACAAAAAAGTATTTGATAATAAAATAAATATGCTTAATGAATATGAATTTAATGATATTGTTACATTAGAAAATGTAATAACTGCAATACAGAGAGCCGAAATGGTAATGAGAATAGCAGAAGAAGTAAGTAGAGCAATTGATGAGCTTGGAGAAGAAGGTAGATTATTAGAAATGCAACTTGATGAAACAGTAGGAGATTTAGTAAAAGAAGAGAAACTTATTGTTAAAGACTATATTGCACCAGGCAAAAAAAGATCGTCAGAAAAAATAATAGAAGAATTAAGCAAAATAGAATATGAAAATCTTATAAAATCAGATAAAATAGCAAATCTTCTTGGTTATGAGGATTTTGATAATTATGATGAAATTGCTGTTTATACAAAGGGATACAGGATTTTGAGCAAAATACCAAGAATGCCTAGTAATATAGTAGAAAATTTAGTAAAATCATTTAAATCTTTCCAGCACATACTTGTAGCAGATATACAAAGATTAGATGATGTTGACGGAATAGGTGAGGTTAGAGCGAGAACTATTAAACAATCACTAAAAAGAATGCAAGAACAATTTGTTTTTGATAATTTACTAATTTAATTTTTGATATTTGTTATAATAGAAAAATAAGTAAAAAACTTTAAATTAAAATTGTATTAATGTAAACCTTATGATAAAATAATTTGCATATAAAAAACAGTAGAAAGGATGAAATAAATAAAATGAAAAAAACTGTAATTAGAATATTATTAATTTTAGGAATATTATTAGTGCTAGCAGGAATAGCATATGCTGGGTATGGTATTTATAAAAAAGCAACTCTTAATGTTCCAAATCCAGTAGCAACAATTGAAATTGAAGATTATGGAACTATAAAGGTTGAGCTATATCCAGACAAAGCTCCAAATACTGTAGCAAACTTCATTAGATTAGCCAATAAAGGATATTATAATAATTCAACATTTCATAGAACAGTTCCAGATTTTGTAGTTCAAGGTGGAGCAAAAAATGGAGATATAACAACTACAACTAAGCTTAGTGATATCTATGATTTAGATGAAGTATTAAATAATAAAGATTTATTTGAAAAAATTCTAAATGAGTTTTACGATGGACAAATAACTGTTGAAGAATCAGTAAAAAGCGATAATGAAGATGTAACTCCTACAGTACAAAGAACAATTAAGTCTTATTCAGAATTAAAATCATTCTTAAAAAAATCAGAAGATAACAAAAGTGAATTTGACGACTTCTTAGACCAAGATTATGCAATAACAGGTGAGTTTATAGCAAATGGTGATGAAAATAACAATATAAAATTCGAAAAAGGTATTATAGCAATGGCTAGAAGTGATTATAGTCAATATGGTTATACAACAGAAGGGTATGATTCAGCAAGCTGTCAATTTTTCATAACAACAAGCGAAAACTCAAACTTAGATGGAGCATATGCAGCGTTTGGAAAAGTAATAGAAGGACTTGATGTAGCAGAAAAAATATCAAATGTAAAAGTTTATTATAGAGATGGAGATTTAAAAGAAGATGAAGAAGCACCTAAAGATGAAGATGGCAACGAAATTCAGCCAGATACTCCAAAAAATCCTCCAGTTATAAAGAATGTAACAATAGAAACATATGGAGTAGATTATGGAGCTCCAGAAACAATAAAACCATTTGATATAAATTCAATGCTATATCAACAATATAATCAACAAGCACAATAAAAATAATATTAAGAGGTGTATTTAGACAATGTGGAAAAAAACAAAAAACTCAGAAACAATTGAAAATGTAGTAAATAGCAAAAACAAAAGGACTAAAGGAAAAGAAAAAATAAAAAAAGAAAAAAATAGAAAAGATTTAGGCAGAATTGCAATAAAAGTAACAGCAGCAGTACTTGCAATTATAATGATAGTTGCTGTAGCAGGTACATTACTATATTATTTAACAATAGGTTAAGTTAGAAAAAATAAACAATAAATTAAATGCAGCATTTTAAGTATAAAAAGAGGATGAAATATGGAAGGTTTTTCAATTAATATAAACTTTTGGAACAATATAACTGGATATGTAACAGATATTATGGCAAACCCATTTAAATTAATTATTTTTATTCTAGACATTTTAATAGTAGGTTATATTGCATATAAATTTATAAAATCTGCACGAAATTCTAGAGTGTGGCAATTATTAAAAGGTATTGTTCTTATAATATTTGTTACAATATTAAGTGGAATATTTGAATTTAGAATATTAAATTGGTTTTTAACAATATTTACAACATATGGTGTTATTGCTTTAATTGTTATATTCCAACCAGAACTTAGAAGAATGTTGGAACAATTAGGTACAAACAAATTTACTAAATTTTTTGGAATAGGACTTGAAAAAAATTTAGAAACTAAAACAAAAGAAGATATATACAAAGTTGTAATTGCTGCAAAAGAATTATCTAATACTAAAACTGGTGGATTAATAGTTCTTGAAAGAGATATACAATTAGATGATATAATGGATACAGGAGTAAGATTAGATGCTGATGTATCACCGCAATTAATAGTTAATTTATTTGTTCCTAAAACACCATTGCATGATGGAGCAATTATTATAAGCAAGAACAAAATCACAGCAGCAGCATGTATACTGCCATTATCTGATGATAAATCTATTACTAAAGGATTAGGAACAAGACATAGAGCTGCATTAGGTATTTCTAGAGAAACCGATGCTATAGCAGTAGTTATATCAGAAGAAACCGGTAAAATATCATTAGCAAAAGATGGTAATTTAATTATTGATTTAAAAGAAGAAGCATTAAAGAATATTTTAATAAAAAATTTAGTAACAAAAAGATTTAACTCAGATAACAATAAAGGAAACTTAAGAACTAAACTACTTAATAATCTAAAAAAGAAGGACAAAAAGAAAGAAGTTAAAGAAAATAAAGAAAGTAAATAGAAAAGGTTAATAAAATGCGAAACATAAAATTAGTAATAGAATATGATGGAAGCGGATTTAATGGATGGCAAAAACAACCTAATAAATTAAATATTCAAGGAGAAATTGAAGCTGTTATAGAAAATATTACTAAAGAAAAAATTGAACTTATTGCATCTGGCAGGACAGATGCAGGAGTTCATGCTATTGGTCAAGTAGCTAATTTTAAGACTAATTCAAATATACCAATAGAAAAAATACCTATAGCAATAAATTCTCAGGTGAAAAACTCAATAAGAATAAAAAGTGCAGAAGAAGTAGATGAGAGATTTCATAGTAGATATAATTGCAAAAGGAAAACATATAGATATATAATAGATAATTCAAAATATGGAAGTAGCATATTTAGAAATATGACTTATCATATGCCGATAAAATTAAATATTAACGAAATGCAAAAAGCTGTAAAATATTTTGAGGGAGAGCATGATTTTAAGGCTTTTAAGTCAAGTGGAACTAGTAGTAAAAGTAGTATAAGAACTATTTATGAAGCAAAAGTTATAGAAAAAAATGAATACATAATTTTAGAACTTACAGGAAATGGTTTCTTATATAATATGGTAAGAATTATAGCTGGAACATTAGTTGATGTCGGGCTAGAAAAATTAAAAGCAAAAGACATTCCTGTTATTTTAGAAAAGAAGGACAGACAAAAAGCTGGAAAGACATTGCCACCACAAGGCTTATTCTTAGTTAAAGTAGAATATAAATAAATTATAAATATTTAATCACAAATAATAATATGTAAACATAAAATATAACAAAAAACTAAAAGGAAAAACCTCTTTCATTCCCGCAATTTAGAGGTTTTTAAATAAAATTTTGTTAGAACATAAATTGTTCGAATGGAGGTTTTTATGAATAACATATTATTATTTTTTGCGTTACCCATTGCTACAATAATTCTCGCAATAGTTTTACAAAAATTATTAAAATGTCCAATATTGGTGGCCGGAACTTTTTTTGCTGTATATTTAATTGTAACATACACGGCTTTTGGAACAAATTTTTTGATATTTGCTATAGCATATACTATACTAGCCTATATAACAGCAGTAATAAGCAAATGTATTTGTAAATTAATAAATCAAATATGTAGGTGGCAAATATCAGATGCTAGAGAAGGGCAATCATGTGGATGCCAAAATCAAGGAAATTGCAATACATGTAATAATGAAAATAGCTTAAGGGCTAATGTTACACTAAGCACAAATGAGGCAAATCCAGTATTATTTTTAAGTAATAGAAATGGAAGTAATGTAAGAAGAAACTGTTTTTGTAGTAGAAGATAAACTAGAAGAAATAATGTTACAAATATATTACAATAATATTAAGTTTGTATTACAAGAAGCTTAGTATTATTGTTTTTTTTTGCATAGTGTTGTAAAATAGAATATGAAATAATATTTTGTCAAAATTTAAGGAGGAATATAATTATGGCAATGAATCCAATGCAAAGAAAAGCAAATAATTCATTTTTATTAGGAATTTTAATAACACTATTAATAACAGGTATAATAATAGTATTTCTAATAATGCAAGTAATGAATTTGAATAAAACAATAGAAGAGCAAGAAGCAACTCTTACACAAGTTTATGTTTTAAATGCTGATGTGAAATCAGGACAGATTATTACAGAAGATATGCTTTCACCATTAAATGTGTTTAGCACTACTGTACCTGAAAATGCTATAGGAAGTGCTTCAACTTTAGGAAGCTACTATCTAGGAGATGAACTAGGAAATTCAGCATATACAGGATATAAATTTAAAGACCCAAATAATACATTAGGAGATAGTGTAGTACAAGATAGTGATGGCTTTATAGTGTATTCTGAAGATGAATATAATGAGCTAACTGATCAACAAAAAGGTCAATTAACAGAAGCTTCTACAACACAATACATAACAAGAGAAATGATAGTAGGAAATAATACTATACCAGTTAATTGTGAAATTAAATATGACGAAGACTTAGATGCATATTATATTTTAATACCAGAAACAACAGCAACATCAGTAACAAGAGCGACACAATATAATTATACAAAAGAAGTATTGGAGGCTATGCCTTTAATTGCAAAAATAGATATGTATACTAATACAGTTATAACACCGGATATGGTAGCAGAAGGACAAATAACAAAAGACGATGTTAGAAAACAAGAATATAATATTATTACACTTCCATCTCAAATTCAAACAGGAGATTATATTGATATAAGACTAAGATTGCCAGATGGACAAGACTTAATAGTTGTATCACATAAAGAAGTTGAAATACCAACAATTGAAGGTGTAGAATCTGCAACATGTATTTGGGTTAACTTAACAGAAGAAGAAACATTAACATTAAGTTGTGCAATAGTAGAATCATATGAAATGACAGGAGCAAAATTATATGCTGCTAGATATGTAGATCCAGGACTACAAAATGGGGCACAAATTACATATATACCAAACACAGAAACAATGGCATTAATAAACAATGATCCAAATATAGTTGAAACAGCTAAAGCAGAATTACGTAGAAGATATAACGAAGATGTAGCTGAAGGAAATGATAAAATTGTAAGACAATCTATAGATGATGCTACTACATATGAAGATCCAGAAGAAGCAGGAGATTTAGTATCAGAAAAAACAGAGGATGAGATAACAAGTTTACAAGATGAAAGAGAAAGTTATCTAGATTCATTAGTATAAATTAGGAGGATTAAATGAAAAAAGTAAGCTTTATAGGGAGTTATGACAAGACAGATTTAATATTATATATAGCAAAAGTTTTAGTTGCATTAGGAAAAAAAGTTATAATGATAGATTCAACAATAAACCAAAAAGCAAAATACATTGTACCTGTTATAAAACCAACTAAAGCTTATGTTACTGAATTTGAAGAAATCGAAGTTGCTGTAGGTTTCAGCAACTTCGAAGAGATAAAACAATACCTAGGAGTACCTGAACAAACTGAATTGCCATATGATATTGCGTTAATAGATATAGATAACGAAGAAGCTATAAATGGTTTTGAAATCGATAATTCGTGTATGAATTATTTTGTAACAGGAATAGATTTATATAGTTTAAAAAAAGGACTTGAAATACTTAGCGGTTTAGAACAAATATTAAAATTAACAAAGGTAATGTTCTCTAAAGATGCAAGCCCGGAAGAAGATAATTATTTAAACTATTTATCTTTAGGTTATAAAGTGGAATGGTCAGACGAAATAGTATATTTTCCATTCGAAGTAGGAGATCAAACTGTAATTGCAGAAAATCAAAGAGTAGCAAAAATTAAATATAAAAATCTAAGTAGTCAATATAAAGAATCTTTATTATTTATAATAGAACAAATATCAGAAAAAGATGAATATTCAAAATTGAAAAAAATATTTAGACAATTAGAAAAAGGAGTTTAAAAATGTCAATTATAACATTTAAGAGTGATGAACAAAAGGAAACAGGTCAAACACTATCGTTAGTTGCAACAGCAACGCAGATGGCTATTGAACACAACTATAAAATATTAATTATATCTACAAGTTTTCGAGACAAGACATTGGAAAGTTGCTTTTGGGAATTAGACAAAGAAAAGAAACCAATATTTTCAAGTAATAAAATGACAACTGTTGGAATTGATTCTGGAGTAGAAGGATTAATTAGAGGGCTAGTAAGTAGTAAAACAAATCCAGCAATGGTAAAAGACTATTCTAAAACGGTTTTAAGAGAAAGGCTAGATGTACTTGTTTCTCCTAATGCTGAAACATATCAAGATTATGAAAAAATAGCTAGTAATTATCCTGAAATTATAAAAACAGCTAATAGATATTATGATATGATTTTTATAGATTTAAACAGAAGAATGGATAGAGATCAAGCAAAAAGCATTTTAGATATATCTGATGTTGTAATAGTAAATATGACGCAAAGACTTAGAAATATTGATGAAATAATGGCATTAAGAAATGAAGATGATTTTTACAAACAAAGAAATGTTATGCTTTTAATAGGAAGATATGATTCACATTCAAAGTATAATGTGAAAAATGTTACAAGGTATATGAAAGAAAAGAAAAATGTTCTTGCAATTCCATATAATACATTATATTTTGAAGCTTGTTCAGAAGGAAAAGCGGTTGACTTCTTTTTAAGATTAAAGAGATTAGATGCAACTGATAGAAATTCTATATTTTTAAAAGGAGCAGATGAAGTAGTTGAAGCTATAATATCTAAGTTACAAGAATTACAAGCAAAATTATAATTCCTTGGGAAGGGAGAAAATAAAGCATGTTAAACATATTATTAATAGTAATAGTTATATTCATAGCATTTGCATTACTATTGCATTTTATTAAAAAAAGAAAGAGTCAAGAAGTAGAAAATATTTTAGAAGTTGATGATAAAACATACACACTAGAAAAAATGATAGAATTTGTAAAAAAGAGACTTGATGAAACAACTAAAATAAACTTATATGATATTGGTCTTTCAGAAGAGGAACTAAAAAGAAGAAAAAATAAAAAATATGAATTAAAGAAAGCTTTAAAAGGTTGTACATATGGTGATGTTAATGATAAAAAATATGTTAAAGAATTAATATATGATTTATTATATAAAGAATACGGTGTAGACGAAACAAATGTATCTAAAGCAATTCCATTTGATATACCATCACTTTTGACAGCACAAGATAAATTTGAAATAATCCTATATATGTATAAAAAGGATTTTGGCTACGAAGCTTTAACAGAAATTATAAAAAAATATGATTTGGCAAGATTAAAATATGTTGATGGGGAATCAAAGCCAGCATATGTAATAACTGATGATGAGATAAATGAAATATATGAAAAAGAAAACTTTGTTTTAGCACTTGAAGATAAAATTAATGTTGTAGTACAAAGAATTTATCAAAAATACAAAGGCTATAGTAGTATAGATGAAATAAGAGATATGAATATAGATGGTATTTCAGGAGGTGTGTCTGGTTTACCAGAATCATTCTTAAGCCAAGTTGCACAAACTGATAGCGATTATTTATCTCAAATAGCAGAACATAAAGTTCCACGTGCTTGTGATAGTATTTGGATTATGTTTGCTGGTAAATCTATAAGACTTGCTTTCTTATCATTTGGTACAGAAGCAGAACTAAAAAGAGTATGTCAAAATATATATAAATATAATAACCCAGGTCAGTTATCTGATACAAATGGTTATAAAATTAATGAAATGAAAGATGGTTCTCGTGTTGTTGTTGTTAGACCAAGTATGTCAGAAACATGGGCTTTCTTCGTAAGAAAGTTTGACGTAAAGCGTGCGGCTCTAGAACAAATAGTACGTGGACCAGGAAAAGACGAAGCAATCGATTTACTAAAATTCTTAGTAAAAGGTGCAAGAATTATATCGCTAACTGGTGAACAAGGATGCCGGAAAGACAACAATGCTTATGGCTATGATTGAAAATATATATGAAACAATGAACCTTCGTATTACTGAAACTGCATTTGAGCTTCACTTAAGAAAAATATACCCAACAAGAAATATCCTTTCAATGAGAGAAACAGAAACTGTTTCTGGACAAGATTGTTTGGATGTTCAGAAAAAGACAGATGGTTCTGTTAATATAATCCGGAGAGGTTGCAACAGACCCCGTAGCATCTTGGATGATTCAATCTGCACAAGTTGCATCTAAATTTACATTATTTACTCACCATGCTAAAACATTTCCAGATTTAGTAACAGCACTTCGTAACTCAATGTTAAGAGCTGGTGTGTTTAGAAATGAAAAAACAGCAGAAGAACAGGTTGTACAAGTTTTAAACTTTGATATTCACTTAGTAAAAGACTTTAGAGGAAGAAGATACATAGAAAGAGTTACAGAATGTATACCTGTAGAAGATAAGAATGAGTATACCTTCGATTATAGAAAACAAAAATCACTAGAAGGAAAACTAGACAAATTCATGGACAATGCAACAATGTATTTTACAAAAAGTACAAACAAAGAGTTATACAAATATGTAAACATACTAGAATATCATGATGGTGCATATGTTCTTACAAACCCACTTTCAGAGAAAAATATTATTGAAATGAGAAATAACATGGATGATAGTGATGTTGTTGAATTCGATAAATTCTTGAAAAAGAATTGGGGAATAAAAATGAAATCATATGCAGAAATATATGATGAAAATGAAGTAATTGCTGAAGATATAGAGGATTTAAAAAGAATGGATTCAGAAAAAGCAACTGGAAAAAAGAAAGAATAACAAGGAGGTGCAGCTTTAATCAATGACAAATGATCAAATAATGTATTTATTAATTGGTGTAGTAGCACTTTTTGTTATAGTATTAATTACATATTTAGTTATAAGAAAGAAAATGCAGTCATCAGGTTATAGAGAAATACAACAATTAAGAGAAGGAACAAGAGAGAAAAACTTTTCAATGGAAGTGTTATATCAAAAATTATATGTAAGATATACAAAGCTTCCATTTGTAAAAAGATATATTTTAAAAATAAGAAGAAGACTTGAAATTATAAACATTGATGACGAATACTTAACTAGAAGACAAGCAGCAGAAATTTTAACAAGAGCAATAGCAATAATAATACCGCTAACAATAGTAATTATTTGGTTAACACATGAAAACTATTTATTAATGTCATTCCTATTAATTTTTGAAATATTTATGGCTGATACATTAATAAATGGTATGGTTGATAAAATAGATAATAAATTACTAAAAGAGCAAATAAATTTCTTTTCAGAAATAAGACATGCTTATCATGAATACAACATGGTTGAAGAAGCAATTTATCAAGTTGCACAAGATGATGAAAATATCGAAATGTCAAGACAGGCAGAAAAAATATATGATGTATTAATTTCAGATGATCCTGAAGGAGAACTTGAAAAATACTACGATATAGCACCAAATCCATACTTAAAAGAATTTGCTGGTATATCTTATTTAACAAAAGAATTTGGTGATAGAAAAGTAAATGGAGCATCTTTATACTTAAAAAACTTAAACAATATTACTCAAGAGATGCAACTAGAAATATTAAAAAGAGATAAACTTGATTATGTATTTCAAAGTTTATCACTTATCTCAATAGTTCCAATTTTATTCATGGAACCATTAAAAAATTGGGCAGTATCGCAATTTAGTTTTACAGCATCTTTCTATGAAGGAAAAGGCGGAATGATTGTTCAAATATTAATACTTGTTTTAACAATCATATGTTATTTTTTGACAAGAAAATTAAAAGATAATGGTTCAGTTAATTTAAGTGCAAAAGACACAGAAAATCCTTGGCAAGCTAAATTATACAGAAACCCAATTATTAAAAAATTTGTAGATTTATTCATTCCAAAACCAGGAACAAAAGAGTACAGAAATCTACAAAAAGACATGAAAGATGCAGCATCCAAAGATAAAATGGAATGGATATATATAAACAGATTATTACTGGGTATTGTTACTTTTATAGCAACTATTATCATAGTAATGCAATTACATGCTCTGGTGATAAGAAATGTATATACTGATCCAACTGCAAATTTTGATATAATTGGTCAAATGTCAGAAAAAGATGTTGCCAGTGCTATGGAAATAACAAATTCAGATAACAAATATATAGAACACTTTAAAGCAGACCCAGAGGTTACAACAGATGATATAGCAGCAGAAATGGAAAAAGGTAGAATAGATGATTTTTATGAGAATGCAGATGATGACGAGATTCAAGTAGCTGCTGAAAGAGTATTAGATAAAATTAAACTTGTAAATAGTGAAAATATGCAATGGTTTGAATTAATTATTGCAATGGTATTAGCAGTAGTAGCGTATAATATGCCAATTTGGATGTTAAAATTCCAAGCTAAGATGAGACAACTTGAAATGGAAGATGAAGTAATGCAATTCCAAACAATCATATTAATGCTTATGAAAATCGAAAGAGTAAATGTTGAAATTATACTAGAATGGTTAGAGAGATATGCGAATATCTTTAAAGAACCAATTAGCAAATGTGTTAACAACTATGAGAGTGGACCTTGGGAAGCACTAGAACAATTAAAAGAAGATGTATCATTCCAACAATTTATAAGAATAGTTGAAAGTTTACAAGCGGCAGTTGAAAAAATACCAATTGCAGATGCGTTTGATGAATTAGATACTGAAAGAGATTACTATCAAGCAAAGAGAAAAGAATCAAATGAAAGATTAATTTCAAGAAAAGGAATGATAGGTAGAGCTATTGGTTTTGCACCAATGATTGTAATTTTCGTAGGTTACTTAATTATACCTCTAGTATTTATAGGATTAACAAGTATGTCTACATCAATGGCTGGTATGCAAAGTAATTATTAATAAATAGAAAGGATTAACATATGGAAAATGCATCAAAAGCATTAATCATGGCAGGGTCTATACTAATTTCCTTACTTGTTATATCTCTAATAGTTGTTGGATATACTCAATTATCGGATTATCAACAACAACTAGATGATACACAGCAAGTAACAACAGATACTGAATTTATGCATCAAATAGAACAATTTAATAGAACTTTATATGGAAGTGAATTATTATCTCTAATAAATTTTGTAGAAGACTATAATTCACGAGAAGCAGGAGATGGATATGCACCAATAGAACTAAACGTAAAGATTACTCGTAGTATAGATGGTGGCTCAGAATATAATTTTTTTGAAGCAGGAGATTATAAACTAGACGCTTTATATAATCTTGTGAAAGGACCAAGTGGTATACAAAGTCAAATAGAAGAACTTGAACAACCAGAAAAAAAGTATAATAATAAAAGTGTAAAATACTATTGGAAAAAAACATATAGAGAAATAGCTAGTGAATTTGATTTAAACATTCCATCAAACACACCAAGCTATGACTTAGAAGCGAAACTATTAGAATCAGCTAGTGAAAATGGTGAATTATCAACTATTCAAGACCTTTTAGAAGATATAAAAAAATATGATTTATTAAATTCTATATTTACTCAATTTAGAGAAGGAAAAAGGTTTAAGCCTGCAGATGATGATGGATTTGTATATGATAATCAGAATGGTAGAGTTACAGAAATTAATTTTGTAGAGATATAATAATTTAGGAGGAAAGGAATGGAGAATGCATCAAAAGCACTAATAATGATTGCAGAAGTATTAGTTGGCATTATGATAGTTTCCATTGGAGTATATTTGTTTAGCGAAATGGGAAAATACAGTGCAAATACAACAAAACAAATTGAAGATACACAAATAGCACAATTTAATGAGCAATTTCTTCAGTATACAGGAATGACAACATTATATGATGATGCAGGAATGCCATATCAAGGACCAGTACCATGTACAATACATGATATAGTAGGGTTAGCAAATTTAGCAAAACAAACTAATATAGATAATGGATTTGTTGACCTTGAAGATCCGCCAGAAACTTCTACTTCAGATAATAATGCATATATACAAATAACATTAAAATCAAGTGTAACAGGAAAAGAAGAACATTTAGAAACTTTAACAGAAGATGAGTTAATTGACTTAATTAAAGCAAATGATACACTAATTACAGCTGGAACAGCTGATATTAGATATTTTCAATGTGATGATTACCATATAGCACAAAATGCTAAAACAGTAAATTATATGTCTTTTACTGATATGTAAAGTAAAAAAAATGTAAATTTTAAAAAAATTACTTGCATATAAAGGATTTTAATAATATAATGAGTGATGAATATGAAAAATAAAATATTAATATTACTTGCTGTTTTTATGATTATAATTGCTATTGTTACTTATGGTATTTATAATTATAGAAAACAATATGCAGAAGCACAAAAAATAAATAACACATATAAAACCTATGAAAATATACAAATACTTGGTTCGGAACTTATTAGCATAATAAATAAAACTATAGATTTTAACGAAAAAGAAGGAATAGAAAAAAATCAAGATGGTTTGTATATAGAAAATGATAAAAATTCTATAAAAATATATATTGAATTTTTATATGATGAAGATGAAATAAGAACTATTGAAATGGAGAAAATAGAAAATAATGGTATTGATCAATTTATAAATGTATATAGTACAGCTAGTTTTAAATGTACAAAAATAACATACCATGAAAAAACAAATAATGTAAAAAGTTTAACTTTTACAGAAATAAAAAATTAGATATTAATATTAAATAACATATAAATGAATTTAATTAAGAAATTAAGGAGGAAATATTTATGGAGAACGCATCTAAAGCACTAATTATAGCAGGTGCAATATTATTAGCAATAGCTATCATTGGAGTTGGTATGGCAGTATTTAACAATGCATCAGACTCAGTTTCAGGAACAGATATGTCATCAGAGGAGGTTACAGCATATAATTCAGAATTTGATTCATACGAAGGAAATGCAGTAAGAGGATCAAGAGTAAAAACATTAATAAATACAGTAAAACAACACAATTTAACAGCAACAGACGATTCAGAAAAAGTACAAGTTTTAACAGCAGCAGGTGAGACAGAAGTTTCTGTAGATGAAGTTGATGTTGAGGGAGCAGCTTCAACAACAGGTTTACAAGAGACATCAAATGCTATACAATCTGGAAGAACATATCAAGTTTCTTTTGGATATGATCCAAGTTCAGGTAAAATCACAACAATTTATGTTGTTCAACAAGGAGCTTAGTGATTAATTAAAAATAAAAGCTAATTAAATGTAAAGGAAGAGTTATATGGAAAATGCTGTAGACGCATTAAAAATAGCATTCGCGGTAATGGTATTTACTATGGCTTTGTCTTTAGCAATGGTTATGTTTTCACAAGCAAAAGAAACATCAGACATTGTATTAAGAACGTCTGATGTTTCTGAGTATATTGAGTATATAGAAAATACAGTAGATATGGGAACAAGTAGAGTTGTAGGACTTGAAACAATTATACCTACTCTCTATAATTATTATAGAGAAAATTATACTGTAATTTTTTTAGATAGTACTAATAATTTTATGCCAATATACAAAACACAGACAGACCCAAATCTTTGGAGCGTAGGCTATCATAATAGGTATTTTGGTGGAAAAGACGAAAGAGTTTGTTCTTTTGATGCTAATGAAGAGCAAAGACGTCGTGAACCATGGACAACATCTGGAACAGGTGGAAATACACAAGACTACTACATGACACAAAATATGGACGCATTTTTATCTGGTACAACATTTTTGTCACCAAGTGGAAATGGAGTAGATTATAATTATTCAAGTAGTAGTGTACATGGATGGTCTGGAACGTCAAGCTTTGTAGAAAGATTTAAAGATACTCAGTTTGATGAATTTCTTGGATGGTATGTGTATAATGATGTATCTGATGATGATACTGGTTCTGGTTCTGGAGAATATGTTACAGATAATGCATCTACAACAGAAGTAAAACCACAAACCAAAAGAGTAATAATTTATAGAGAAAGATAAAATATTTTTTAATTTTATGTAATTTCTAATTTTTGTTTGTAAATATGATTACATTTCTTTAAAACCGATTTGTTGATTTACAAATAAAAATAATGTATAATATAGATATATAGTTTATTTATTCGTTTTTTATTTGATATAAATTTCTTATTAAATAAAAAATAAAACTAAATCTATAAATAGGAGGAAATAATATGGGAGATAGTTTAATTACCGTAGTCGCAATATTTTTAGCTGCAATATTAATGTTTATATTTCCTCTAATGTCACTTGCCGAAAGAAATGACGATATATCTCAACTTGCTGTACAAACTGCTACTAGTGAATTTGTAGAAAATGTAAGAACTACTGGAAAAATGACATTAGAAGATTATGATGCATATTTATCAGAAATTTCTGCAACAGGAAACTCTTTTGATGTTGAAGTTTTAATTCAACAACTTGATGAAAATCCTGGAGTAAAAACAACTCAAGCAGAAGTAACAAAAATAGGTGAAAATTTATATTACAATATTTATACTACACAAGTGGAACAATTATTAGATGATACAGGTAGAATTAGATTAAAAGAAGGGGATATTATAACTGTAACGGCAAAAAATACAAATAAAACTATATCTCAACTTTTAAGAAACTTTTTCTATGCAATTTCAGGAAATGATTCTTATCAGATAGCTGGACAAAGTACAGGTGTAGTAGCAGTAAATGGTAGTACAAGTGGAGAAGATTAAAATAAAAATATATTGTTGGGCAGATAATGCATCTGTCTCTACAATGATACATATGTAGGGGTAGAGTTTTTATTCTATCTCTATTTTTTACTAAAGGAAGAAAGGTAAATTACATATGAAATTACAATATTTAGCGATAATTTGTGTATTAATAATAGTGCCAATATCAATGGTTATGTCTGTATATATACAAAATCAAATTGATGCGATATTATTACAAGCCAAATATGATTCAAACTTAATAAATGCAACATATGATTCTGTTAAGGCATTTCAATTAAATACTGTAAATAACAAATATTCAGGAATAAGTAATTCAAAGATAAGGGATATAGAAGCAGCTGTTAATACTTTTTATAATTCTCTGGTCACATCAATGGGAGGATATGTTCAATCTGCACAAGATTTGCGTGATTATACTCCAGCACTTTTATATACATTATATGATGGATATTATATATATACCTCATATGATAATGTATACTCCACAACACAAATACCAGTTAGTGGAGGAGAAGAAGATAGAGTACAAATAAATACAGATGCAAATGAATATGATAATGGCTTAAAACCATATGTGTATTATTCAGCAAAATATGCATTAAATAATGGAGATATTGTAATAATAAATTATACATTAGACAATTATATAACTGTTTATGGAAATGCACAGGCAGACGGAAGTTATGTGGCAAGATCAGGATATTTAATAGATCCATCTAAAGTAACAAATATAAATGAAAACAGTAAAACATTAACATATGATGGTAATGTAAATATAAAACCAGAATCATTAGTAGAGCACTTAATTACAGTAAATGATGATTCATCAATTGAGGAAGGAGATTATTATTACATAGTTTATCAAAATAATAAAATCTATCAAGATGGACATGGAAGTGGTGCACAGTATTTTTATTATACAAATGAATCAAAAAAATCATATGTAAATGCACCAGAAATAGTTGCATATCTAAATGAGAACAGACAAAAATATGGAGGAGGAGACCATATTTGTAGCACAAGTGCATTTGATTATTATAACGAAGCTTATAAATTTAGTAAATGGGTAGTGGAAGAATCAAAATTATCAGAAATAGATGAAAATGATTTATTATTATTTGAAGATTCTACAAGAAAATTAGGAGATTTAACAGGAGACGAAAGAAACACATACTTATCAGATAGTGTAGCTGGTACAATGCTTGTTCCGGGAGAAAATAACAATCCACTACTTTCAGAATCTGCATTTAATAACCATAGACTATCAGTAATAAGAAAATCAATTGAAACTACTTTATCAGTTGTAATAGACAACTATGAGGCAAGAAATAATTTATATGATTTTGCAATGCCAGTATTATCTGATGCAGATTGGTACAAAATTTTAAATAATGTATCATTAACAACATTTTTACAGGGTATGTCAATTGGTTTTAGATTTTATAGTAATTATGCGATAGTTACAAACAATATAAATAAAGAAGTTATAAAACCAGAGAATATATATATTGTAGCACAAAGCAACGGAAGTAGAGAGTATCATCAACCAGGATGTGAAAAACTATTACAAGGAGTAGAAGATAATACTTTATCAATAGTAGGAGCATATCCTACATACGGCTTCCAAAGACAAACTGTAGACATTAATGAAAATAATTCAGTATATTATTATCCGCAAAATGTTTCAACGCAATATATAACAGGATGTTATAACTGTATTGTAAATGCTACTGCAGAATATGACCTCCAAGACATAATTGCAGGTGTGGACTTAATTAAATATTATGATAAAACCGAAAATGGGGGAAGTGGAACAGCAAGTTTTTCAACCGCAGAATATGAAAAAATTAGACAAGCATATATGACAGCTTTAGCAAGAGAAAGGCAAGATATATATAAATCTAATATAAATTTACAAACAAATGAGTAAAAGTTAGAAAAAAGGTTTAAAAAAATTCATCATGGTTATCCTATTAGTAGAAAGAAGGATAACCATGAAATTATATAAAAAAATATTAACAGTTCTAATATTAATAACTATTTACGCATATATTTGCAATATAACAATGTTTCCCAATAGTATTATTTTAATGCAAGGGGAAAATTTAAAAATAGATACAGTTTTAGGAATAAGCATTAAAAATAAACAAACCATGCAAGCATCAAGTAGTTTAAATGAGAAATTAACAGAACAAGTAGGTAAAAAAGATTTAGAGTTAAATTTATTTAACATTATTCCTGTAAAAGATGTAACAGTTAATGTTATACCTAAAACAACAGTAATTCCACTCGGAAAAACAATAGGGATGAAATTATACACCGAAGGTGTATTAGTGGTGGGAATGTCTGAAATAGAAGGAAAAAGACCATACGAAAACTCAGGTATAGAAGCAGGAGATAGAATAATAGAAGTAAATAATAAAAAAATAACAACCTCAGATGAACTTACAGAATGTGTTAATGCTTGTAATGGAAGAAACATAGAAATAAAATATGTTAATAATGAAGATAAAATAGTATTGACTCAAATAGAACCTGCTAAAACATCAAATGATGAATATAAAATAGGACTTTGGGTCAGAGATGCAGCTGCCGGAGTAGGAACTATTACATTTTATGAACCCTCAACAGGAAGTTTTGCCTCTCTTGGGCATGGAATTAATGATGTAGATACTTATGAATTAATAAATATAGCAAATGGGGAATTAGTAACAGCAAAAATACTAGACATAGTGAAAGGAAAGAACGGTATTCCAGGAGAAATAAAGGGAAGTATAGACAATAGTGTAACTATAGGTGATATTTCTAAGAATACGGATTTTGGGGTTTATGGAACTATAACAAATACAAATGCACTTAATATACAAAACCTAGCAGAAATGGAAGTGGCAGATAGAAGTGAGATAAATACAGGAAAAGCACATATTCTATGTGAATTAGAAAATGGTAAAACAGAAAAATACGAAATAGAAATACAAAAATTATTTAAAGATAATAATCAAGATAATAAAAGTATGTTAATAAAAATAACAGATGCAAGGCTTATAGAAAAAACAGGAGGAATAATACAAGGAATGAGTGGAGCACCTATAATACAAAATGGTAAATTTATAGGAGCTGTAACACATGTGTTGGTAAATGATGCAAAAGTTGGCTATGGAGTATTTGCAGATTTAATGATAAAACAGTTGAAAGAGGTAGATTAATGAAAGAAAAGGGAAGAGTTTCAATTTTATTAATTGTATTAACTATATTAATAATGTTGGTATTTGGTTTTCTAATATATCAAATGGTATTTTCAGACTTTTTTGGACTTATGCCTAAAGGGGAAGGACAAATTACTATAGGTGGGATAATAAATAGTTTAATTCCGGCAAGTGCAGAAGCAGATACGCAAATAGAAAATGTATCAGCACATGAGCCAATTATTGTAGATGACAATAAAGCTGGTAATAATACATCATCTACAGCACAAAATAGTTATTACTATAATCAATTAGATGCATATGGTAAAACAATATATAAAGGTTTTGAAGATAATAAAGAAAATATGAAATCTGGAACATATAAAATTGATTTCGGAACAAAGTTTAATGATTTATTAAACTCAGAAGGAGGAGAAGAAACTTTAAATATAGCATTTCAATCAGCTTGGAATGCGTATACATATGATCATATGGATTTATTTTATATTGATGTTGAAAAACTTACTTTAATTACAAAAACGAGAACAATCGGAAGAAAATCAACACATACAGTAGAATTATCTAATGGAGATAATAATTCATACTTAAAGCCAAATTTTAGTAATAAAGAAGAAATTGACCAAACATTAAATTTATTAAATGCTATGAGAAATGAAATTACAAATCAAGTATCTCAATATGACAATGTGGAAAAAATGAGACAAGTACATAACTGGCTAATTAACACAGTAGAATATGATATAAATTTCGAATCAGAAGAACCATATTCAATAGTAGGAGCACTTGTAGAAGAAAAAGCAGTATGTGAAGGATATGCAAGAGCATATAAATATATAATGGACGCAATAGGAATTCCTTGTATATTAGTTAGCGGAATAGGAACAAACTCTAATGGAGAAACAGAATCACACGCATGGAATTATGTTCAAATAAATAATAATTGGTATGCAATAGATACAACATGGGACGATCCCGTTGCAATAGGAAATGCCTATATAACTGAAGAAGATAGATATGAAAACTTCTTAAGAGGATCTAACAAGTTTTTTATAAATCATAAAGAAGATGGATATTTATCACCAGGAAGTATAAAGTTTAAATTTCCAACATTAAGTAAAGAAGATTATAATTATTAAAAAAGTTTGTTAAAGTTTAAGTAAGTATTACGTATTGTCATATAAACGTTACTGTTCAACATAAAGTGAAATTTTCGTCTTAGCAGTATGTATAAAATAGGGCTTGCAATTATTAAGTTTTTGTGATACAATACTTAATGTTAAAAAGTACCTCTACTTAGTTATAGGAAAATAACACCACTATAACTCAGTTGAAGGCAAATAACATAAATTTTAGGAGGTGTATATTATGACAACAGAAAGAAAACAAGAAATTATTGCAACATATAGAAGAGATGAAAAAGATACTGGTTCTCCAGAGGTTCAGATCGCTCTTTTAACAGAAAGAATTAACGAATTAACAGAACACTTAAAAGTTCATAAAAAAGACAATCATTCAAGAAGAGGACTTTTAAAAATGGTAGGTTCAAGAAGAAACTTACTTAACTATTTAAGCAAAAAAGATATTCAAAGATATAGAGACATAGTTGCAAAATTAGGATTAAGAAAATAATTTATTGTGGTGGGCGTTTGGCGTTATAGGCTTAAACGTCCATTTGCGAGAAATTGATTTTTAAAAACGGCTAATTAAATAGCACAAAAATTAGTAAGTAGCTTGTATAATGTGCTTTTGTCAGTTTTAGGGACAGGCTCTTTTCTGCCAAGTTTGTCAGCTTTGGGGACAGGCTTCAATCTACAAAATTTATAATTTATTGCTATGGACAAAAAATCAAAATATAACAAAAGCATAGTATAGAGGTTACAGCTAATTAAGGTGCTATTAATTAAATATAAAAAAGAAAGGAGTAGTATGATAATTTTATTATCATACAAATAGAAAATGGTTAAAACTTATAGTACAGAATTAGCAGGAAGAAATTTAAGTATTGAAACAGGTAAAATAGCAGGACTAGCAAATGGAAGCATAGTAGTAAGATATGGAGATACAGTTGTAATGGTAAATGTTACAGCTTCGAAAGAGCCAAGAGAAGGAATAGACTTTTTTCCACTTTCAGTAGATTATGAAGAAAAATTATATTCAGTGGGAAAAATTCCTGGGGGATTTAACAAAAGAGAGGGAAAACCATCAGAAAAGGCAATACTTACATCAAGAGCAATAGATAGACCTCTTCGTCCTCTATTTCCAAAAGATTTTAGAAATGATGTATGTGTTACAGCAACAGTATTATCAGTTGAGCAGGATAATAGTCCAGAAGTTTGTAGTATGATTGGTGCAAGTGCTGCACTTTCAATTTCAGATATACCATTTGGAGGACCAACTGCAGCAGTAGCCGTTGGCTGGGTAGATGGAGAAATAGTTATTAATCCAACAGTAGAGCAAAGAAAAAGAAGCAAATTAACTGCAACAGTTGCAGGAACATTAGATAAAATAACTATGATAGAAGCAGGAGCAGATGAAATACCTAATGAAAAAATGTTAGAAGCAATTGAAAAAGCTCATATTGAAATTAAAAACATTTGTAATTTTATATCGGATATAAAAGCAGAAATAGGAAAGCCAAAATTTGAATATAAATCATTTGCAGTAGATCCGGAATTTTATCAAGATATTGTTGAGCATTTCAAAGATAGAATGTATCAAGATGTACAAGCTACAGATAAAGAAGTAAGAGATGCAAATATAGATAAAATAACAGAAGATATTACAGCTTATGTTATAGAAAAATATGGCGAAGAGGCAGAAGAGGAGAGAAAATCAGACATAGCAGACAGTATACATGACTTAGAAAAAGCATGTGTAAGAGAGATGATATTAAAAGAGCACAAACGTCCAGATGGTAGAAAAATTGATGAAATAAGACCTCTTTCATGTGAAGTTGGAGTACTTCCAAGAGTACATGGAAGTGCAATTTTCACAAGAGGACAAACACAAGTAATGTCAATTGTAACACTTGGAATGAAAAGTGAAGAACAAATATTAGATGGAATTGATGAAGAAACAGAAAAAAGATATATGCATCAATATAATTTCCCTTCATATTCAGTAGGTGAAGCAAGACCATCAAGAGGTCCAGGAAGAAGAGAAATAGGGCATGGAGCTTTAGCAGAAAAAGCATTAGTTCCAGTATTACCATCAGAAGAAGAATTTCCATATGCAATAAGAGTAGTATCTGAAGTATTATCTTCAAATGGATCAACATCACAAGCAAGTATATGTGGTAGTACATTAGCATTAATGGATGGAGGTGTTCCTATTAGAAAGCTAGTTGCAGGAATTTCAACAGGACTAGTAACAGATAAAGAAGATACAAGTAACTATATAATGCTTACAGATATTCAAGGAATAGAAGACTTCTTTGGAGACATGGACTTTAAAGTAGGTGGTACAAAAGATGGAATAACAGCAATACAAGTTGATATAAAAATAGATGGTTTAACATATGACATAATAAAAGAAGCATTTGAAAGAACAAAAGTTGCAAGAGATTATATATTAGATGAAATAATGCTTCCTGTTATAGATAAACCAAGAGCAGATATTTCTAAATATGCACCAAGAATAAATACAACACAAATAAGTGTAGACAAAATAAAAGATGTAATAGGACCTGGCGGAAAAATGATTAATAAAATTATTGAAGAAACAGGAGTAAAAATTGATATTGAAGAGGATGGCAAAGTTTGTGTTTATTCAAATGATCCAGAAAGTGGAAAAAAAGCATTAAAAATGATTGAAAATATTGCAAGAGAAATTGAAGTTGGTGGAATATATGATGGTATAGTTACAAGAATAATGTCATTTGGAGCATTTGTAGATGTAGGAGGAGGAAAAGAAGGATTACTTCATATATCGAAAATTTCAAATAAAAGAGTTGAAAAAGTTGAAGATGTACTTTCTGTAGGTGATGAAGTTACAGTAAAAGTATATGAAATAGACCATCAAGGAAGAATAAATTTAACAATGAAAGACTTAGAAGCAGGAAATAAAGAAGAAGAATAGTTTATAAAATAGGAATTGTGCCAATGGAGACAGTGAAGTGAACCCCAATTATTAGACAAAAAAGTTTAATAAGGAGGGTTCATTTTCATGTGTACTGAACCCATTGGCACAATTGTTTTATATAAAATTAAAAAAACGAGCCCGTTTTCTTTTGTAAATTTTAAAAAAATTAATTTTTTATAAAAACTGTTGTAAAAAGTTGTAATAATTGATATACTAATGGTATTAAAAAAGCGTAACATGCTTTTTCTTAGAATTCTTTAAGGAGGTAAAGTAATGGAAGATAATAAAGAAATAAATGAAGTTACAAACAATGTAGAAAATGAAGGAGAGGTAACACTTGAAAATAATTCAAACATAAAAATAGCAGATGACGTTATTGCGGTTATTGCCGGAGCAGCAGCTTCAGAAGTGCCAGGAGTTTCTTCAATGGCAGGAGGTTTCGCAGGAGGAATTTCTGAAGTATTTAGTGGTAAGAAAAACTTTGCTAAAGGTATTAAAGTGGAAGCCGGAGAAAAAGAAACTAGAATAGATGTTAACATAATCGTGGAATATGGAGTAAGAATTCCAGATGTTGCTTTTGAAATTCAAAATAGAGTTAAAAAAGCTGTTGAAAGTATGACTGGACTAAAAGTTTTAGATGTAAATGTTCATGTTCAAGGTGTTAATACTGATGCAAATAATGTAGAAGAAATGAAACAAGATGGTTCTAATAAACCAGAATAATATTTATAAGGCACTTTAAAAATTACATTATTTCAAAATATTATGAATATAGATTGCAGAAGTTGAAATAAAATAATTTTAGAGTGCCTTTTCTAAGTAGCGGAAAGGTAGGAAAATAAAATGAGAAAATTAGAAAAATTATCATTAATACTTTTTTCAACAATAATGCTTATAATTTCAGTTGTACTATGTTTAACAATATTTGGGTGGTTAGATTATAGATTTGTAGAAGATGCTTTAGAAATTGCGATAAAGAATGAAGTAACATCTAAAATTCTTTTGACTTTAAGCATAATATTTATATTACTTTCAATAAAATGTATTTTCTTTGATTCAAGTGCAAAAGATGATGAGGAGAACAAAAAAGGAATATTGTTAGAAAATTCAAACGGAAAGCTTTTAATTACTAGAGAGACAATTGAAAACCTTGTAAATGGTGTCGTAAAAGGTTTTGATAGTGCAGAAGATGTTACTACAAAAATAGAACTAGATAAAGAAAATAATCTAAATGTTTTTGTTAATTTAACAGTTAAAGAAAATGCTGTTATTAAAGAATTGTCTACAAATCTTCAAAACAAAATTAAAGATACAATAAAGAAAGCATCAGATTTAGAGGTAAAGGAAGTAAATATAAAAGTGAAGAATATAGAACCAGTAAAAGACATAGAGCAGACAACGATTGAGGGAGAAAAATAACAAAAGATAACAATTTTTTAATTGGAATCATATGAAAGGAAGAAGCTGGTATGGACGATTTTAAAAGTTTCATGTCTCAATATGGTGGCATGATTATAGGAGTAATTATAGCTATTTTATTATTATTAACGAAATTCTATGAATTAATAATTGCAATAGTTTTAATTGTAGTATGTGGTTATGCAGGTTATTATTTTCAGCATAACAAAAACAGTGTAAAAGATAAACTTAAAAATTTTATAGACAAATTATAAAAAGGGGAAAGATAGCAAAATGAGTATGTCAGATAATAGAAAAGTAGCATTTGAAATAGTATATAGTTTAGAATCTCAAAATGTAAAATATGAAGAATATAAAGAAAATGTTGAAATGTTTTTTGAAGAGAGAAACATACACGGTAGAGCTACATCTAAATATATTAAAGATGTTGTTTATGGAACCAAAAGACATGGCAAACAAATAAGAAAACAAATAGAAGAGTGTTTATCTGAAAAATGGAGTTACGATAGAGTTTCAAAAGTAAATATAGTAATTTTAGAGATTGCTATATTTGAGATGCTTTATTTAAATACACCATATAAAGTTGTAATAAACGAAGCGGTGGAACTTGCAAAAGAATATTCAGATACAAAAGCACCAAGTTTTATAAATGGGGTTTTAGCAAGCATTGTTAAAAGAAATGAAATAGACAAAAAAGAAGAAAAGGATAACAATTCTGCCAAGAAAAATCAAAATAACGAGGATAACAAGGAGTAGTAGAAAACTAATGACATATAATCCAATAAGTGTAACAGAACTAAATAAATACATAAAAAACAAAATTGATTCAGATGAAGTATTAAATAATGTTTTAGTAAAGGGAGAAATTTCAAATTACAAGCATCATTATACAGGGCATTTATATTTTACTTTGAAAGATGAAAATTCTTTAATAAAGTGCATAATGTTTAAAAGCTCAGCTGTTAGATTGAAATTTGAACCACGTGATGGAATGAAAGTTATGGCATTTGGTACAGTATCTGTATTTGAAAGAGACGGTGTATATCAAATATATGTCAAAGCAATGCAAGAAGATGGTATGGGAAGCTTATATAAAGCATATGAAGAATTGAAAGCTAAACTTGAAAAAGAAGGGCTTTTTGATGTAAATCACAAAAAGCAAATCCCAACATTTCCAAAATGTATAGGTGTTCTCACATCAAATACTGGGGCAGTTATAAAAGATATAATTAATGTGTCTACAAGAAGAAATCCAAATGTATACATTAAATTACTTCCAGTTCCAGTACAAGGTGAAGGAGCGGCTGAAAAAATAGCAGATGCAATAAAATTAATGAATGACAAACAATTAGCTGATGTAATAATAATAGCCAGAGGTGGAGGTTCATTAGAAGATTTATGGCCATTTAATGAAGAAATTGTCGCAAGAGCAATATATGATTCGAAATTACCTGTAATATCAGCTGTGGGGCATGAAACTGATTTTACGATTGCAGATTTTGTTGCAGATTTAAGAGCACCAACACCTTCTGCAGCAGCAGAGTTAGCAGTACCAAACATATCAGATTTAGTTTTAAAATTAGACTCATATAGTAATAGATTTAAATTGGCACTAAAGAAAAAAGTAGAGCTAATGCGACTAAGATATGAAAAGTGTATGAATAGTAGAGTGTTTAAAGAGCCAACACAAAAAATAAATGAAAAATATATGATTATAGATTTAAAAATAAAATCTATTCAAAATAGTATGATGAGCATATATAAAGATAAAAAGACAAATATGATAAAACAAATATCTAAACTAGATGCTTTAAGTCCATTAAAAACTTTAACAAGAGGTTATTCAATAATTCAAAAAAATGGAAAAGTTATAAAATCAGTTAGTGATGTAAAAAAAGATGATGAAGTAGATTTAAGGCTAACAGATGGAATAGCAAAGGCAAAAATTTTATAAGGAGGAATACATATGAGTAAAGGTACAAAAAAAGTTGTAGGAGTAGTTATAATAATTGTTTTAATATTATTAGTATCGTGGCTTGTATATAGAGGAACAAAATCAGAACAAGCTAACATAAACGAGACAAATACAATGCAAAGTGAAGATATGAAAATATCAAATGAAGTAAATGAAATAATTGAAGAAAACAATGTAGTAGAGGAAGAAGTGGCTATACCTGAAGAAGATAATAATGAAGAAGAAGCTGTGAAAACAACAGAAGAAGAGGAAAAACCAAAACAAAGCTCTACATCTAATTCTGAAGTTGTGGCCGGAACTAATGCTGATAGAGAAAAAAGAGCAGTAGAACTAGCTAAAAAATATTATGAAAATGAATATGGTAGTACAGAAGGTTTGAATTTTGAAGTTGATGATATAGATGGAGCAGGAAGATATATAGTAAAATATGGAACTCCTGATAGATCTATGTATTTATACGTTAACTTAAGTACAGAAACAGTTTCAGAAAAATAAAGGAGAATTATAATGGAAGAGAATACAAGCTTTGAAGATAAAATGAAAAAATTAGAAGAAATTGCATTAGAACTTGAAAAAGGAGAATTAAACTTAGATGATTCAGTATCTAAATTTGAAGAGGGAATGAAGTTATCTAAAGAATGTAACAAAATGCTTGAAGAAGCAGAAAAGAAAATTACAATGCTTATAAAAGATGAAGACGGTAATTTATCAGAAGAGAAATTTGTACAAAACGAGGAATAGGAAAGATGATGGGGTTTATTTACGAATACAGATATTTAATAATACCATTTGCAACATGGTTTTTTATACAACTTTTTAAGTTAATATATGATTTAGTAACTACAAAAAAATTTAATTTTAAAAGAATATTAGGTGCAGGAGGAATGCCAAGTTCTCACTCTGCAGTTGTTATTGCATTAGCTACAATGATAGGCAAAAATTATGGGGTAAATTCTGCAATATTTGGATTGTCCGTAGTATTTGCATTTGTAGTAATGTATGATGCGGCAGGAGTAAGAAGAGCAGCAGGAAAGCAAGCAAAACTTCTTAACAAAATAGTTCAAACACCAGGACTTACAAATGTAGAAGTTACAGAAAAACTACAGGAAGTTCTAGGACATACACCAGTACAAGTTTTTGTTGGTGCTTTAATTGGGGTAATAGTAGGTCTAATATTTGGTTAGAAAGAAGGTAAGTTATGGGAGATGTAGAGATTGCAAGAAACACAAGACTAGAAAAAATACAAAAAATTGCAGAAAGTATAGGAATTCCAGATGAAAGTTTAGAGCTATATGGAAAATATAAAGCTAAAATAAATTTAAATATAATGAAAAATTTAAAAGCTAAAAAAGATGGAAAACTAGTTTTAGTAACTGCAATAAATCCAACACCATTAGGAGAAGGTAAAACAACAATGGCAATAGGACTTGCAGATGGGCTTAAAAAAATTGGAGAAAAGCCAATTTTAGCTTTAAGAGAACCATCTTTAGGACCAGTATTTGGAATAAAAGGTGGAGCAACAGGTGGAGGACATTCACAAATAGCCCCAATGGAGGATATTAATTTACATTTTACAGGAGACATTCATGCAATTACATCTGCTAACAATCTTCTATCTGCCATGATAGATAACCACATTTATTTTGGAAACAGCCTTGGATTTGATAAAGTAACATGGAAAAGGTGTGTTGATTTAAATGATAGACAACTAAGAAAAGTAGAAACAGGACTATCTGGTGAAAAGAAAGTTGTGCCAAGAGAAGATGGTTTTGATATATCTGTTGCATCAGAAATAATGGCAATATTTTGCTTAGCTACTGATATAAACGACTTAAAAAGGAGAATTGGAAATATAATTGTTGGATATACTAAGGATGAAAAGCCGATAACAGCACGAGATTTAAAGGCTGATGGAGCATTAACTGTTCTATTAAAAGATGCATTAAATCCAAACTTAGTTCAAACTTTAGAAAAAGTGCCAGCTATTGTACATGGTGGTCCATTTGCTAATATAGCTCATGGATGTAATAGTATTATTGCAACTCGTCTTGCACTAAAGTTAGGAGATTACGTAATAACAGAAGCAGGATTTGGAGCTGATTTAGGTGCAGAAAAATTCTTGGATATAAAATGCAGAAAGGCAGAAATCAAACCAGATGCAGTAGTTTGCGTGGCTACAATTAAAGCATTAAAATATCATGGTGGAATGACAAAAGATGAAATTCAAAACGAAAGTATTGAAGCGTTAGAAAGAGGATTTAACAATCTTTTAAGACATGTAGATAACTTAAAAAACAAATATGGTTTAAATGTAATTGTAGCAATAAATAAATATACGCAAGACACAGAAAATGAAATTGAATTTTTGCGTAACAAATTAAAAGAGCAAGGAATAGAATTAAGTTTAGTAGAAAGTTGGGAAAAAGGTGGAGAAGGTGCTACAGATTTAGCTGAAAAAATTGTTGAATTAACAAAAAAAGATTCTAAATTACATTACATGTATGATTTAAAAGAAAGCTTAAAAGAGAAATTACAGGATGTGGCAACAAAAGTATATGGAGCAGAGGGAGTAGAATATACCAAAGAAGCAGAAGAACAAATAAAAAGAATAGAAGAATTAGGATATGGAAACTTACCTGTATGTATTGCTAAAACACAATATTCTTTTTCTGATGACCAAAAGAATTTGGAGTGCTTAGAACCATTTAAAATACATGTAAATGAAGTTATATTAAAATCTGGAGCTGAATTTGTTGTAGCTATAACAGGAAAAATAATGACAATGCCAGGACTTCCAAAGGTTCCGGCAGCAGAAAATATAGATTTAGATGAAGACGGAAATATAATTGGAATATTTTAATAAAATGTATAATAACACCAATTTCGGATAAAATAAGATAAAATTGTTTATTTTGTTTATAGAAAGTGGTGTTTTATATTGGCTTTAAAAGTAAAAAAGAATATAAAAGCAATTATAATAATCTTTTTAGTTAGCTTAATATTTATTTCATACAATGTGTTCTTTAGAAATAACGAGATATATGCATTATCTAAATATGGCTCAAGAGGAGAAGAGGTAAGAACAATACAAGCAAAATTAAAAAGATGGGGATATTATAACGGAAATGTGGATGGAATATATGGAAGTCAAACATTAGAAGCAGTAAAAAGATTTCAAAAAAAGAATGGATTAGTAGTAGATGGAATAGCAGGAACTAAAACATTACAAGCAATGGGAATATTTAACTCATCAGGGAACAGTGGAAATTCAGGAAGTTCATCGAATAATTCAAGTTCATCAACAAATTCAAATGATTTAAACTTATTAAGTAGACTGGTGTATGGAGAAGCAAGAGGAGAACCCTATACAGGGCAAGTGGCAGTAGCAGCAGTTGTTTTAAATAGGGTAAGAAATAGCTCATTTCCCAATACTGTATCAGGAGTAATTTATCAAAAAGGAGCATTTGATGTAGTAAGTGATGGACAAATAAATTTAACCCCAAATGATACTGCAAAAAAAGCAGCACAAGATGCATTAAATGGGTGGGATCCATCTAATGGAGCAATATACTATTTTAATCCAGCAACAGCTACTAATAAATGGATTTGGTCTAGACCAATGACAGTCACAATAGGAAAACACAGATTTTGCAAATAAAATGTCAGTTTAGGGGACAGGCTCTTTAGTGCCATTTATGTCACTTTTAGGGACAGACTATACCTTAAATTTATCTATATCACTTTTAATAACAGGCTACTAAAAGAAAATCTATTATAACTGAGTAGAGTCTGTCCCTATTGATGACAAGTCTGGCACAAAAGAGTCTGTCCCTATTGATGACAAGTCTGGCACAAAAGAGTCTGTCCCTATTGATGACAAGTCTGGCACAAAAGAGCCTGTCCCTTTTGGTGACAAGTTTGGCAAAAGCACTTGAAAAAAGTGCTTTTTTCATGTAAAATATAGTAGTTAAATGGGAGCAGAGAGGATAGAATTTTAATGAAAAAATCGGATATAGAAAATGAATTAACATATATAGATAAAGTTAAAACAATAAATGATGGGAAGAATTTGAAATATTACATATTAACCATGGGGTGCCAGCTAAATGAGAATGATTCTGAAAAGATTTGTGGTATGGCTGAGAAAATGGGTTATACTGAGACTGATGATATAATGGATGCAGATTTGGTTATATATAATACTTGTTGTGTAAGAGAAAATGCTGAAGAAAAGCTTTTTGGTAAGTTAGGTGAGGTTAAAAAGCAAAAGGAAGCAAAGGGGACAATAATTGCTATTGGTGGTTGCATGATGCAAGAAAAGCATATTGTTGATAAAATAAAGAAAAGTTATAAATATGATGTTATTTTTGGTACTCATACTTTGTATAAATTTCCAAAGGATTTATATGATGCTATAATTGATAATAGAAAAATAACGGATATATTGGATATTGATGGAGAGATTATAGAAGGGCTTCCTATTAAAAGAGATGATAATATAAGAGCATCTGTTACTATAATGAATGGATGCAACAATTTTTGTACATATTGTATTGTTCCATATGTGCGTGGTAGAGAAAGAAGTAGAAGTCCAGAAGATATTTTGCAAGAGATAAGCAATTTAGCAAAGGAAGGCTACAAAGAAATTACGTTGCTTGGACAAAATGTTAACTCATACATGAGAGTTGAAAGGGAGAAAGGCGAAGTTACATCAGAGATAAATTCATTTGCTAAATTATTAAGAGCTGTTAATGAAATTGATGGAATAGAAAAAATTAGATTTATTTCACCACATCCTAAGGATTTTACAGATGACGTTATAGAGGCTATAAGAGATTGTAAAAATGTTTCTAAGTTTATTCATTTGCCACTTCAATCTGGTAGTACAAATGTGCTTAAAGTGATGAATAGAGTTTATACAAAAGAGCAATATTTAAATTTAGTTGATAAGATGAAAAAAATGATTCCTAATGTAAAGTTCTCTACAGATATAATCGTAGGCTTTCCAGGAGAAACAGAAGAGGATTTTGAAGATACTTTAGATGTGGTAAGAAAGGTTAAATTCGAGCAAATTTTTATGTTTATATATTCTAGAAGAAAAGGAACACCAGCTGATGAAATGGAAAATCAAATTCCAGAAGATATTAAACATAAAAGATTTGATAGATTAAAAGAGTTATATGAAAGATTAGTAGAAGAAAACAATAAAGAGTATATAGGCAAAAACTTTGAATTGCTTGTAGAAGGATATAGCAAAACAAATAATAAATTTTTAACAGGAAGAACAGATACTAATAAAGTAGTTATATTTGAAGCAGCTGAGGATGCAATTGGAAAAGTTGTAAATGTAAAAATAATATCTGAACATAAATGGTATTTAAAAGGAGAGATATTAGAGCTAAATTAGCTCGAATGGAGGTTAAAATAATGGCAGGATATTCACCAATGATGCAACATTATTTGGATACTAAAAATCAATACAAAGATTGTATACTATTTTATAGATTAGGCGATTTTTATGAAATGTTTTTTGATGATGCAATTAATGTTTCTAGAGAATTAGAGCTAACACTTACAGGAAAAGAGTGTGGAATGGAAGAAAGAGCACCTATGTGTGGTGTTCCATATCATGCGTCAGAGAATTATATTTCAAAACTAATTGCAAAAGGATATAAAGTTGCTATTTGTGAGCAAATGGAAGATCCCAAAAAAGCCAAAGGAATGGTTAAAAGAGATGTTATAAGAGTTATAACACCAGGAACTGTTATAGAGGCTAATTTACTAGACGATAGGAAAAATAATTATATAATGTGTGTTTATAAAAATGGGATATATTTTGGGATAACTGTATGTGATGTGACAACAGGTGATTTTAGAACAACTGAAATAAGAGAAACAAATAACTTTACATCTCTTATGGACGAAATTTCAAAATATTCTCCAGCAGAACTTGTTGTGAATCAAATGATGTTCGATTCTAAAGAAGAAATTGACAAGATAAAAGAAAGATTTGAAGTATATGTAACAAGACTTGATGAGGACAAATTTGTAAATGATAAAGAAAAACTAATAGAAAAATATAAAATTATAGATGATGAAAATAATGAAATTGAAAATATAGAAGCATATAATTTATCAATACCTGCTACAAATGCTCTACTAGCGTATTTATTAGACACTCAAAAAAATAGTTTAGACCATATAAATAAATTGGTAATATATAATACAACTAAATATATGGCATTAGACATAAATGCAAGAAGAAATTTAGAAATAACAGAGAAACTTAGAGATAAAACTAAAAAAGGAACTCTTTTATGGGTGCTAGATAAATCCTCAACATCTATGGGAGGAAGACTTATTAGAAGATGGCTTAATAATCCTTTAATAAGCACAAAAAAAATAAACCAAAGGTTAGATGCAGTAGCTGAATTAAAGGATAATATTATATTAAGAGGAGATATAATAGATAGCTTAAAAAAAGTATATGATATAGAAAGATTAGCAGGAAAGATATCATATGGAAGTGCTAATGGTAGAGATTTAATTTCTCTTAAAACATCAGCAGGTCAACTTCCAGGAGTAAAGAAAGTGCTTGCTAATTGTAAGTCTGAGCTTTTGGTAAATTTGTATAATAATTTAGATACATTAGAAGATATATATGAACTAATAGATAAAACAATAGTTGAAGAACCACCAATTAGTGTAAAAGAAGGTGGATTAATAAAACTTGGATTTAATGAAGAAGTTGATAAATTAAAAACAGCAACAACAGATGGCAAAAAATGGATTGTGCAATTAGAAGCGGAAGAAAGAGAAAAAACAGGCATAAAAGCTCTAAAAGTTGGATTTAACAAAGTATTTGGATATTATATAGAAGTTTCAAAATCAAATATTTCATTAGTGCCAACAGATAGATATATTAGAAAGCAAACTCTAACAAATGGTGAAAGATATATTACAGAAGAATTAAAAAACTTAGAAAACCAAATACTTGGAGCAGAAGAAAAGGTTGTTAATTTAGAGTATGATATATTTGTAAAAGTAAGAGATAAAATAGAAGCACAAATAGAAAGAATACAAAAAACAGCAGAAACTATAGCAACACTAGATGCACTTTCAGCATTTGCAACAGTTGCAGAAGACCAAAATTATGTAAGACCAAATGTTGATAATAGTGGGATAATAGATATAAAAGATGGACGTCACCCAGTAATAGAAAAAATATTGCCAAGCGGAAGTTTTGTTCAAAATGATACATATTTAGATAAAAATGATAATAGATTAGCAATAATTACAGGACCTAATATGGCAGGAAAATCTACATATATGAGACAAGTGGCATTAATAGTACTAATGGCACAAGTTGGAAGTTTTGTACCAGCATCTAGTGCTAGTATTGGAGTAGTTGACAAAATTTTTACAAGGGTAGGAGCATCTGATGACTTAAGCATGGGACAAAGTACATTTATGGTAGAAATGATGGAAGTGGCTCAAATATTAAAAGAAGCAACAGCAAATAGTTTAGTAATACTAGATGAAATAGGAAGAGGTACATCTACATATGATGGATTATCAATAGCATGGGCTGTTGCAGAATATATTTCAGACAAAGAAAAATGTGGAGCAAAAACATTATTTGCAACACATTATCATGAATTAACAGATTTGGAAAACAAGTTAGAAGGTGTAAAAAATTACTCTATTGCTGTAAAAGAAAAAGGAGAAGATATAATTTTTTTAAGAAAAATAGTAAACGGAGGAACAGATGAAAGTTATGGAGTGCATGTAGCAAAACTTGCCGGAGTTCCTAGAGTAGTTACAAAAAGAGCAAATGAAATATTAAAATCAATAGAAAGAAAAAATGTACTTAATAATAAGAAAATAGAAAAAGAAAATAAAAATGTTACAGAAGGTCAACTTACAATGTATAATTATAAATTGGCAGAACTTGCCCAAGAACTTGATAAAGTTGATGTTAATGAATTAACACCAATTGAAGCATTAAACACTTTAGTGAAAATAAAAGAGAAGATGTCGTCTTAAGAACAAAGCGACCTTGGTCGCCCTTTGTTCTTGCCAATTTGAGTATCCAACAGCAAGGAGGAAATCTCAAAGGCAATGGTGATTATAACAAATAGTATACTATACTGGCACATAAGAATAATAGAGAAGAACTTACTATAATAGGAGGAATTAATATGTTAGCAATAGAAAAATTTAGAGATGACAAGGAAAAAAACATTCTTGCTTGTAAATATAAAAATGAAATTAAATCATTAAATGAAGAAGTGGATAATTTAGATGATGTAGTTCCAATAGATCTTACTACAAAAGATGGAAGAAGAGTTTATCAAAGAGGAATTCTATATATAATGGGGATGGCTTTTAATAGAGTATATCCAAAAGCTTATCTTACAGTAAATTGTCAGCTTTCAAATTCAATATTTTGTAATGTAGATAATATGAAAGTTACAAACGAAATGATTGAAAACATAAAAAATGAGATGACAGAAATAGTAAAAAGCAATTTGAAAATAAAAAAAATAGAAATGACAAAAGAAGAAGCAGAAAAATTTTATGAAAGAGAAAAAACATTAAGAGGAATATTACAACTAGATAATAAATATAAAGATGAAGTTTCATTATATTTCTGCGAGAATTATTACAACTATTTTTATGGAGTTATGCCAATATCTACAGGATACATAAAGATATTTGATATAGTAAAATATCATGATGGATTTTTATTAAGATATCCAGATAAAAAAGCACCATATAAATTAGATAAATATAAAGAAACAAAAAAACTACTACAAACATTAGAGGATTATGATGATATATATAAAGTATTAAATGTAAATACAATATATAAACTAAATAAAAAGATAGAAGAAGGAAAATCAAAAGAACTAATTTTACTTGCAGAAGCATTACATGAGAAAAAAATATCTGATATAGCAGATAAAATTGTAAAAAGAAAAAATATAAAAATAATATTAATAGCAGGACCTTCATCATCAGGAAAAACTACATTTGCACAAAGATTAGGAATACAATTAAAGCTAAATGGAATTAAGCCACTTACAATATCTGTAGACAATTATTTTGTTGAAAGAGAAAATACTCCAAAAGATGAAAATGGTCAATATGATTTTGAAAGATTGGATTCAATAGATTTGAAATTATTTAATGATCACTTAACAAAATTGCTAAATGGAGAAGAAGTTGATTTACCTACATTTAACTTTAAAACAGGACATAAAGAATATAAGGGTAATAAAATGAGAATGAGAAACAATGAGATATTAGTTATAGAAGGAATCCATTGTTTAAATGATAAATTAACAGAAGCAATACCAAAAGAGCAAAAATATAAAATATATATTAGTGCATTAACAGTTCTAAACATAGATTACTATAATAGAATTTCCACAACAGATACAAGATTAATACGTAGAATAGTTAGAGATAATAACTTTAGAGGATATAAAGCACTTCATACATTAGAAAATTGGGAAATGGTTAATAAAGGAGAAGAAAGCTATATATATCCATTTCAAGAAGATGCAGATAGTATGTTTAATACATCATTAATATATGAAATATCAGTACTAAAAAAATATGCTCTACCACTACTAAAAGAGATCGATAATACTCATCCCGAATATTCAGAAGCACAAAGTTTATGTGAACTATTAAAATATTTTGATGATATAGACGATGAATATATACCTAAAAATTCCCTAATAAGAGAGTTTATAGGAGGAAGTATATTTGATGTACAATAAAAATAAATGCTGATTAATGTAAAGATATACACAACAAGAAAAGCAATATTAAAATAAATAGGAGCAAAAAATGGAAAAAAGATTTACTGAAATAGATGAAGAGTTTATATGTGATAATTGTGGAAAAAAAGTTCCGAAATTAGGATATTCTTGCAGAGACCATTGCCCCAAATGTTTACATTCAAAACATGTAGACATAAATCCAGGGGATAGAATGGAAGAATGTCATGGAGATTTAGAGCCAGTCTCATTAGAAATAGATAGTAAAAAAGGTTATGTGATAATATATAAATGCAAAAAATGTGGAGCTATTAGAAAAAACAAAGCAGCAAAAGATGATAATATGGATTTAATAATAGAGCTTAGTAGTAAGCAAATTTAAGTAATTTAATTATTTAATTTAATTTAGAATAGTAAGAAGCATTTCTTAAATTGTAGAATTTATCAAAAAAGCAAGAAGAATTTTTAAAAAAGCTCAATTAACATGTCCTTCAAGCTATTTGTAGCAAGAGCTTATAATGAAATTTTGTTGGCACTCTCACCTTAGTAGGTGAGACGCCTTAACAAAATTTCAAAATAATCTCTATGCACAAATACTTTCAAAAACCATGTTTAATTTCACTTTTTGAAAAATTTCTTCTTGCTTTTTTTAATTCTAGTTTTTTAAATGCTATATTTTTAAATTATATGTTTTTAAAATTTTACATTCCTTTAAACTCTAGCTTTTTTAACTAATTAAACATCTCTGTACAAATTGCCTCTTGTATACTGCCTTCCTTCTAAGCTTTCACCAAAAAATGTAGCTTTTGCAATAGAATTTATCTCATCAATTGATTCATCTATACAATCTATTCTAAAAGAATTTATATTAGTTTTTATATCTGTAATACAAGTGATTTTACTATTAAAAATTGTTGTTACTGTCTGAATGTTGTCTGGTAAAACTCTAAAATTAAAGCCAAGTCTATCTCTTAGATAATATTTATTAGATAGCGTTTTGCATCTCATTTTACATTCAGGATAGCATTTGTTACTATTTCCGAAGAACGCAATAGTTCATTTTCATAACAGGTGTGTTTCCGTATACTATTAATTCTAAAGGAATATTAGCCTTTTTTGTTTTTTCAATATAATTTATATCATTTAAATTCAATTCTGGTGAAAGTGTTATTTTTGATAATCCTAAATCTGATAATGAATTTACACTTATTTGGTTAAAAGCATTTAGTGAAAAATTACCTATAAATTCGTAGTCGTCTTTATAATTATCTAATAATACAAAATCACCAAGACTAGATATAATAAATCCAGATATATGATATTTGTTTATCATAATGTCTAAACTATGTTTTATTATATTTTTATAATTAGTTTTAGCTATAGCAGGCATATATATGTAAGTTTTAAAATTTTCGGTAATTTGTCTTATTTGATTAATATAATTTTTATTGTTTAAATGCCTCAAAGGTATATATACACTTGAAATATATTCTTTTGAAAGCTTAGTATAATCAAATTCAGGATGGATTTCATTTAAATAAATTGATATATGTCTTGTAGTATTATTTAAATGAGTATTAGACAAATTGTTATTATATTCACAAGTTAATAATTGTTCTATTTTATCATCTGCTGTACTATTTGTGTCTCTTTTAATTCTAGAAATAATAATATTTTCTATTTGAGATAGAATAACTCTTCTAATTTCATTTATTTCTTTAATTCCTGGAATAAAAATATCGTTATCCATTTCTATTTTTATCTTTTCAAATTCAAAAGGGGAATTAGTGGTTTTAGTTAACTGCGAAATTATTCGTTCTTCATTAGTAGGACTTTTTAAAGCTTTTTCTGGAACTATTTTGCTTTCATAATTTACAGAAATATTATTAAAAATGCTATTTCTCATATGATTACATACATAAGCATTTGCGGAAATATTAGTTCCTTTTTTTGCTATAATTTTTATGCCTAGAGGAATTTTCTTGCTTTCAGAATTATATGAAAATTTTGCTTTTTCAATTTGCTTTTTACTAGACAATTTATATATTTTATCACCTAAATGAATATGTCCTTTCATTCTTCCAATAATAACCTTTTCTCCGTTTCTTAGCATAGGTAAGGTTAGTATTATTAAGCATAAGTTCAGAAACAGTATATCTAGTATTTTCGTTTTCAAAATTAATAGTATCTCCAATACCTAATTCTTTATTTAAAAGTATTTTTATATGTCCTTTAATCTTATTATATCCAGCAACATTTCCTATATATATTCCCATATTATTGGGTTTTTCTTTGCAAATCAAATTGTGATTAGCATGATTATCTAGATGTCCAGATGAAAATCCACCTCTATTAAAAATTTGTTTTAATTCATGTACATCCTCAATGTCAACATTATATGTAGTTCCACTTAAAGCAATATCAATATATTTTCTATATATTCTAGTAACGGTTGCAACATATTCAGGTGATTTTAATCTTCCTTCTATTTTAAAACACTTTACACCAGCATTAATAAGTGCTGGGATATATTCTAATGAACATAAATCTTTTGGGCTTATAAGATAACCCTTATCAATTTTATGCTCTATTATTTTTTTATTATTAGTTTGCTCTTCTATTAATTCATAAGGCAGTCTACAAGGCTGAGCACATTTACCTCTGTTTCCAGATCTTCCACCAACCATACTAGAAAACAAACATTGACCAGAATACGATATACAAAGGGCACCATGTACAAAAGTTTCTATTTCAATATTTGAATTTTGTGTTATAAATTCAATTTCTGGAAGAGAAAGTTCTCTAGACAGTACAGCTCTAGAATATCCAAGCTTTTCTAACTGTTGCACACCTTCTAGATTGTGAATCGTCATTTGAGTACTAGCATGTATAGGAATATTTGGAAAAAGATTTTTTATAAATTTAGCAAGACCAATATCTTGAATAATTAAAGCATCTATGCCTAGTTCTATAGCTTTTTTTGCAAGTAAAACAGCATCTTTAAATTCACTATCTTTTATAAGTATGTTTAAAGCAAGATGAGTTTTTACATTCCTTAAAGCACAATAATTTATAACTTTCTCAAGTTCTTCAAAATCAAAATTTGTGGCAGTTGCTCTAGCATTAAACAGGTTTCCACCAAAATATACACTATTTGCACCATTTTGAACAGCTGCTTTTATACATTCAAAATCTCCGAGCAGGAGATAAAAGTTCAACATCATATTTCATTTGGAATACTCCTATTCTTAACTCATGATATTATTAAAATAATTATATTATATGGGCTAAAAAAAATCAAATTGTAACCAAAAACAAAAAAACGCATAGTATATATAAATAAAAAGAAAGGGGTTTTATATATGCAAGAAGAAGTAAGAAATTGTGGATGTGATAATGGTGGCTTTTTAGGAAACTTCTTTGGAGGTTGTGGTTGCCAAGACAATAGTATGTTATTTTTTATACTAATATTCTTAATTTTATTTTGCAATTGTGGTTGTAATAGATAAATAAAACATATATTGCTTAGAATAAACATAGTATATAATAAAACAAAAAGAGATAAAGTAGAAAACTTTATCTCTTTGATGCTTTATAAATAGGAATAGAAAAGTCGAAAAGTCTTGACAAACACTATACATATTGATAATATTATGGATGTAGAAATGGAGGAAAACGTGTTATATCCAAAAGAGTATTTTAATAGTGTTAAAGATATAAGTATAGAATTACTGAATAAACATAATATAAAGGGATTAATACTTGATGTAGATAATACACTAATAAATTTAGATAGAAAAATGCCTGAAGGTATTTCTGATTGGGCAAAAAATCTAAAAGATTATGGAATAAAAATATGTATATTATCAAATAGTAATAAAATAGATAAAGTAGGAGCAGTTGCTAAAATATTAAATGTACCATATATCTTTTTTGGAAAAAAACCATTGAAGTCAGGATTTTTAAGGGCAAAAGAAATTCTTAAATTAGATAATGAAAACATTGCTGTAGTCGGAGACCAAATTTTTACAGATATAATAGGTGCTAATAGATGCAACATGTATTCAATATTAGTAAAACCAATAGAAGAAAAAGATTATTTAATAACAAGAATTAAAAGACCAATAGAAAAACTTATAATTAAAAACTATGAAAAAGATAAAAGGAGAAAAAGTTTAAAATAAAACTAAAATGTAACACATAAAACGGAGGAGAAAAATGTATATTAATGAATTACATATATTAACATATGTTATAGTAGGAGTAATAGGATTAATAGTTGGGCAATTTGTTGATTGGTGTAACCTAAGAATGGCTGAACATAAAAAAATCATATCAAGAGATTTTTTTAAGGAATATTTAAAAAATGCTAGACCAAAATATTTATTAATGATTATTAGTTCAATTGCGTATATAGTCTTACTATATTTTAAAGGATTAACTATAGATACAATTAAATTTATGTTTTTAATACCAATGCTTCTAAATGCATTTATGATTGATTTTAAATCACAAATTATTCCAAATAGATTAACACTTACAGTGTTTGAAACAGGATTAATATTTACATTCATAGAAACATTGCAAAATACAAATTTAGGAATTAATATATTTATAGATAATATGCTAGGAATGTTAATAGGAGGAGGTATTTTCTTATTAATAACATTACTAGGAGGGCTAATGGCAAGAAAGGAAGCCATGGGGTTCGGAGACGTAAAACTTATGGCGGCTTTAGGGTTATTCTTTGGTTGGATGAATATAATTCTAATATCAGTAATGTCCTTTTTATTTGCAGCAATTGTAAGTATAGTAATATTAATTAGTAGAAAGAAAAAATCTAGTGAATATATTCCATTTGGACCATTTATTGTAGTTGCTAGTTTAATACCAATATATATGTCTACATCAGACATTTTAATGGTGCTATTAAAAATATTTTCATTAGGTACATATTAAAATAAATATAATAAAAATAGAGTGATGTATGTATTAAATAAGGGGGGATTTTATGAATCCAAAGATTAAATGGCTAAGAGATAAAATAAATATGGAAAATATGCAAGGAATGATAATATCAAACCCTGTTAATATACGATACCTCACAGGAATAACAGCAGAAGGATTATTAATTATTACAAGAAAAGAAAATTTTTTCATAACAGATGCAAGATATTTAGAAGAAGTAAAATCTACATTAACTATTAATGATGAAATAATAGTTAGTGATATTTCTACTATTACAAGAGATGATTACGAAAATTTCTTTTTGTTTTGCGAAAATGTAGGATTTGAAGAGAATTATATAACTTATGCTACATATAAAAAATATATAGAAAGATATAAAATAAATAATTTTGAAGAAACAGAGAACTTAATAGAAAAACAAAGAATGATTAAAGATGACGAAGAGATAGGATTAATAGAAAAAGCTTGTTTTATAACTGATCAATGCTTTACACATATATGTGATTTTATAAAAGTAGGAATGACAGAAAAAGAAATTGAATTTGAAATAGAAAAATTCTATAGAGAAAATGGTGCAGATGGACTAGCATTTGATACAATAGTAGCATCTGGAAAAAATTCTTCAAAACCACATGCTAGACCAACAGACAAAAAAATAGAAGCAGGAGATGCAATAACCATTGATATGGGATGTAAATATAAAGGTTATTGCTCAGATATGACAAGAACAATATTTGCAGGTTATGTTCCTGTACAAATTCAAAAAATATATGATTTAGTTTTGAAAAATGAAATTCAAACTCTAAAAGAATATAAAGATGGAGTAAGTATTAGATTAGTTAGCAAAATGGTAGAAAATGATTTTAAACTAAATGGATATGACTTAGTGCATAGTTTAGGACATGGAGTTGGTTTAGAAATCCATGAAATGCCATTTATTAACGGAAAAAATGATAATATATTAAAAGCAAATATGGTTGTTACAAATGAGCCGGGAATATATATACCAGGAAGTTTTGGTGTTAGAATAGAAGATACAGTATTAATTACAAAATCTGGATGTATAAGTTTAACTAAATCTGATAAAAATTATATAGTAGTAGATAAATAATGGACTAAATATATTTATTTTAGCTAAATACAAGGGCTTTTACTTGATTTACAGAGTAACATATGGTACAATAATTAAAGTTTAAATTTATGTTAATTTGAAAGGAGAAATAAATATGGCAGAAGTATATTCAGCAGGAGATTTTAGAAATGGAACAACATTTGAAATGGATGGAAATGTATTTAAAGTGGTGGAATTTCAACATGTTAAACCAGGGAAAGGTTCAGCATTTGTTAGAACAAAATTAAAAAACGTTATATCAGGAGCAGTAATAGAAAAAACATTTAATCCATCAGAGAAATTCCCAGCTGCAGAAATAGAAAAAAGAGAAATGCAATACTTATATAATGATGGAGGGTTATATTATTTCATGGACAATGAAACATATGAGCAAATGCCTCTAAACGAAGAACAAATTGGTGATGGATTAAAATTCTTAAAAGAGAATATGAATGTGAAAATATTATCATACAAAGGAAATGTATTTTCAGTAGAACCTCCAATGTTTGTTGAATTAGAAGTTACATATACAGAACCAGGATTTGCAGGAAACACAACAACTACATCAGGAAAACCTGCGACACTTGAAAATGGATACAAACTTACTGTACCTTTATTTATAAATATAGGTGATGTTGTTAGAATAGATACAAGAACTGGCGAATATATGGAAAGAGTTTAAGGAGGAATTTGTTATATATGTCTGATATAAAGGGTAAATATATGAAAATATTAGATGAATTAGAATCTAATATTAAAAATAAAGAAGATTTAGCTATAGCAAAAGAAAAATTCATGGAATTAACCGTAGTTTTTATGGATATAGTTGATAGATTGACTTTTTTAACAGATGAAAGAATAAAAAACATTGAAGAAAAACAAGTAGAAATTAATAATAGATTAAGTAATGTACAGTCAATTGTAGATGGAATAGAAGAAGATATTTATGATGAGGAAGATGAAGAAGATGGTTATGAATTTGAAATAGTTTGTCCTTATTGTAATTATGAATTTACCACTGATATAGCAGATGAAGAAAGAAATGAAATAAAATGTCCTAAATGTAATAATATAATAGAATTAGATTGGAATACAGATGAAGAGTATGCTTGTTCAGGAGATTGCGCACATTGTCATGAAGAAGTAGCAGAAGATAATGCAGAATATAACAATAATTCTAAAAATAAGAAGAAAAAAGATGATAGTCAAGAAGAAAATAATGATGATGATATGTAATAAAAAAGCTTAAAGATTATTTTATCTTTAAGCTTTTTTATGTAATAGGAAATTTTTCCGAAACTCCTATTACATAAAATGCTAAAAAATTTGAATTAATCAAACAAAGTTAAAGGATTTATATATTCATCATTAATTCTTACTCCAAAATGAAGATGTGGACCAGTAGTTGCTCCATTAGTTGGATTTCCGTTTTCATCATAATATTGATTGCCTTTAACCCCATAGACGTTTTTAGGACCAACATAACCAACAACTTGTCCCTGAAGTACAGAATCACCTTTTTTTACTATATAAACAGGAGAAACATGACAATATGTAAATTTCATATTATCTTTAGAAAGTGTAATAGTATAACCACCTCCACCTAAGAAACCTGTAAAAGTTATTATACCAGAAGTAACAGCGATAAGTTTGCTACCTTCAGGTGCACCAATATCTAGTCCAGAATGATATGTAGAAGCACCGAGATGTAGGTGAGGTTCTATAACCAAAATATGAATTTATTGTAGTATATCCAGGAGAAGGCCATACATATCCAGAAGAACTAATATCCATTGATATAATAGAATTAGAAGAAGATGGTGAGATATAAGCTAAAGAAGAGTCAGACATAAAAGGTGTGAAAAACATAGAAATAAAAAGAACTAAACAAATTAAAAAAATCATTAAAAATTTAAAAGGCATAAAAAAACTATTAGACATAAAAACCTCCATTGTAATCTAATAGCCCCCGATTATAATTGCTTTTTAATTATCATTTTTATTAGATTTAAAAGCAAAAAATTTACTAATAAAGAAATTCAAAATAATTACTATTATTGTTATTAAACATTTACTAACTATTATAGGAAAAGGCGCATAATTAAATAGCAAAGTTCCACCAAAAGATTCAATAAACATTGTAAACAATCTTCCTAAAATAAATTTTGAAAATTCTATAAATTTTTCTCCAAAGCCTTGAGCTTCAGAATGAAAAACTAAATCTTTATTTGTAACATAAGCAACTAATACTGCAAGAACTATTGCAATATTATTAGCTGAAGTAGAATTAATTCCAAAAAAAGTAGATAATACGTAAAAAGAACCTATATTGACTAAAGTGGTTAAGGCGCCAAAAACCACGTACAATATAACTTCTTTACTAAAAAGCTTTTGCCAAAAACTTTTTTTGAATTTTTTTTGTTCAATTAACTGATTGTTATCTAATTCGTTTTCGTTAGTTTTTTTTATATTATTAATTTTTGTATTTAAGTTTTTATTTAAATCTTCCATAAAAAATCCTTTGGCAGGGGTACTAAGATTCGAACTCAGACTTGTGGTTTTGGAGACCATCGTGCTAACCATTAACACTATACCCCTATAAAATTACTTTATTATCTTAGCACAAAAAAAAAATTAATGCAAGGGGAAAAAGAAAAAAACATGAAAAAAGAAGAGATACTAATAGCAAAGTGATA
>CALXWR010000004.1 GCA_944392465.1 uncultured Clostridia bacterium | reverse complement strand
CTTTCCCATTATACTTTTTTTCATAGCCTTCTAATAAATGAAATCTAACGAATTCAGAAATTATATTATTTTTTTTGCAATACTTTTTATATGCTTTATTTACCTTTTTATAATTACTTCCTTCAATGATAAATCCACCATATCCATAAGGAGAACTTAAATCAAAATATTTATTTTCTTCCAACTTATCCTTAAAGACATCCGCTTTTGCAATATCTCTTTTCATAACAACATTCATTGCCTTAGTTTTTCCATCATTATAATAAAATAATATTGGTTCTCCATCGCCATGCATTTCAAAAGCTTCTACATATTCAGGAAGATAAAAAACATCATAATTTGAAAAGCTTTTTACAATATTATTCCATTTTTCCTTTTCTTTTAATGTTATAATTTCTATTTTATTTTCTTTCATTGTCTTCTCCCAGCAATATTTTTATTTCTTTACACATTTCTTTTAATGATACTTCATTACAATCTTGGTGTACTGGTAAGTTTAAAATTTTTGAACCTAAATTGTTTGCTATATTATACTCTTCTCTTTGTAAATCTTTAATCATTGTATGATATAAACTCACCACCCCAAAGCCTTTTGCGTTTAATTCGTGATAAAATTTATTTTTATCTGCTTTTGAAATTAAAACAGGATAAGTTTGTGGAGTTTGATTTTTATAAAAAGTAGTTTCTCTTAAAATTTTAATTCCTTCAGTGTCTTTTAATTCTTGTTCTATAAGTATTGTGTTTTTCTTCCTTTTTTCAGCTATTTTTCTTAAATCATATTCTAAAATATTATAATAATTATCTGTTTCATTTAATTGTATTACTTCTGGGTTATTAATTCTTACCATTCCGCCATTCTTGTAAGGTAACATTTTATGCAAAGAATAAATTGATACATCTGAATAATCCCCACAACTTCTATCAATATAATCTGTATAAAGAGCATGTGCACAATCTTCTATTATAACTGCATTATTGTTTCTTGCAATTTTTACTATCTCCTTTATTTTAGGGTCAACATATCCAAAATAATGTACTATTAAAACAACCGCGTGCCCTTTTATTTTTAATAGTTTATTTTTATAGTCATTAATATCTATATTTATATTTTCATCTATAGAATAAAAATAATGTGATATATCATTTTCTATAACTGGATCATAAATTCCACTTCCTTCATTTGGTGAGTATCCAATATATGCAGGCAATAATAATGTATATTCATTATATTTATCTTTTAAAAATTTTAATATTTCTGAGAACCCTTGTCTTGCACTTTTATAAAAAATTGTTTTTCTTTTATAGTTATTTATATCTTTTGCTGTTTTTTCTATATTCTTTTGCATAATTTAACCCTCTCTTCTTCAAATCCTTGTTTTTTATAAAAATTTACAGCTGTTGTATTGTTAGTTGTCACCATCAGTTCAATTTCTTGTATATGCATTTTTCTTGCCATTTCATATATTTTTTCTATTAATCTACTTCCTATTCCTTGTTTTCTAGAGCTTTCATCTACCACAAAATAGTTTATATGTATCCTACTTTTATCATTTATACTTGTTTTATATCCCCATATAAATCCAAGTAATTTTTCTTTTTGAAATGCTCCTATTATTATTGCTGATTTATCTTCTATAAATTGCTTCATTTCTTTAATTACTTTTTCTATTTTATTATTATCATTTGATATTCCATTTTTATCAAGTACGTCTTTTAAATATAGCTTGAGTTCTTCTTTATATTTATTTACTTTTGCAATGTCAAATTCTTTTAGTTCTATTTCATTCATTTTTCTTTCCTCATCTAAATTTAACAAAATTTGTTCTTTTCCTACTAATATATCTTCCTTTTTTATTACTTTCATAATTGTTTTGAACAATATTTTTAAATCTCCAAAAAAAGTTATATTATGTGTATACTCTACATCATATTTGAATCTATCTGTCCAATTTGTTGTATTTCTGCCATGTATCTGTGCTAACCCTGTAAGTCCAGGTCTCACATCGTGTCTATGTCTTTCTTCATCTGTATAGCATGGCAAATATCTTACAAGAAGTGGCCTAGGTCCTACTATACTCATATCACCTTTTAAGATATTCACTAATTCTGGTAGTTCATCTAGGCTTGTTTTTCTTAGCACTTGTCCAAACTTTGTTAATCTGTTTTCATCTGGCAATAAATTTCCATCTTCATCTTTTTCATCTGTCATAGTTCTAAATTTGTATAAAGTAAATATTTTTTCATTCTTACCAGGTCTTTCTTGTTTAAAGATGGCTGGTTTCCCTAATTTTATTCTAACAAGGATAAATAGAATAAGTATGATTGGACTTAGTAAAATTAGTGCTAATAAACTTAATATAATGTCTAAAAATCTCTTTATAAATTTTCTATACATCTTGTTCTCCTATTTTATTTATTATTTCGTCAGTTGTGTTTATTTATTTTCTTTCCTAATTGCTATATTTAAATTTAGGTAATACTACGTAACTGTAAAATCAATTTTGCAAGTAGATATATAACAAGAAGAAAAACTTAATGTATAACTAAATTAGAATAATTTCTTAATGGTATCAATTACTGTTCTTTGCTCTTCCTCTGACATCTTTGTATCACTTGGCAAACACACTCCGTTTTCAAATAATTTTTGTCCAATAGATTTGTCTCCATCACAAACCTTAATAAAATCACAATTTTGAAATACAGGTTGTAAGTTCATTGGTTTCCAAACTGGTCTTGATTCTATATTTTCTTCATCTAAAGCGTCCATAATATCTTTTGGCTTTACCTTGGAGTTTTCATCTAGAACAAATGCAGATAACCAATGGGTTGGTATGGTACCTTCTGGTATTGGTTGCATTTTTATTTCTGTTATATCCTTAAAAGCTTCTCTATATCTATTGTATATATCTGTTTTTTGTTTGATTCTTTCATCTATAATTTTTAATTGTCCTCTTCCTATTCCTGCGCAAATATTGCTCATTCTATAATTGTAACCTATCTCTTTATGTTCATAATGACGTGCTTTTTCTCTAGCTTGTGTTGCCCAAAAACGTATTTTTTGAATTCTTTCTTCATCATCTGAAACAACCATTCCTCCTCCACTTGTTGTAATTATCTTGTTTCCATTAAAAGAATAAATTCCATATTTTCCAAAAGTTCCAGTCTGCTTTCCTTTGTAGGTAGCTCCTAAACTTTCTGCAGCATCTTCTATAAGTGGCACATTATGTTTTTTACATATTTCCATAATTTCATCCATTTTAGCAGGTACTCCATATAAATGAACAACAATAACGGCTTTTGGATTTGGATACTTTTCAAATGCTTTTTCTAATGCTCTTGGATCCATATTCCATGTTTCTTCTTCACTATCTATAAATACTGGCGTAGCATTTTCATATGTTACTGGATTAACTGTTGCTGAAAATGTTAGAGAAGAACAAAATACAATATCTCCTTGTTTTACTCCAATTGCTTTTAAAGCTAAGTGCATCGCAGCAGTTCCTGCTGATAATGCCGCTCCATGTTTCGCTCCAACATATTTTGCTAGTTCCTCTTCAAACTTATTCACATTTTCTCCCAATGGTGCAATCCAGTTTGTGTCGAATGCTTCTTTTATATATTTTTGTTCATATCCTTCTTTTGACATATGTGGTGATGCTAATAAAATTCTTTTTTCCATTTGTATTCCTCTTTTCTTTGTTCCATTAAATTCTGACACTTTACTAAAAGTTTTCTAAACTACAAAAATTTCATTAGGCTATGCATATTTGCAAAATAAAATTTTACAAAATTCGAAGCCACTTTTCTTACTTTATTTTTGTTCTATTTTTTCTCCAACTTTTTCTTCATTTTTTCTTTCTTTATATGTTGGTACTACTTTTTTCATATTTTCTTTAATCTTATCAAGTTCAATATCTTCATTTGAAATAGTTTCTCTAAGTATATCAAGTTTCTCTTCTATGTCTTTCATTGTGATTTTTGAAGGTTTTGCTATATAAATTTTGCTATGCTCTGTAGGTTTTAATCCTTCATCATCCATTAAAATTTCTTCATAAAGTTTTTCTCCTGGACGTAATCCTGTTATTTTAATAGGTATATCTACATTTGGTTGAAACCCAGATAATTTAATTAAATTAACTGCTAAATCATATATTTTTACTGGTTCTCCCATATCAAGTACAAATATTTCTCCACCTTTTGCATACGTAACAGCTTGTAATACAAGTTGTACTGCTTCTGGTATTGTCATAAAAAATCTTGTTATATCTTTATGTGTTACAGTAACTGGTCCACCTTTAGCTATTTGTTTTTTGAAAAGTGGTACTACCGATCCATTACTTCCTAACACATTACCAAATCTTACTGCTACGAATTCAGTTTTGCTTGCTTTGTCCTTTGCTTGTATTATCATTTCACATAATCTCTTTGTAGCACCCATTATATTTGTAGGATTTACAGCTTTATCTGTTGAAATTAGTACAAATCTCTTTACGTCATACTTATCACAACAATTCGCAACATTATATGTACCAAAAACATTATTTTTTATTGCTTCTAATGGACTTTTTTCCATTAATGGCACATGTTTATGTGCTGCTGCATGAAACACTAATTCTGGCTTATATAATTCAAATATTTCATTTAATCTGGTTTTATCTCTTACACTACCAACAATAGCTTCAATCTTATCTTTAGAATAATTAGCCTTTAATTCTAATTCTATATCATATAAATTATTTTCGTATATATCAAATATTATAAGTTTTTTAGGATGGTTTTTCATTATTTGTCTACATAATTCAGAACCAATTGAGCCTCCACCGCCTGTTACTAAAACAGTTTTATCCTTTATTAAAGAATTAATATTTCTATTATCTAAGTGTATTGGCTCTCTTCCAAGTAAATCCTCTATTTGAACATCTCTCAAACTATTAATTGCACCTTGTTTATTAATAATTTCTTCAGTTGTTGGTAAAACTCTAGTCCTTACTCCTGTATCTTGACATAGCTCCAATATTTTTCTTCTATTAATTACATCAATTTTATTAATAGCAAAAAATATAATATCAACATTTTTCTCTTTTACAATTTTAGAAATATCATATCTTGTACCGAATTACTTTAACTCCTAAAATATAATGATTTAATTTGCCAATATTATCATCTACAATACCTACTATATTGTATTTATCCTTCATAGAATTTTTAATTGCAATTATAATTTCTCTTGCACCCCATCCTGCACCTATAATTAGCAAATTATTTTTTCTAATATTTGTGTCTTGTTTTTCTTTGTTTTCTTTCTTTGACATTCTCCTGTTCAAAATTGAGCGCCCTGCTAATCTATACATAACAAAAGCTCCAGCAATTAAAATACCGGATAAAATATTTAATTTAAAATTTAAATATTTAAAATCAAATACAAATGCAATAATACTAATTATTATAACTGATATAATTGCACTTATTATATATTTTACATAGTCTTTCCCTACTTCGTACCTCATCATATTTCGATACATTTGAAATATATTAAGAATTAATTCATAGATTATAATTGCTATTGCTGATTCTATAGCAAGCGTTTTAACATCTGTTATTTGTACACTTAAGAAAAATATTGAAACTAAATAACTTATAAAAATAATTAAAATATCTATTAATACAAGAAAAATATTTCTGTTTTTCTTTATTGCCTCTGTCATTTTATTTGTCCCCTTAATTATTAAATTAACCTATGCTTTTATCATATAATACCTTACAATAAATTTCAACATTTTTCATGTATTTTTTTGTAGAAAAATGTAAATTTATATAATTTAGATTTATTCAGAACATTCATTAAATTTTCAAATTTAAAATTTATTATAATATTTTTTCTTGGTTTTTATCTAAATCTGTGGTAAAATAGTTAAAGTTTATTAATTATGGAAGGAATGATGTTGATGTCAAAAATTTTTGAAGAATTAATGGAAAGAGGTTATATTGAACAAATAACTCATGAAGAATTAAAAGATGTATTAGATAATAGCCATATTCCATTCTATATAGGCTTTGACCCAACAGCTGATAGTTTACATGTTGGACATTTTGTTTCAATGATGGTTGCAAGCCATATGCAAAAAGCTGGACATAAACCAATAATCTTAATTGGTGGTGGTACTGCTACTATTGGAGATCCATCTGGAAAAACAGATATGAGAAGAATGATGTCTAGAGAAGAAATTAATCATAATGTCGAATGTTTTAAGAAACAACTTTCTAAGTTTATAAATTTTGAAGGTGAAAATGGAGCAATTATAGTTAATAATGCTGATTGGTTATTAAAACTTAATTTTGTTGAGTTTATGAGAGATATAGGTTCATTATTCTCTGTAAATAAAATGCTATCTGCAGAATGTTATAAACAAAGAATGGAAAGAGGTTTAACATTTTTTGAATTAAGTTACATGCTTATGCAATCATATGACTTTTTACATTTATATAATACATATGGTTGTAAACTTCAAATGGGTGGAAATGATCAATGGTCAAACATTTTAGGTGGTGTTGATTTAATAAGAAGAATTGGTCATTCAGATTCTTTTGGTTTAACTTTTAAACTTCTTACTACAAAAGAAGGAAAGAAAATGGGTAAAACTGAAAAAGGTGCATTATGGTTAGATGCAAAAAAAACATCTCCATATGAATTTTATCAATATTGGAGAAATATTGATGATGCAGATGTAAAAACAGTATTATCACTTCTTACTTTCTTGCCAATGGATGAAGTAAATAGATTAGCTAGTTTGAAAGATGAACAAATAAACGAAGCTAAGAAAGTTGCCGCATTTGAAATTACAAAATTAATTCATGGCGAGGAAGAAGCAAAAAAGGCTGAAGAAGCCTCAAAAGCATTGTTTGAAGGACAAGGTTCTTTAGAGAATATGCCTACAACAAAAATTGATGGAAATATATCTATACTAGAAGCAATAATAACAGCTGGAATGGCTCCATCAAAAGGACAAGCAAGAACATTAATTAATCAAGGTGGTATTACTTTGAATGATGAAAAAGTTAATGATGTAAATTATGTTTTAGAGGATAAAAATTTTAAAGATGGATATGCTATTTTAAGAAAAGGAAAAAAAGTATACCATAAGTTAGAAAAATAATTTTAGTAGCTGTAATTTAAAAAAGGATACATTCCCAAAATAACATTAAATTCATTATCAAATTGAAAATGTTGTTTGGAAATGTATCCTTTTTAACTACTTTGTAATTATTTTATCTCAACTGCCTATGTAACATTTCAGACTAGTTTTCACTACTTTCTATTAATTTGTCAAAATCAGATTTATATAGTTTATCTTGCACAACTCTATATTTTTCAAATTCCATCAATGCTTTTTCTTTTGCTATTTCATGTGATATTTTTCCAGCATCTTTTAACACATCTCTATCATCCGATAGTAAATATTTATCTATTCTATTTGCCCAGTCTTCCATTGTCATTGGAATATTTCTTTTTGCTCTTGCCTCTGCTAAATCTAAGAAAGCTGAAACAATTGCTGTTTGATGAGTTACTGCATAGTGCATCTTATTTTGGACTTTTTTAAAAAATTTGATTGTTGTAGGAGACTTACTATCATAATCAATAGATGTTGCATAAATATCTGTTATTTTTTGATAAAATCTTCTCTCTGACAACCTTATTTCTCTAATTTCCGCAAGTAATGATTCGAAATAATCTTCGTCAAAAAATGTTCCATTTTTCATTCTTTTTTTATCTATAATATATCCTTTTTTTGAGAACTCTTTTAATACATTTGTTGCCCATCTTCTAAATTGAATTGCTCTGTCTGTACTTACTCTATAGCCAACAGAGATTACTGCATCTAAATTATAATACTTTACTTTTCTTGTTACTTGTCTATTTCCTTCTTGTTGAACTACCGAGAATTCCTCGGTAGTTGAATTTCTATCTAATTCTAAATCATTATAAATATTTTTTAAATGTAATCCAACATTATCTGATGAACAATCATACAATTTTCCCATTGCTTTTTGAGTTAACCACAAGTCTCCATCTTCAAAACGAACTTCAATTCCGCTTTCTTTTTTCTGTTGTTCAAATATAAGAAATTCCGCCGAACCACTTCTTATATATAAATCTTTATCACTCATTTATTGATTCACCTCTTATTTTAAGTATTACTAAATAAGTTTCTTATTACTTTGTAATTTCCAAACACTAGTAATACATCATTATCTTGGATTTTAATAGTTTCATCAATATCCGATATTATTAAGCTTCCTCTTTTTACAACTAAAAGTTGAATGTTGTAATCCTTTTTAAGTTTTACAATATTTAAATCAGTTATTTTATCATGCATTTTAATTATCCTAACTTCTGCTATTACTTTATTTCCATAATAATCATAAATTGATATTGGATTAATTTTTCTTTTCTTCTTCCTTTTTCCTATTCGTAAAACTAAATTGTCGAATATTCTTCTTATTTTTGTAGATTTATTTAGCCCAATTAATAGAGTGATATTTATAACAGTAAGTACTACTCCAATTATAAGTTCTGTTAAACTTGTATTACTTGTTGAAATAAACAAGTTTACTATTGTAGATACAATTGAAATATTGAATATATAACTAAACAAAATCATTATTTGAGTTATTTTCCTTCTTTTTCTTGTAGCTAGCATTATTTCACTTTCGTTTGTTGTAAATCCTGTTCCTGTAAGAATTGAAATTATTTGAAATCTGGCTTTATCTATTTGTACTCCATCTACTCTAAATATAGCGGAAAATACTTCAATCATTATCTGATATAATAATATTAAAATGTTAAAAACTACTAATGCTGCTAATAAATTAATATTTATCACCTTCCTAATTATTAGATTGCTATAAGGCTATTTCTTTTTTATTGTTTTTCTATATCTTGTAATTGCATCGGAAATTTCTCCATCAAATTTCATTCTTCCTTTTTCCATTACAATTCCTCTTTTACAGAATTCTTTTGCTGTTGCTGTTGCATGTGTTACGAAAAGAAGTGTTACTTCGTCTTTATTTATAATTTCATTTATTTTGTTAATACACTTATTTTTAAATTCTTCATCACCAACACTTAACGCTTCATCAACAATTAATATCTCTGGTCTAATGTTAACATTTATAGAAAATCCAAGTCTTGCTTTCATTCCACTTGAATATGTTCTTACTGGTTGGTCTATATATTCTTCTAATTCTGAAAAATCTATAATTATTTTTTCAAGTTCTTCAATTTCAGATTTTTTTAAGCCCAATAATTGTCCTTTTAAATATATGTTTTCTCTTCCTGTAAATTCAGGATCAAATCCTGATGTTAGTTCTAAAAGGGCACTTACTCTTCCTTTTACTGTGATATTTCCTTCTGTTGGAAAACATACTCCTGTAATCATTTTTAATATAGTAGATTTTCCAGCACCATTTTTTCCAAATAATGCTACTGATTCTCCTCTTCTTATTTCAAATGACACGTCATTAACTGCCTTTTTTTCTTTGTATTTTATTTTTTTACAAAATGTGTACAAAAGTCGCCTTTTCTCACTTTTAAAGAGTTTGTATGTTTTTGTAACATGTTCAAATTTAATTACAACTTCTTTTTTATCCATTAAGGTATTGTCCTTTCACCGTTTATTTACCACCTGCTATATTAGCTTTATATTGTATATTCCTAATTAAGCACATCAGGAATTTCTTTTCTTAATCTTTTATATGTTATTACTGCTAATATAAGCATAATTAATGTTATAATTCCAAAATATAAAAGTCTTTTTGGTTGTTCCCAAAACCACACATGATGTATTAAACAATTTCTATATCCTTCTACTAAAAATGTAACTGGGTTTATCATTAATAATGATTTTAACCATGGTATTGATAAAGTATTAATGTTCCAAATAATTCCTGATAACCAAAATATTGCAGTTACAAATGATTTGACTAAATTTGCATAATCTTTACTCATTGATGCTAATAATCCTGATAGTAAGGAAAATATTGTAAAGAATATTAAGTTAAGCAACATATAAAATGGTAGTTGAACTATATATATTGTTGGCAATTTTCCCATACACGCAAATATTAAAATCATTATTATAACTAAAAATATATGCACTAAAAATTTTGAAATACTTACAAATGTTGGTATAGTTGAAACCGGGAATTTCATTTTAGTTACTAAATAACTATATCTTCTAATTGAACCTGTTCCACCAGTAATCATACCACTCATATAGAACCATGGAATAAGACCTGCTATAAGCCATAAGAAAAATGGATAACCATTTACACCTTTGCCTGCTCTTAATCCAATTTCAAATGCAAACCAATATACAAATATAGTAACAGCAGGCTTGATTATAGCCCAAGCCCATCCAAGCGCTGCACCTCTATATGTTTTTCTTAAATCAGATATGGCTAACTTAAATATTTGATGTCTATATTCATAATGGTCTTTAATAATTTGAATGAATGTACCCATATTTTTTATTATTATTACTCCTTTTTTTGTTTTTTTATTTTATTTATTTTTTCTTTTTTCATTTTTTGGTTCTGGTAGTTCGTCTCCTTTTCCTGATGGTTCTTTTAAACCTAAATCTTTCTTTATTTTAGTTGTAGAAATACCTTCTGTTCTATCTAAATATACTACTTGGCAATAATCATTTAAATAATCAAATTTATCACTACCTGCCCAATCGCTTCCCATAACTACTATATCTATATCGTATTTTTGGACATCTGATATTTTTTGTTCCCAATTTTCTTCTGGTATAACTAGGTCAACATATCTTATAGATTCTAACATTTTTTTTCTTGTTTCATAATTGTGGTATGCTTTTTTTCCTTTTTCTCTTGCATTAAATTCATCTGTTGATAGAGCAACTACTAGATAATCTCCTAGTGCTTTTGCTCTTTGTAATAATCTGATGTGACCATAATGTAGTAAATCAAATGTACCATAAGTTAAAATTCTTTTCATAAAAATACCTCTTTTCATTATTATATATCATTATTTACATTTTTTATTATTTTGATATTATATAGATTTATCACTAATCTCTTTTTTTGCTTTTTTTCCTGTTTTAAACTGATTATATTTTTCTAGCAAACTATTGATTTCTACACCATCAACTTCTTCCATTAAATTAAATCTATTTTCATTTAATGTTACAGCTGATTTATGGTTGCTTCTATATCCTTCTTTATAGTTTGACATATAATATTCTAATTTTTCACTAATGTTTTCAAATAACGAATTTCCTTTTTCTGTATTAATTTTAATTATTGAAATACCATTTTTTTGTCTTTTAGCATATTGAGGCATTACACTTTCTATTCCCCAGAAATCTCCTATTGTCATATCTGCCAAGCCATCATTTCCAGTCAATTCACAATTATGACATCCTGGTCTTAAAATGTAATTATTTAAAAATGCTCTGTTAAAATTATTGTATTTGGCAAATTCAGTAACCTCTCTACCATCTTCAAATATAACTCTTATTGTTGATAAATTTTTAGTAGCCCATCCTTTTTCTTTATCTCTAAATTTAAAGTCTACAACTTTAGATTTATATTTTTCTTCTAGATATTTGATATATAGTCTAAATACTTTAGGCGATGGAACTCCATGACATATAATTTCTACTAAATATAAATTATCATAATCTTTATTTAAATATGTTCTTAAAGCTTTTATTTGACATGGGTTTCCAGTGAACAACACTTTTTTACCTTTTTCTAACTTTTCTTTTATATCTTTTCTTAATCCGTTTATGCTTGCTGCAACATATTTTGAGCCTCTAAACTTTTCGCAATCTTTTTCATTGTCTGCCATAGCATATTCTGCTACCATATCCTCATTATATTTTACTCCTACTACATAACCTTTTTGTGAAAGTATATGTTTATATAAGGCTGTAAAAATACCACCTGAACTACTATTTTTTAATACATCATTATCTTTATATGATGCAGCATATATTAATGGATAATCTTCGCTTTTTTCTTGTTTAATTTTTTTCCTGTAAATACAATTTTTTTCGCATAATCCACATTTAATACATTTTTCTTTATCTATTTTTGGATATTTAAACCCTTCTTCATCTTCTACCATTTCAATAGCTTGTACAGGGCAAATATCTTTACATAATTCACAACCATAACAATTAAATCTATTATGAGTTTTTAAGTAATTTTCTTCATGCTTGTCTGGAATTTCTCCATATATAGCATTATTTAAAAATTCTATTGAACCTTTTCTTTCTTCAAGTAACCTTTTTTTAACGTCTTTATAATCAATTTTTAATGTTTCAAGTTTTGGCATTATTCTAACATCTTCTATTAAATGGTTAGATAATCCTGCTATTTCTAATAGATTTTGCATTCTTGCAGGTCTTTTTATATGAGGTATTGTAATAAAATCTTTTTCGTATATTAATGCGAAAACTGTTGTGTGAAAAGAGTTTGTTACTATATATTTTGCATTTTCTATAACGCTTATAAATTGTTCTGGTCTTTCATTAAATTCTCCAGATAATTCATGTTCAAACAATCCTTTTTCTCTATTATGTACAATTGGTAATTTAAGCATTCTAGACATCTTATCAGCCATTTCATATGTTTTTTCATCTTTTCCTATAAAATGTACATATATATAATCTTTTCCTTTAAATTTTGTATCTATTTTTATATTGTCATACTTGTCTTTATCTAATAATAAAGTTGGGTCTATTACTCTTGTAATTGGTTTGTCTGTTACGTCTTTTAATAATTCTTTCATCGATTCTTCTCTAACAGATATAAAATCAAAGTTTTCCAAATATCTTTTATAAAACACAATATATTTTTCTGGAAGCTCATCATTTCCTAAACTTGCCGCATATGAAATTCTTCTAGCATCTTTATTTCCAAACTCTAAGAAATATGCAGGTTTAAATCCCTTAGTTAATTCCACATTCCATATTTGGTCTGAGCCAGCTATTAGGATATCATATTGTAAAAAGTCTTTTTGTATTTCTGCTAGAGTATAATATGCTTTTGTTGTATTTAATATATTATTAATAAAATATTCAAAGTTTTCTCTTCTCTTTATTCTCCATCTCTCGGAGATGTTTACTTTTATGAATTTATATGTTTTTTTAATTCCTCTTATTAATTTATGGTCTTTTCTTCTGACATTATATAATTTATATACATTATCAATTTCTTTAATTCTATAATTAATAACTTCAACATCTATGCCAAGACTTTTTAAATATTCTTGCATAGCATATACTTGTAAAACAGCTCCATAGTTATGTGCACTATTAAAAGTTATAATTCCGGCTTTCATATTTTACTTCCTTTCATCCATTCTTAAAATTTATTTAAAAATATCTTCATACTCTTTTTTTACTTGTTTATTATATTTTTCCGCATCAAAATTCATACATTTAACTTTGCCATTCATAAAATCATGCATTCCTTGTAATATTCCCTCTTCACTATTTTCGACTAAGGTTCCATTATACTTTTGCATAAAGCCTCTTGGTCCTCTTACATTAGTAGCTATACAAGGTACTCCACATGTATCAGCTTCTAATAAAACTAGTCCTAATGCTTCATAATATGAAGAAAGTATAAACAAATCACATTTTTTTAATATAGGAAATGGATTATCTATGCTTTTTAGAAATATAACATTATACCTACATTCTAATTTTTTCACATATGCTTGTAATTCTTCAAATAATATACCATGTCCACCCATTAAAATAAGTATTGAATTGTTATTTTCTTTATAAAATTTTTCAAATGCGTCTATAAGTCTTTTTTGCCCCTTTTCAGGAGAAAACCTTGCAATATTAATAAACTTAGTATAATCCATATCTAATAATTGCTTTAATATTTTTTCGCTTACATTTGCAACTGTATTACTACCATATTCTATCTCTTTTTTGCTTTTTTCTAATATTGTTTTATAATCATGTGCGTTGTTAACAATAACTATATTATCATCTCTGCCACTAATTTTTTTAATTGGCTCAACAATATCTTCAGAAACCGCAACAACCCTATCATATTTGTTATATGCTTCTTTAAGAGTTTTATAGTGTTGATTTTTTCTTGTTTTTATTTCAGCAATCATATCATTGTGTACAAAAATAGCTCTCTTAGCATCAAATCTTTCTAACAGTCCTGTAATTTGTTTTTCATATCCTGTAAAATGTATTACTTTATCAAATTTAGCATTTCCAAAGAATCTTTTAACTTCTCTTTTATATAATCTGTCTATATATTTTTTCACAAACTTTGTATTTATATTAAGTTTATAGAATAACACATAAGCAATTAATTCCCTAAAAGAATATATATAACTACTAAATATAGGAAATACATCTGAATTTTCTGGCAACTTTGTTATTCTCATAGGTGCATTTTTTAAAGTTTTTTGTCTAAAAGAAAAATTTATATTTTCTTTGTTTCTATCTATAACATTCATTAATGACACAATGGAAGAAGTAATACCATTTAATGCTAATGTAGAAACATAAATTAATACATTATCTTTTCCATTTTTCTTTAATTTTTCAGGTTTAACATATTTTGATTTTTTTCCTTCTAACACATAATCTACTAAAGCTTTTGGTGCTTCAATATTGTCATATGTACAGAATTTCTTTAAAAACTCTGTATCATCATAATTTTTAGGTGTATTAATCTCATTTAATAACTCTTTTGGTGTATATGTTTTAGGGAAAGGCAATTCATCTAGTGAGTAATAGAATCCCCTTGTTTTTGTATATTCTTCTTCATCATAAGTATATAATACTATCTTCTTCTTTGTATTTGCAAAATCAAAAAATACGCTTGAATAATCTGTTATTAGCACATCTGCCATATTTAAAACTTCATATGTTTCCATTCCAGTCGGAAAACTTTTTATATGTTTGAAATCACCAAATTTTAAATCTTTTTGAACTAGAACGTGCATTTTCACATAGAAAACTTGATTATCTGTTAGATGCTCGTCCATATATCTCATTAATTCAATAATTTCTTTAAATTGTTCACCTTGCATCTTTTTAGTCATTATACCACGCCATGTTGGCATATATACAATTACTTGCTTTCCTTCTAACTTTAATTTTTTTCTAATATTTTTTTCAGAATTTCTATCAAAGAAGACTGCATTTCTTGGATACCCTGCATTTAGAACAGTACCATCATATAGATTTTGTATCCCATAGGCACTTATCATTTTTTCTTTCATCTCATCATTAGGATATACTAAATAGTCTGTAAACATAAAATTTCTTTTTATGTTTCCTATAGCATATTTTCTATTTATAACATCCTTTCCCATTTGCTTTAGTGGTGTACCATGCCATGTGTTTGTATAAACTTGTCCATCTTTTTTAGTGAAAAACATTGGAAAAGAAGTATCGTTAAATAAATATTTAGCTGTAGCAAGTAATTTATAATAATCTAATGATTTATATAAAACTGTTTTTGCACTATCTAACCCATGTTCTTTTAATAATTTTTCTAATGATTTTTGTTTTTTGGCGGTAGCTACTAAAAACACTTCAAACTTTTTGTGATTTTTTACAATTTCTTTTAATGTATAAAACATGTTTCCTGCTAAATCTTCACCTTGTTTTGATTCTATTAAAACATAATTATCAATTATAGTTTTCTTGTAGTAATATTTTAAATAATACATTTGTTTAATATGCTCAACAACTCTTGTTTTTAATTTCTTTTTTTTCATCTTTAATTTCATTCCCTTCTTCAAGTCACAAATCCTGGTTGGAAAATAATTGTGCTCCTTACCCAATTATCCTCCTTATTACCCTTTTACTTGCATTGCCGTCATCCAAGTAATTGTATCTTTTGTTGAATTTTCTATATTTTTCATCATATTTAAAATTTGATTCTATGTTTTCTACTGCTTCTTCTAATTCACCTTCTGTTTTTACGATAGGTCCTGGCAATTCTTCTAAATCAAAATAAAATCCATTTGATTTATCTCTATAATGATCTAAATCATACATGTAGAAAATCATAGGTCTTCTTAAATTTGCAAAGTCAAAAAATACACTTGAATAATCTGTTATTAAAACATCTGTTATAATGTATAATTCATTTATATCATCTATTTTAGATACATCAAATACAAACCCTTTATATTTTTCAAAATCAAATGAGTTTGCTATAAAATAATGAGGTCTAAATAGAACTATGTATTTATCTCCAAATTTTTCTTGGAAACTTTTAAAATTTATCTCTTCTTTATACACATATCCTACACCAGATTCGTGTTGATTTGGTCTGTATGTTGGTGCATATAATATAATTTTTCTTTTGTCATTTTCTATTCCCAGTTTTCTTTTTATTTTTAATATATCTTCATTATTATAATTAAATAAAAAGTCATTTCTAGGATATCCTTCTTCTATTATAATGTTTTCTTTTCCTATTTCTTTTAAATTCCATGCTGATATGAATTTTTCACTAGCAAATTTTGATGGTGATATAAAATATGAGAATTTAGATGCTTCTAGTTTATATCTTTTTTTCATACCTTTTATAGTGTTTAGTTCATTATCAAAATGCGTAAGGTCACACCCTAGTCTTTTAAGTGGTGTGCCATGCCAGCATTGAACAAAAACTTGGTTTTTCTTTGGCTTTAAAAAATCAGGTATTTTATAATTAAATATCCAATATTTTGCTTTAGCTAAACTTTTATTATATTGTTTTGTTCCTATTTTTACTAGTGTTGTGTTTTCTTTTTCTTCTAGGAATTTATACTTTTCTATATCTGCAAATGCCCATATGAATTTATATGTTTTAAAATTTTTATTTTTTGACATATATTCATATAAGGCTTTTGGAGAGCATGAATAAGATTTTCCATTAAAAGAACAAAAAATTACTGTTTTGCTGTTTACCTTTATTCCTGTAGTATCTATTTTAAATTTTATTTTTCTTATAGTGCTTAATATGGTTCGCATAATTTTCCTAAGAATAACACTTTTTTTTGCTACATTTACTGATATTTGCTTTATTTTGTTCATAAATTCACCTTCAGCTTCCTCAACGCTTTTTATTCTATAATATTTTTTCCTTTTTTTCAACCTTTTTAGCTCTTTTTAAGGATTTTTATAATATATTCTACAATTCGTGTTGTGTTATTTGTATCTGCTGTTTCAACATATCTTTCCTTAAATTTTCTTAGTTCGTCATAGTCGTATTCTTTATTTTCTATTATATCAATAATCTTGTCAATATTTTTGCTTGAACATGATTTCATTTCTTTCAGTAAATCAATATTTAATCCTCTGTTACCTTCATATTTATCTATATCAAATACATAGAAATATAGCGGTTTATTTAGTATGGCCGTTTCAAATGCTATTGCAGAATAATCTGTTATTACATAATCTGCAATTTTTAGTAAATCTGTTGTTGAACATTTATTAACAATATATTTGTTATCTACTTCTGTTTCGTCTAATGGGTGCAATCTTATAATTAAATTATATTTTTCTTCATCTACTTTATTTATTAAATCTGATAAATCTATTTTTTCGTTTTTTCTAAAAGTTGGAACATATAAAATATTCTTTTTGAGTTTTAATTTTGGATTTTCTTGTAATATTTTTTCTATCTTTTCATTTATTGAGTTATTTTTTCCGAGTATATAATCAATTCTTGGCATTCCTAATACTTTTATTTTATCTCTATCTGTGTTAAATGCTTCAACAAAAAATTCTCTTGTGGCTTTACTAGTACATGAAACCAAAGAATAATTTGCATGCATTTTCATGATTTTTGCAACCTTACTACTACTTCCTTCTTCTTTATCCAAGACTTGATATCCGAACTTTTTAATTGCACCCATCGCATGCCAAATTTGGATTATTTCTAATCCTTTTTTATGCTTTAAGCTACTTATTGGTATATTATATCCATCAATTATACACACTTTTGAAGTAGCTATATGATACATATCAGATATCATTTTAAAACAATAATTTATCTTTCCACCTAAGCCATTAGGAATTTTCTTGCAAAATATTTTTATCTCAACATTGTCTAATTTCTTTAATTCTTCATTTAATAATTTAAAATCAAGATTTATGCTGTTTGATTGTCTACTTAGCATTGTTACTTTATTATTTTTTTGCCTTGTAAATAATTTAATGAAAAAATATATAAACCTCATACCTGTTCTTGCAATATAAAGCATTACATTTAATACAATATCTTTCACTATTCTTCTCCTTTTTACAAATGAGGGCGGGCTTGTTTTGTAAAAATACTATTTTCTTTTCCTTATTTGTATATGGTATGCGCATGCTTCTAAGATAAAATCTGGCACTATTTTAGAAAATAGTCTAACACTTTTATTTAATAATCCCGGTATTATTATTAATTTTCCTTTTAATGTTTTGTCTATTCCATATTTTGCAACTTTTTCACTTGGTGCACTTGGAGCTTTAAATTTAACATTTGCTACATTGTTAAAATTTGTATCTACTGGTCCTGGGCATAATATGCTTATTTTTACTTTTGATTTTTTCTTTTTTAATTCTTTATTTATTGCTCTTGATAATCTTATAACATAGGATTTGGATGCATAATATGATGCCATAAGTGGCCCTGGTTCCATTCCTGCTATAGATGCAACATTTAATATTGTTCCGTTATCTCTTTTTACCATATCTCTTAAATATAGTTTTGTTAAAATATGAACTGCTGTAATATTTGTGTTTATTAGGTTTATTTCTTTTTCTAAATCTGTTTCGGTAAAATTGCCAAATACACCAAATCCAGCATTATTAATAAGTAGGTCTATATCTATATCTTTGGTTTTTCTATATAAATCAAAGCAATTGTCTTTTATGCTTAAATCTTCTTGAATTACTATTATTTCTCTATTTTCTGTATTTTTGACTGTACTTTCTTCTTGATTGTTTTGTATCGTAGTGGCATTATTTTCATTTAATAATTCGTCTCTTAATTTATCTAATCCGTCTTTGTTCCTTGCAACTATTATTAAATTATATCCTAGACCAAACAAATATCTAGCCATATCTCTTCCAATACCAGAGGAAGCTCCTGTTACTAAAGCCCACTTTATATTCATATTTTCTCCTCTTAAAAATTTTTATACTATCATTTGCATTTTTTACATTTTTCATACACAATATATCATATATAGCTTTATTTAGCAATATAAAGCATGCATATTTCATAATATATGTAATACTCATTTTAATGTATCTTGTCTTTTTTTGTCATATATTGTATAATACTATATGTTTACATTATTGTTAATTATTTATATTAAAAAATTAAAGGTAAAAAAATGAAAATATTGTTAGTTATAGATCAGTTTGATAATTCTAATAATGGTACTACAATTTCAGCTAGACGTTTTGCTAAAGGTCTACAAAAAGCAGGAAATGAAGTATATGTAGTTAGTACTGGCAATAGTAAAAATGAGTATAAATTTAATTTAAAAGAATTGCCTCTTCCTCCTGGAATATCACATATTATAAAATCTCAAGGAATGAGTTTTGCAATTCCAAATACAGAAATATTAGAAAAAGCAATATCAAGTGTAGACGTTGTACATTTTTATATGCCATTTTTTATTTCTAAAGCCGGTTTAAAAATATGTGAAAAACTAAATGTGCCACATACAGCTGCATTTCATGTACAACCAGAAAATATAACATATTCAATAGGCCTTGGAACTAAAACTAAAGTTAATGATTTTATTTATACTCATTATAGAGATACATTTTTTAATAGATTTACGCATATACATTGTCCAAGTCAATTTATTGCAGATGAATTAAAAAAACATGGATACACTGCTAAACTTCATGTTATTTCAAATGGCGTTGATGACGAATTTAAGTATTATCCAAAAGAAAAATTGCCAGAATTTAAAGATAAGTTTGTTATAACTATGATTGGCAGATATTCAAATGAAAAAAGACAAGATGTATTAATTGAGGCTATATCAAAGTCAAAATATGCTAATAAAATTCAACTTGTTTTAGCAGGTAAAGGTCCAAAACAAGAAAAGTATCAAAAACTAGGAAAATTTTTACCTAATCCACCTGTTATGAAATTTTATCCAACAGATGAATTAATTGATTTATTAAAATCAACTGATTTATATGTTCATAGTGCAGATGCAGAAATAGAAGCAATTTCATGTATTGAAGCTTTTGCATGTGGCAATGTACCTATTATTGCTAATAGTAAAAATTCTGCTACAAAGCAATTCGCTTTAGTTAAAGAGAGTTTATTCGAAGCAGGTAATAGCAATGATTTAGCTAATAAGATTGATTTTTGGATTGAACATGAAGATTATAGAAAGGAAATGGAAATAAAATATTCAAAACATGCGAAAAATTATAGATTGAAAAATAGCATTGTGAAAATTGAGGAGATGTTTAATGATGCAATTAGAGAATATAAATAAAGAAGGTGAAAAAGAAATTCCAGAAGATGCTCATGTACTTCACTTTTGGGAACCCTGTAAATTTGAAATTACAGAAGATTATAAATTTGTACATGATAACTTTTTATTTAATACTTGTTCAAATTTATTATATGCAATTGCCTTCCCTATCGTATTGTTTATAAATAAATTTTTCTTTGGTTTTACCATTGAAGGAAAAGAAAATATAGAAAATATAGATACTGGAAAAATAACTGTTTCTAACCACATTCATCCTATGGATTGTACTATGGTTGGTCTTGGAAATTTTCCTAACAAAACATTTTTTACGTCATTAGAAACCAACTTTAAAATACCTATTGTTAGACGAATAATAAAACTTTTAAATGCTATTCCAATACCAAAGAATATTAAATACACAAAAAAGTTCATGGATTCCATAGATACTTTATTACAAAATAAAAAAACAATACACTTTTATCCAGAAGGTTCTTTATGGCCTTATTATAAAAAAATTAGACATTTTAAAAATGGTGCATTTGATTTTGCTGTAAGAAATAATGTACCTATTGTACCAATGGTTTTTAAATATACTAAACCAAAAAGTATTTCAAATATAATTAAAACAAAGCCTTTAATAAAATTAGTTATTTTGGAGCCTGTGTATCCAAATAGAATTTTATCTAGAAAAGAAAGTGTAAACGAGTTAAAAGATAGAGTACGTAATTTAATGACAGAAGAATTAGAAAGATAGTTTTTTATAAAATCTACATATTTATCTAATATGAAATAAGAAATTTCCTATTAGATAAAAAAAGTATAGCTTTTTCAAGCTATACTTTTTCTATATTATGTCAGAGTAGGGATTTACTCTATATCAATGTACTTTTTCTCTTCTTTATGTCCTTCTTCTTGTTTTGGTAATGAAAGTTTTAATGTACCATTTTTAAAGCTTGCTTTAATGTCTTCTTCTTTTATATCATCTCCAACATAAAAACTTCTTGAACATTCTCCTACATATCTTTCTTTGTGTACATATTTACTATCTTTTTCATCATCTACTGCTTTATTCATGCTTGCATGTATTGTTAAATATCCATCTGTTAATTCTATTTTAATATCTTCTTTATCATATCCTGGTAAATCTACTTCTAATTCATAATGATCTTTCTTTTCTTTGATATCTGTCCTCATTAATTTGTTTTCACCTCTTGTGAAAAATGGATCATTAAACATCTCATCAAATAAATCAAATTCGTTTTTTCTTCTTGGTATCATCATCATAATAATCAACTTCCTTTCTTATATTTCTAAATTAATATTTTTATGTGTTGACACCTTAATGTGTTACTCTGTAAAAAGTATCTTTTTCTTTTTACAGCTATATTATATACCTATTTTTAGCAAAGTCAAGTATAGAGTGCTAATTTTCACAAAACATTCACATTTCTCTTACAGAGCTTGTTGCTCAAAGGTTTTAAAATAATATTATCTTTCCATTTTTCTTAAGCCACTTATTTATTTCATTATAATTTGGTTTATATGTATTTACTAAATTATAAAAATCTTTACTATGATTTGGATAAATTATATGGCATAATTCATGAACAATTACTCCATCTATTACATCTTCTGGTAGCATTATAAGTCTTGAAGAAAAATGTAATATTTTTTTACTTGGAATACAGCTTCCAAATTTACTTGTTGCATCATTTACTTTGAACATCTTATAATCTATTTTTGTTACTTTACTCCAGTATGGCACTCTCTTTTCTAATAATACTTCTGTATTATTTCGAAGTAACTTTAATAAAACCTTATCAACATTTTCTTTTTTGGTTTCATCACTTATTTCTTCCGGATATTCTATATAGATTTTTTTATTTTCATTGTCTAATTGTACTTTTATTCTTTGTTCTTGCGTTTTTTTTGCATCAACAATATATTTTTCACCTTTTATCCAAAATACATCTCCTGTATTCCAATACTTTGCTCCTGCATTTTGTTCTCTTATCTTCTTATATTTACCATATAACTCTAGTTTATTATCTTCTACAAATTCTATTGCTTTTTTCTTGCTTACATATTTCGGTTTACTAATATATAAAATATCGGCTTTAAAATACATTTTTAAGTGTCTTGACGTTTTATAACTTCTTATTACTATTGGTATTTTTGCATCTTTTATTTGTACATATTCTGTCATTTTTTATTACCTCAGCATTTTTTTAATTTTTGTACTCTATACTATATTTTCTTTAATTTTGCTATAAAAAATCCTTCTGTTTCTTTTGATGGTAAAATTCTAATAGCTTTTTGCACTTCTTTGTTTTCATCAGATATTGGTACACTATTTTTAATGTTTAAGTTTATATCTAATATTTTTATATTTAATTCTTCTATAGCCCATTTTAGAACATCTTCATTTTCTGCTTTATTTAATGTACATGTAGAATACACTATTTCACCATTTTTCTTTACTGCTTGATATGCACTTCTTAAAAGCTTTTTTTGTAATTTAGATAATTCTTTTACAGTCTTTAAAGACCAACTTCTATATGTTTTAGGATCATTTGCTAAAAATCTTCCCTCTCCGCTACAAGGTGCATCAAGTAATATTTTATCAAAATATTCTTCATATTTTTTTCCTATTACTTCTCCTCTTCCATTATTTATTTCTACAATTTCAGCTCCTTGTTTTTGTACATTAAATTTTAATCTTTCACACCTTAAAGCATCTAGCTCATTTGCTAATACGTAACCTTTGTTTTCCATCATTGCTACTATTTGAGTCGTTTTACTTCCTGGAGCTGCTGTTAAGTCTAATATTTTTTCATTTGGCACTGGATTTAAAACAATTGGTGGTACCATACTAGATAAACTTTGAAGATATATTTTTCCTTCTTCATAGATATCTAGTTTTTGTAATACCTTTTCACTTGCATTTTTTATAACTAAAGCATCATTAAACCATGAAACCCTATCAAATTTTATAGCATTTTCTTTTAAGATATTCATTATTTCATAAATATCACTTTTTAAGGTATTAACTCTTAATGTAGTATTTCTATCTCCACTCATTCCAGAAAGTATTTTATCTACTGTTAGCGGTGAATAATTTTCATATAGCTCTTCTACAAATTCGTTTGGTAATTTTTTCTTTACTTCTAATACGCTTAGCACTTCTTATCTCCTTTATACATATGAATGTTCTACTTTTATTACTGCATAATATTTGCTATTTTCCTCTTTTATTTTGCTTTGGATTTCAGCAACTAATTGTTCCTTATCTACTTTTTCGTCTGTAGGTACTACTAAATCAAAAATTAAGTTTACTCTTTCTCCACCATCAGTCATTCTAAAATCATGTATTGAATAATTTTCATTAATTTTTTTAACTATATTAGTTGTTACTTCTTTCATTAAATTAATCTCAGCATTGTCTACAACAATTGGATCCATATGTATTGTAGTTATACAGCCAAATTCATTAAATATATCTTGTTCCATTTGATCAATTATATCATGTGCTCTACAAATATCTGAATCTGCCGGTACTTCTGCATGGAATGATACTATTTTTCTACCTGGTCCATAATCATGTACCATGATATCATGTATTCCTTCTATTCCTTCATATTTACTTGCAAATTTTTCAATAGATTCTACAAATTCAGGGTCTGGTTTTTGACCTAATAACAAATCTATTGTTTCTTTTATAGCTTTAATTCCTGTAATCAATATAAATAATGAAACAAGTAAACTTACATATCCATCAATTGTAACCCCTGCGAATTTTGCTACTAATGCAGATACCAAAACTGCTGTAGTTGCTATAGAATCTGAAATACTATCGTAGGCATTTCCTTTTATTGGAGCTGAATTTATTGTTTTGGCAATTCTTTTATAAAATACAAATAGCCATAATTTAGTAAGTATAGCAACTGCTAAAATTATAAGTGTTACATTGCTTATTACTGGTAGTTCTGGATTAATTATTTTTTCTATAGAGCTTTGAAGTAGTTCAAAACCAACTAAAATGATTAATATATCCACAAAGAATGCTGTTACATATTCCATTCTTCCATGTCCCCATGGATGGTCCTTATCTACTTTCTTTTGTGACATTTTAAATCCTATCATAGTTATTATTGAAGAACCTGCATCTGATATATTGTTTAAAGCATCTGAAATAATTGACATAGAATTTGAAATTATTCCAATTATTAACTTAAAAACAGAAAGCAATACATTTACAATTATTCCAGTTACACTAGAAAGCATTGCATAACTTCCTCTTACTTCTTGATTTTCTACATTATCTTTATTCTTTACAAACATTTTTATTAATAATCCTGTCATTATTAATTCTCCTCTTTTCTTTAAGTTTTATTTAATTATATTCTTTATTGCAATGAGATATATTATATCACATTTATGTAGATATAGAAAAGTAAATTTTTAATTAATTTTATAAAAAAATACCTCTAACCTTTTCCGAGTTTTAAAGCTCGAAAGTGGTTAGAGATTTCAAAACACTTGAGAGCACATCAGAATTCTTTTTGAATTTTGATGCCCCTTATTCATATATTACCAAATATATGTATTTATATCAAGTTAGATTATTGTTTTAATAATCTTTTTTTATATACAAATATCCTTTAAACAACTTTTATTATTTTATTTTTTCCAAATTTGATTATGTTTTCTTTATTTGCTAATTCCACTATTTGATTAATATCTTTTACAGTTTCATTATTTAATTTTATACCATTTCCTTGTATCATTCTCTTTGCTTCACTTTTTGATTGTGCAAATTTTATTTTCACAAGTAAATCACATAATGGTATCTCTTTAATTTCATTGCTAATTTCTATCTCTTTTATATTATCTGGAACTTCTCCTTTTGCAACACTATTATATCTATTTTCTGCATTTTTTATACATTCTTCTCCATGATACATAGTTATAATTTCTCTTGCATAAACTCTATGTGCCTCTACTATATCTGTATTAATGATTTTTTCCGCTTCACTTACTGGAATATCTGTGGTTAATCTAAAATATTCAAATAAACAGTTATCTGGAATTTTCATTGCTTTTTCAAACATTACTTCTGGTGCTTCATCTATTCCTATATAATTATCTAAAGATTTGCTCATTTTTTCTTTTCCATCTAATCCTACCAACAATGGAAATGTAATTACCACTTGTCTTTCCTCTCCGTAATCTTTTTGTAATTCTCTTCCTACTAATAAATTAAAAGTTTGATCAGTTCCTCCTATTTCTATATCTGCATTTAAAGCGACAGAATCATATCCTTGCATTAAGGGATATAGTAATTCATGCATACTAAGAGGTAAATTGTTCTCATATCTATTTTTAAAATCATCTCTTTCAAGAATTCTTGCTACAGTATATTTACTCGTTAAATTTATAACGTCTTTAAAATTCATTTTGGATAGCCATTCCGAATTATATGCAATTTTAGTTTTATTTTTATCTAATATTTTTGTTACCTGTTTTAAATACGTTTCTCCTGACTGCCTTGTTTGTTCAAATGTTAATGGTGGCCTTGTTTTATTTTTACCAGATGGATCTCCTATCATTCCTGTAAAATCACCTATAACAAATACAACTTCATGTCCCATGTCTTGAAAATGTTTTAATGCTCTTAACACTACTGTATGACCTAAATGTAAATCTGGTCTTGAAGGATCCGCTCCAAGTTTAATTGTTAATTTTCTACCATTTTTTATTTTTTCATCTAATTCCTCTTCTGAAAATATTTCTACTGCTTTTTGTTTAATTAATTCTAAATTATTCATATTATATACTCTCTCCAATCTATTTATATTTTGATTATATATGATATGAATTTTCATAGAAGAACCCTTGGATTATTGTTTTCATTCTAAACCACTGGGTCATAGCATCACCCCCTACAATAATTTTTTTAATCTTTTTGTATTATTTTTAAATATTTATTACAAAAGTCTGATAACTTTTCTATATTTTCTTTTGAACTATATTTTTCCATTAATTCCTTAGCAACCTTATATGCCATCTCATAATCTTTTTGATTAACTTCATTATTTTTATATACAACCTCTAATTCATCTTCATCTAATAAATGTATTCTTCCATCTGGAACTATTACAACATCTAAGTATAAATCATCTTCATAAGGCACCCCGCCTTCTTCTCCTACTTTTCTTGCTATATCATAATACCATTCAACGACCTCTTCTTTTTCATCATATATTACAGTTAATGCATATTTCTTTCCTTCTGGATAAATTTCAAGCCACTTATAATTATTTGCCAAAATACATCTGTTTTCTTCATCTACATACCATGGAAATTTTACTTTTTTTATGTTTAATAATGAAATATTTCCTTGAAATTCTTCATTATTAATTTTTATGTTTTTATAATCTTTTTCCAATATATGTTCTGCTTTATTTCTTCCATCTGCAAATCTCTTTTTTAAAGTGATCCAGTATCTTTGTATTATTTTTCCATCATCTTCAACTTCGTTTTCTAGGATACCACCATTTTTTATAATTGTTCTGGCAGAAGCTTTATTTTCTCTATCACATGTTATTAATACATTGCCTATTCCTAATTTTTTTGCTTCCTTTAGTGCTAAACCTATCATTTCTGTACTATATCCTTTATTTCTTTCAGAAGGTCTAATAGAGTCACCTATATGTCCTCCACATTTTAACAAATACTCATTTAATCTATATCTAATTTGTATAAAACCTAGCAATTTATTATCTTCTTTTCTGATAGCTATGTATTGTACTGCTTGAACTCTTCCTTTAGCCTCAGCCTTTTCTTTAGATAAATCATCTTCTACCTTTTGTAGCCATTCTTCATAACTATTCATTTTTTCAAAACTTCCACTACCATGTACTCTCGTTTCTCCATTATTCTTAAATTCTTCAACACATTCTAAAACCTGCTCTTTATATTCTTCTGTTGGTATTACCAGTTTCATTCTACTTTCCATTAATTTTAACCTCCTTTTATTTTTTTTCTACTATTTCTAAAATATGATTACTATATCCAATCAAATCTTTTCTCATGCAATTTTTCAAATGATAATCTAAATATATCTTAAATTCTTCTTCATCTAATTTATTAATATAATCTTGCATATTTGCTGATATTCCATCAGTTGCAATAGTTTCTAATCTTTTTACATTAAATTCATCAATCAATTTAGTAAAATTGTCTACTTTATATGTTGAGAATATTTCTTCTGGAATTTTTTTTACATTCCAATTATCATCACATAATAGTTTTAATTTTTTCATATTTCCTTTTCTTAATCCATAGGACAAAACAACTGCATCATCTGTAATATATGCCAAAAATATTTTTCCACCTTTTTTAGTTACTCTAAGTGCTTCACTTATCGCTTTATTTATATTTTCATCATCATATAAATGATATAAAGGACCTAGTACTAATGTAATATCGAATGTATTATTTACATACATATTTAAATCTACACAATTTCCTTGAATTACATTTATATTAATTTTATCTGTTATTTTACTTTTTAATATATCCAAATTTTTCTTAACTAATTCTACTGCATCCACTCTGTATCCTTTTTCAGCATAATTCAAAGAATATCTTCCAGTCCCTGCACCTATTTCTAATATTCTGTCCCCTATTTTTAAGTATTTTTCTATATATTTTGTAGTTGTTATATATTCAACCTTGTGTGCTTTATCACGAACTAGTCTAGAGTCTTCATCGTAATTATTATAGAAATCATTTAAGATTTTTTCTACTTTATTCAAATTTTTATACATACTTTCATCCCTTCGATTATTTTTCCTTCTTTTTAGAATTTTGTATTTGCATTTTCATTGGTATAAATTTTATTCCTTCTTTGTTATAGTCTGGAGCTTCAAATTCCATAAATACTTTTTTTACTAATTCTAATGTTTCTTTTAAATCACGTATATTTAATTCTTCTATATTGCATTCCATTATTTTTCACCTCAAAATAAAAAAGTCCTGCAAAGAAATCCTTTAAGACTCCTTTACAAGACTGTTATCTCATCTCATTTAAAGTGTAAGCAACCTCTATTTGGTCACTCTTTACCGCTCAGGATTTATTCCCTAGGTAAACTCTTAAATTATGTAAATAATTTTAACATATTAGTTTTTATCTGTCAACTAAAGATTTTTTTATTTCATTTATACGTTTTTCTACTTGATTAGGTGCTGGTCCTCCTATTACGTTTCTTTTCATTACACATGTTTTTAAATCTATCGCTTTATATATACCTTCATCAAATTTATCACTTATTTTTCTGTATTCATCTAATGATAATTCATCCAATGTTTTATCATTATCTATAGCATATGCTACAAGTGTTCCAGTAGCTTTATATGCATCTCTAAATGGAATTCCTTTTCTTACTAAATAATCAGCACAATCTGTTGCATTTATAAATCCTTTTAAAGCAGCTTTTCTCATATTTTCTTTTAATACATTCATGGTATTTATCATAGGGATCAAAGTTGTTATGCAAATCTTAACAGTATCAGAAGTATCAAAGATGAATTCTTTATCTTCTTGCATATCTTTGTTATATGCTAAAGGTAATCCTTTCATCATTGTTAAAATTCCCATTAAATTTCCATAAACTCTCCCTGTTTTTCCTCTTACTAGTTCAGTTATATCTGGATTCTTTTTTTGTGGCATTATAGATGAGCCTGTAGAAAAAGCATCATCTAGCTCTATAAACTTGAATTCCCATGAACACCACAAAACTATTTCCTCACTTAATCTTGATAAATGCATCATTATAATTGATATATTAGATATAAATTCTATTGCAAAATCTCTGTCCGAAACTCCATCTAAACTATTTTTGGTTATTTCAGAAAATCCTAGTAAATCTTTTACATAGTTTCTATCTAAATTGTATGTTGTACCTGCTAAAGCACAACTTCCAAGTGGCATTACGTTTGTTCTATTATAGGTTTGTTGTAATCTTTCTATATCTCTTAAAATCATCTCTACATATGCCATTAAATGATGTGCAAAAGTAATTGGTTGTGCCCTTTGCATATGTGTATATCCTGGCATTACTGTATTTAAATTTTCTTCTGCTTTTTTTATTAATGTACTTAATAATTCTTTTAAAAGTTTAATAATTTCTTTTATATCATTTTTTAAGTACATTCTTATATCTAATGCGACTTGATCATTTCTACTTCTTGCAGTATGTAATCTTTTTCCTGCACTTCCTATTCTTTTTGTTAATTCTCCTTCTATGAATGTATGAATATCTTCTGCATCTTTATTTATCTCTAAAGTATTATTTTCTATATCTTCTTGTATTTTGTTTAGCTCATCTACAATTTTTTTGCTTTCTTCTTTATCTATTATTCCTTGTTTTGCAAGCATTTTACTATGTGCTATACTTCCTTTTATGTCTTCTTTATACATTCTACTATCAAATCGTATTGATGAATTAAAATCATTTGTTTTACTATCAATCTCCTTTTTAAATCTTCCTTCCCATAACATGGTATTTCCTCCTTTCTTTATGATTTTTCTTACATGTTATTTTATTCTCATTATACGTTTCGTTTCTGTTATTTGTTTTACTTTATCATTTATTATTTTCTAATATTTTAGCTCTTACTCTAGTTGGCAAAGAATAAATATTTATAAATCCCTCCGAATCTTTTTGATTAAAGCTTTCATCTTCTCCAAATGATGCTATTTCTGTAGAATGTAACGAATATGGGCTAGCTACTCCTGCATTTATAATATTGCCTTTATATAATTTTAGTTTAACTGTTCCTGTTACTGTTTCTTGTGTTTTATTTATAAAAGCTGATAGTGCTTCTCTGAGTGGAGTAAACCATTTAGCATCATATAAAAGTTCTCCAAATTTATTAGCTATTCCTTGTTTATAATGCATTGTGTCTTTGTCTAAACATATTGTTTCTAATATTTCATGAGCTTTATATATTATAGTTCCTCCTGGTGTTTCATACACACCTCTTGATTTCATTCCAACTAATCTATTTTCTACTATATCAATTATTCCTATACCGTTTTTTCCTCCAATTTCATTAAGTTTCGTTATTAAATTTAATAAACTTAGTTTTTCTCCATTTAATGCTATTGGTAAGCCTTTTTCAAAATCAAGAGTTATACATTCTTCTTTATCTGGTGCTTTTTGTGGTGTTACTCCTAATTCTAAAATTTTATCATATTGTGGTTCATTCTTAGGGTCTTCTAAGTCTAGACCTTCATGTGATAGATGCCAGATATTTTTATCTTTTGAATAATTTGTTTGTCTATTTATTTTTAATGGTATATTATGTTTTTCTGCATATTCTATTTCTTTTTCCCTGCTGTTTAATTCCCATGTTCTCCAAGGAACTATAACTGGCATGTCTGGTGCAAATGCTTTAATTCCAAGTTCAAATCTTACTTGGTCATTTCCTTTGCCTGTACAACCATGGCATATAGCATCTGCTCCTTCTTTTTTTGCTATCTCTACTAGTTTTTTTGCAATAAGTGGTCTTGAAAATGGTGTTCCTAATAAGTACTCATTTTCATATTTGGCTCCTGCTTTTATTGCTTCTGCTATATAGTCATTTACTATTTCTTCTTTTAAATCTAATACATATACTTTAGATGCTCCTGTTTTTATTGCCTTTTCTTCTAATCCGTCTAATTCAGATTTTCCTTGTCCTACATCTCCTGATACTGCTATAACTTCACAGCCTTTATAATTTTCTTTTAACCATTCAATCATTACAGATGTATCTAATCCACCTGAATATGCTAATACTATTTTTTTATAATTCATTTTTCTTTCCTCCTATATTTTTTTGTTTTAACTAGCCTAAGCATTAGTTATTTTAGTTAACTATTATTTTTTATTTGCTTATTAGCATCTGTCTTCGTTTAGGCCATCCACTATAGAAGAATTTTTTATATTTTATTATATGAATCTTCATCTCTTCTTCCTTTCTTCATGATAAATAAGAAATATATCCTAATTTCTTATTACATAAAAAAACATCTCTGGAAAATCCAGAGACGCTTTTTTTCGTGGTACCACTCTAGTTACATATATATTTATTCTTATATATGTCACTCTTGCCTTTAACGCAGGACCTACGAATTGTTATACTTTAAATTAATTTATTTCCAACAATCACTCATGAGTTCTTTTCGTTATATTACTCCATTACTAGGCTTACACCATCCCCTAGCTCGCTATAACTTTATAATATACTACTCTCTCAATCAACGATTTCTTATTTTTTAACTACATTTTTATCATACCATCTTTTTTAGGTTATGTCAACCCCTGTGATGTTATATTGATTTTATAAATATAACATCATATATGCTAATATCTTCATTATTAATTTGTATTCTTTTCTTTATATAATCCATTTTTGTTATACTTCCTTTTACTTCAACATATTTCTCGTTTTTATAATATTTTATACAAACTATATCTCCTTTTTTTACTCTATTAAATTTATTTTCTAATTCTTCTAAACTTTCTTCTGATAATTCTACTCTTTCTGCCTTTTCTGTTTCGCTTTCTTTTTTTCTTAATGCTTCTTGCAACCCTTTTAATGCATCAAAAGGCAAAAACTGTTTTGCTCGCTCTATTCTATTAACCACCATTATGACCTCCTATTAGTTTATTTCTAAGTATTGTAGTAGCTCCTTTTTCCAAATCCATTCCTCTTATAATTTTATTTTTTCCCATTTTGTTTTTTATTCCACACATTGCTAGCTCTAGCTTTTTTTCTTTATCAATTTTTTCTTGGTCAATAAATAAACTTAATTGTACATTTTCTGTTTCAATTACATTTTCAAAACTAATTCCTATTCTTCTTATTCCTACATGTCTGTTTGTAGTTCTATCATATATATTTAAAAAATTTTTTAATAGTTCTGAATATACATTTGTATATCTGTTAATTTTTTGACTTGCTCCTGTTGCTGGTATTACATTTTTTGAGTAACCTATATATAAATGTATTGCATCTGTTACTAAGTTTTCTTCTATAAGTCTTAAACTTCCAAGCTCCACCATTTCTTTTAATACAAGTCTTGCTTTTTCAAATGTATAATCTTCAAATAATACTTGACTATTAGAGATAGAATTCGTTTTGGGCGTATATGATTTAATATCTGCAATGGTGCAACTTTCTTTTCCCCATGAATGGTCTATTAAATATTCTGCATTTATTCCAAATTCTTTATATAATTTTTTAGGATTTGTATTCGCTATTCCTTGCATATCATATATTCCCATTTTATTTAATCTTTTTTCTATTCCATTTCCTATTTGCCAAAAATCACTAAGTGGTTTATGATGCCATAATTCTTTTTTATATTTTTCTTCGTCTAATATTCCTATATTACTTGGATTGTGTTTTGCTGTAATATCTAATGCAATTTTAGCTAAATACATATTTGTTCCTATTCCTGCTGTTGCAGTTATTCCATAAGTATTATATATGTCTTTTATTATGGTTTTTGCAAGTTCTAGAGGGGTTTTCTTATATAATTTTAAATAATTAGTCACATCCATAAAGGCTTCATCTATTGAATATACATGAATATCATCTTTTGAAAAATATTTAAGATATATCCCATATATATTTGCTGAATATTCTATATATTTTTTCATTCTTGGCATTGCTACAATATATTTAATATTTGGTGGTATTTCGAATATTCTACATCTATTTTTAACCCCTAACATTTTCATTTTGGGTGATACTGCTAAACATATTGTTCCTTTGCCTCTGTTAGAATCTGCTACTACTAAATTTGTATTAAATGGGTTTAATCCTCTTTCTACACATTCAACAGAAGCATAAAATGTTTTTAAATCTATACATAGATAAGTTTTTTGCATTTCCCCACTCCTATTTTTTAGTATTTTCGTATTGTTTCAGATTATTTATTTGATTTACACATAAACTATATTTTTTCTTGTATTTACATTATATCATTTGATTTTTTATTTGTAAACATTTGTTTGTATTTTAGGTGTAGAAAATATTGCCAAATTTGGTACAATCTGGCAAATATTTTTTAATTATTATGTATTTCTAAATAAGGAAAAACAATTTTTATACACATATGATGCTATACTAAAAAATGTTTTCTTTTTTATCTCTTTTTCACATATTATATTGCTTTTTCCTATTTCCTTTCCGTCTATTTTATATATTATCTCTCCAACTTTTTGACCTTCATATAATGGTGCTACTAAATTTTCTTCTAAATTTACAACTTGCTCTATGTTTTTGTCTTCTCCTTTTTTTAGTAATGCTCCTACATCATTTTCTAAAACTAAATTTACAGTAGAATTTACCCCTTTTGTTACATCCGCTTCTTTTAATACTGTTTCCTTTGTTCCAAGTTCTTTATACTGATAATTACTAAATCCATAATCTAATAATTTTTGAGCTTCTGCAAATCTAATTTTAGTTGTTGGGGCTTTCATTATAACAGCTATTAATGATAATCCATCCCTTGTTGCACTAGCTGATAAATTATATAAAGCAAGAGATGTAGAGCCTGTTTTTAATCCTGTTGCCCCTTTATAATTTCGTATTAGTTTGTTTGTATTAACAAGTTCAGATTCTCCATTTCTTAATGTATCCATCCAAATAGTTGTATAATTTAATATTGTAGGGTGGTTGTTTAAAAGTTCTCTGGACATTAAAGCAATATCATATGCAGATGTTACATGACCATCTTCATCTATACCGTGGCAATTTTTAAATGTAGTATCATTCATTCCAAGCTCTTTGGCTCTTTCATTCATTTTTTCAACAAAAGCTTCTTGGCTACCACATAGATAATCTGCCATTGCAACAGTACAATCATTTCCGAGATACTACACATATTGCTTTTAACATTTCATCAACTGTTAATTCTTCCCCAACTTCTAGCCAAATTTGTGAGCCTCCCATTCCTGCTGCATCTTCTGTACATGGTACTTTATCATCTAACGATATTTGTCCTGAATCTAATGCTTCCATAATTAATAGAATACTCATTATTTTTGTTACACTTGCTGGTCTTAGTTTTTCATGAGGATTATGTTCATATAATACCTTCCCTGTTTTTTGCTCTATTAGTATAGCTCCTCCAGATTCTAGATTTAAACTATTTCCATTATTTTTATCATTTTCGTTTTTCTTTGATTTTTCATCATCCACTTCTGCTGATGTTTCTTCTACATTATTTTCTATCAACATATTTTGTTCTACAGTTTTCTTTTTCGAAGTATCTCCTCCTACAGTATTTTCGGTAAGTGGTTTACTTTCAGATGACCATACATATACACTATCATCTACTGCAAGTACAACTGAAAAAGTAAATATAGTAAAAATTATTAGTAATGAGCTTATTATTTTTATAGCATTTTTATTTAAGTACATAAAAAATACCTCCTAATATATGTTATTAACATTATATTTAAGAGATATTTTTTTATTACTTAATATAAATCATTTATAATTAATCTAATATTATTTTGTTAATCTGATTCTTGCCCTGGGTTTAGTTTTAAAACTTTTTTAGTTATACTATTATATTTTTTCCATCCTATTTTTATTGTATTTTTTGTTTTCACATACATTATTGCAACTAATAAAGATGCAAAAAATATAATAATTTGAATTGTATTATTTAATATATTATTATTTATTGTTACATATTTATTAAATAAATTAATAAACATTACATGTATTATATAAATATATGTAGAATATTTTCTTCCAATTTCTGCTACTATGTTTTGATATTTTACTTGCTTTGTTTTAATTGCTAATAAAAATACTGCAATGGCGAAAAAAGTTGTACTTATATAAATTTCTCCTATAGCATCTTTTCCAAGATCATTTAAAATACGTTCCTCCATTATACTTGTAAATCCGAATAGAGGTATTAGTATAGCAAATGATTTTGTTGGAATTTTTTTGGCTATTTTATCTTTATTTTTATATAATAAATCACCTATTAAAAAATATGGCAATCCTACAAATAAATAATTTCTCATATAAATTGGATCAAAATTTTTGTTTAATACTGCTATTGAATATTCGCCATATATAAGGTTTATTATTAATAATATAGGTATTAAAAAATATAAAACTTTTCTTATTTTTAATTTCTCTGTTATATATGCAATAATAAGTACATACAATAGTGCATTTAAATACCAAAGATGAAATTCAAAAGGAGAACTATTATAAAGAAAACTTTCTTTTATTTCTTCTTTACTTGGTATTTGTGGGCTTCCACTTATAATCGATTCAAATATAAAATATAATAAATTTGATAATATGATTAGTACCAATACTTTTTTTATTTGTCTTAGTGGTCTTTTTGATGTTCTATAATAGAAAGATCCTGTTATCATAAAAAATATTGGAACTGCTATTCTACATAGTGGTGTTACTATATTTCCAATTTTATCTTTATATGAAATATGTATACATATAACTAAAAATGCACATATTGCTTTTAATATATCTAGATTATTTAGTCTTTTATTCTCTACATTTTCCATTTTGTTCCCTCATTTATTGTTTTAGCCATTATAATATATCATTTTTTTTGCTTAGTTTCAACCTATTATGATGTTTTAGTATTCAATTTCAGTTTTATTATAATATTGGTTTTTTTTATAATTATGATGGTTTTGTGTCCTTTTTGTAACTATTTAATTTTACTCTAACCTTGTTGTATGCAGAAAAATTATTAAAATTACTGAAATTTCAAATTTCCTATTACATAAGATAATTCCTCTCTAATACAAAAATATTAAAGAGGCTTTTGGTATTCTTAATTTAATACATTTTCCATGTACTATCACCGTATATTTTATTATTGATTATTATCGTTATTATTATCATTATTTGTTTCATCATACTCATATTCATAATCTTCTTGTACTATTGGTTCTTCTTTTTGATTATTTATTTGTCCATGGTATTGTATTCTATTTCTTCTTGGATGTATTCTATTCGTTGTTGGTGTTTGTGTTAGTATTTGACTTATATCTTGATTCTGATCTAAGTTTTGTCTTTGATTTATACTAGCATTTTGTATAGTTTCAGTAATATTATTTAATTTTTCTTTTGTTTCTCTATGTTCTCTTTCTTCACGTTTTATTTCTTCTTTTCTTTCTTCTTTTTTGTTTTGCATTGTCTTGTTTAAGTAACAGTTAACTTTTTCTATTAAATCTGGCACATAGTCAACAAGTCTATCTAAACTAGATGAATGATTTACTGGCAATAATTTCACATTATTTTGAGTTACTACTAAAAATGCTATTGGAGAAATACTAACTCCTGCTCCAGCACCTCCTCCAAATGGCAATCTATATTGCACTTGTTCTTCTTTTTCTTTTTTGGTGTATTCGTCAACAGTTTCTCCTCTAAATTCACTTCCACCTGCGGCAAATCCTAATCCCACCTTAGATATTGGTATTATTACCATATTATTACTTGTTTCTATTGGTTCTCCTACTATTGTATTTACATCAATCATGTCTTTTATACTGTCCATAGCGGTCAGCATAAGTCCTTCTATTGGATGCTCATTCATTTTATCAACACTCCTTTTCTTTTTACAAATAATATGTGCCAATTTTTGTTAATTTATACATTACTAACAATTTTTTCATATTTTTTATAAAAAGTAATTTTTTTCCATTTTTTATAGACATTTTTCTTAAAATTCTATATAATAAACATGCCTTCCTATAAGTAGAAAGGAGGTTTATATGACAACAGCTGACTTGATTTGGAAACTTATTCAAGAATTGCTTAATAAGCCAAAAGAGAATAAAGATTCCAAGAACAGTAAAGACTAATACATAGTCGAAAGGAAGTATTGTTCACCGCTATACTTCCTTTTTATTTTATAGAATTTTTTTGAAATATCATATACATAAAAATAAGAATTAGGGTTCACCGCACCTAATTCTTTGTTTATATAACTATTGCTAACTTAAACAGTACATTCGCTTTACAGCTATTAATAGTATACTATAATATTTTTAAAATGTCAAACTAAACTTGCATTTTGATTTTTTTCTAGATTTTTTATATATTTTTATTATTGTCATTAAAATACTAACCATTTTAACTCTTAATACACTACTTAGTTTAATATTATATTTATTGCCTTTATTATATATTGGATTGACAATATACTCTATTTCATCTAAATCTTGTATTTTTATATTTTTTGATAAAATTATTGATAAAATAGTACAAATTAGTGGAATTATATAGCTTGTTAATAATACATTTTCTAATCCTATATCTATATGTAGTTTTAATTTTTCTATGTTTGGCTTTATTTTTATTATTTCCTTTATATCTGAAAGTTTAAAGTCTTGTTCTATTTTTTTTATATCTATTCTTTCTAAATGCATTTTTGTATATATTTTCCTAAGTTTTAATCTATTTAAGTGAAGTGAAATCCATTTTACTTTGTTAAGAAAAAGTAGTGAAATAATTACTTTATAGTCCTTGCTAATATAGCTTATATTGTTTTCATTGGTATTTAGTGTTTCTATATTTGCAATTTTGTTATTTGATATTTCAAAATTATTAATTTCTATTTGTATATATGAAAACACAAATAAGCTTGTTATAATTAAAAGTATTGCAACTATCCCCAAAATAAAAACTAATATCATATAACCACCTTCTTAGTTAAAGTTATATAATATTAGTTTTTCCATTTTTTTCTTTTTTTAAACCCTATTATATTAGAATATTTAATTTCTTTTATTGTTCTTTTCAACAGTAATATTGCCAAATAGTTTTTCTTGTGATGTTAACACTTTGCTTCTTCTTGAAAGCTCTAGAAGTCCAGAAAAAGCTGTTACTATTTCTGGTTTAGAACATTTCTTTGAAGAAAATAGATTATTAAATACAAATTTTTTATGATGTAATAGCTCTCTAAACATGGTTTTTACTTTTTCTGCTACTGTATATGTTTCTGTAATAGCTATTTTTTCTATGTTTTTTGCATTTTCGTTTAATCTAGTTGCATTCTTATTTATTATTTCTTCATACATATTAGATATTAATTCTTTTTTATATTCTCTTTCAAGTTTTTGTTTTGGCAACTCTATTATTTCTGGTGTTTTAAAAACAGTATCCCCACTTTTTTCATACATTTGCCTTAATGTTTTAGTAATTTCTTTATATCTTTTATATTCGAGTATTCGTTTTAAAAGTTCCTCTTCTGTGAGTTCTTTTTCGTCTTCTACCTGATTTGGCAATAAGTTTTTAGATTTAATATATAAAAGTGTTGATGCCATTACCAAAAACTCGCTTGTTACTTCCAAGTTCATTTTTTCCATTTCGTTTATATATTCTATATATTGGTCAGTTATTTTACTTAAGTTAATTTCATATATATTCATTTTGTTTTTGTCTATTAAATGGCATAGTAAATCTAGAGGACCTTCAAAGTTCTCTAGTTTTACTTTATATTTATTTGTTTCTAGTGTTAAAATATTTTGCATATTACTCTCCTATTGTTTGTATTGCAGTTTTTATTAAATCTGATTTGTAACCTTTTTTTAGCAGGTATTGAATTATATTTTGTTCTTCCATATCATTACTTTTTTTTATAATAATGTTTCTAGCAGAATTTATTTCATATTCTTCTAATTGGTCTGCATTTTTGTAAAAATAATCATCAACTAAATCTTTATTAATTCCCTTAGATACTAGTTTATATTTAAGTTCTTTTAAGGATAAATTTTTTAGATTTATAAATTCTGCTACAGCTCTTTGTATATAGCTTTCATCATTTATGTATCCATTTTCTTTTAAATCTTCTATTACTTCGTCTAATAAGTCTTGCTCTTCTATATTGCTAAATTTTCTTCTTACTTCCTGTTCTGTTCTTTTTTTATATACAATGTATTTCATTACTTTAGTTTTTAATTTATCTAATTTTTCAAATTCTTCTAAGTTATATGTCATTATAATTTCATACTTTCTTTAATATTTTTATTTCATCTAATAAGAAATTTCCCATTTTATATTAGATAAAAGTTATAATCACCATTACCTTTGAGATTTTTTATTTTTTATTCTTCAGGTTCTTTTTCTTGCTCTTCATCTATTTCTTCATCACCAAGGCTTTTTTCGAATGCTGCATTAAAATTATCTCTAATTTTCTTTTCAATCTCTGCTGATACTTCTGGATTTTCTACTAAGTATTTCTTTACATTTTCTCTACCTTGTCCTATTCTTTCTCCATTATAGCTAAACCAAGAACCTGCTTTATCTATTATGTCTAAGTTTACTGCAATATCTAAAATATTGCCCTCTTTTGAAATACCTTTTCCATATACAATATCAAATTCTGCTTCTCTAAATGGTGGTGCAACTTTATTTTTTACAACTTTTACTCTGGCTCTATTCCCTATAACTTCGCCATCTTGCTTTATGTTTTCTATTTTTCTAATATCTAATCTAACAGATGCATAATATTTTAATGCTCTTCCTCCTGCTGTTGTTTCTGGATTTCCGAACATTACACCAACTTTTTCTCTTAATTGGTTAATAAATATTACAACAGCTTTAGATTTATTTATGACTCCTGCAAGCTTTCTTAATGCTTGTGACATAAGTCTTGCTTGTAATCCAACATGAGCATCTCCCATGTCTCCATCTATTTCAGCTTTTGGTACTAATGCAGCAACTGAATCTACTACAATTATATCTACTGCACCACTTCTTACTAATGCTTCTGTTATTTCTAATGCTTGTTCTCCTGTATCTGGTTGTGAAACTATTAAATTGTCTATATCTACACCTAAATGTTTAGAATAAACTGGATCAAGAGCATGTTCAGCATCTATAAAAGCTGCTTCTCCTCCTAGTTTTTGTGCTTCTGCAATCATATGTAATGCAAGTGTAGTTTTTCCTGATGATTCAGGTCCATATATTTCTACTATTCTTCCCCTAGGAATACCTCCTATTCCTAATGCTATATCTAGACTTAAAGCACCTGTTGGTATTGCCTCAACCTCCATTGCTCCAATGTCTCCTAATTTCATTACTGAACCTTTACCAAATTGTTTTTCAATTTGTCCTAATGCTGCTTCTAATGCTTTTATTTTTTCTGGATTTGGTTGATTTTGTTGGTTTTGTTTACTCATTTATTTCTTCCTCCTTATAAACAACTGTTTGTATTATATACTATTATTTTAATTTGTCAAGAGTTTTTTTATTTATTTTTTACTGTCTGTACCATGTTTCAAAATTATTATATACAGTATAATTATTTGGGAAGATTGTACCTGTTAATCTAATACTATATACAACTTTATCTATGTTTCTATATAAGCACACATATGGCATTTCGTCTTCAAAAATTTGTACTATTCTATCATATTTTTCTTTTAAAAGATTAGGATCAGATATATTTTTTACTTCATTTAATATTGATAACATTTCTTCGTTTTCATAATTTGCTATATTGCCTTCTCCAAAGAAGTATGATAAATCTGGACTATATCCATTATTTATTCCTGTAATTATCATTTCATAATTTTTATTTTCCAAATAATTTTTGTATGATGAATTTGATACTCTGTTTAAATATACATTTATTCCTATATCTTCTAATTGTTCTTCTATTTCTTCTGCTACTTTCACTCTTGATTCATTGCTTGAGTCAACAACTAAATTTATATTTAAATATTGAGTATTATAATTTTCTGTTTTTCTCCATGTACCATATCTATATTCCCAACCAGCATCTTCTAATGTTTTTTTTGCTTTTTCTTTATCGTAATCTGACTTTCCTTCTTTATTATATAAATAGCTACCATAATCTATTGGAAATGATGATACATAATTATTATTACTAAAAACAGAAGAATTAATTTTCTTTTTATTTATTGCGTAGTCTATTGCTTTTCTTACTGCCTTATCTGCCAAAACTCCTTCTGAGCAATTGAAACTGATAAAGTCGAGTTCTCTTCCTTTATATTTTGTTGTATTAAAACCTATTGTTCCTATATAATCTTCAACATTAGTTTTAGATGTACATACAAAATCTATATTTCCTATTTTTAGGCTATTATAAGCATCTCCCATTGTATCAAAAAAAGTTAGAACTATTTTATCAATTTTTAGTGTTACTTTATTTGGATTTTCCCAATTTTCGTTTTTAGATAGTTCCATTGAATCTTTACTTGCTGCTGTTACTTTATACATACCTGTAGCAATTGGAGCTAATCTTGATTTATAAAAGTTTTCATCTTTAAATTGTGTACTCGATACAATTGGAAATATTAAATTGTATTCAAAAAAAGGTTCTTCTTTTTTTAAATTAAGCCTTATTGTGTCTCCATCTATTATTTCGATTGATTTTATATTTTTTACATTATCGGAATATACAGATTTGCCTTCTTGTAATTTCTCTATTGTAAATTTTACGTCACTTCCTGTAACTTGAGTTCCATCTTCCCACTTAAGATTATCTTTAAGCCTCACTAAATAAGTGGTTGCATCTAATTTTGACCACTCTTCTGCTAACCCATTTTCAATTTTATAATCTTGTGTGATTTTTAATAATGGTTCATATAATAATGTAGATAAATTAATAATATCTTTGTTATCTGTTATAAGTGGATTTATATTATCAAAATCCGAAATTCCTATATTTAAAATTGATTCTGTATTTTGTGTATTCTGCTGTACTGTATTTTCCAAAGATTGTACATTTTCTTTGTTTTCAGAATTAATTTTATATATGGCAAATCCAATTATAAATATTACGAATACTATAAAAATATATTTAATTATATTTGATTTCATATAGCCTCCTTGCTATATAAATATATAACATAAATTGGTTTTTTTCAACTATTTTAAAACAAAAAGAGACACAAATAAAATGTGCCCCCTATATATTAAATTTTTTTAATTTACTTTCTTGATTCAACAATAAGCTTTATACCTGTTCTATCTTCTCCTTCCACTTCAACTTCTGCAAATGCAGGTATACATACTAAATCCACCCCTGCTGGTGCTACAAATCCTCTTGCTATTGCTACAGCTTTCACCGCTTGATTAAGTGCTCCTGCTCCTATTGCTTGCATTTCTGCCTTGTTAGATTCTTTTACCAAACCTGCAATAGCTCCTGCTACTGAATTTGGATTTGATTTTGATGAGATTTTTAAAATTTCCATTCTTGCCTCCTATATTTTTTTATTTGTTTTAATTAACAATTATATTTATATTACAAATTTTGGAAATTGTCTATAGTTTTTTGGAAAAAATAGGAAAATCTCATCGCTTCATTTCGACATTATTTTCATTTTATTAATAGCATATTCTTTGAATCCTCTCTGGTTTATTAGTTTCGTCATTTAATTCGAATATACAGCCATTTAATTTAGCCTCACCTTCTGCTAATTTATATCTTTCTGGCAAAGATGTAGTAAATCTTTTTATTGAGGCTAATAAATCCATTCCTATAACAGATTTTTTAGGTCCGGTCATTCCTAAATCAGTTATATATGCTGTACCTTTTTCTGTAATTTCTTCATCTGCTGTTTGTACATGAGTATGTGTTCCAAAAATAATATTTACTTTTCCATCTAAAAAATATTTTAATGCAATTTTTTCTGCTGTAGCTTCAGCATGAAAATCAATAATTATTATATCTGTTTCTTTTTTTAATTTATCAACAAGTTCATTTGCAACAGTAAATGGATTTTCAGATAAAACATTCATATCTGTTCTTCCTATTAAATTGATTATAGCTATTTTTTTGTCTTTACATTTAAATATTCCAAATCCTTTTCCTGGTATTCCTTTAGAATAATTTGCTGGTCTTAATAACATTTTATCATTTATAAATGAGAATATATCTTTTTTTCCCCAAGTGTGATTTCCCATTGTTAGAGCATCTATTCTCATAGATTTTAATGTATTAAAATCTTTTAATGTAAGTCCCATTCCTCCTGAAGTATTTTCTGCATTTACAACTACGAAATCTATATTATTTTCTTCAATGATTTTAGGCAATGTTTCTTTTAATTTATTAAGACCTATATTTCCTACTATATCTCCTATTGCTAGAATTTTCATTTTTAATTTCATTCCTTCCTAGAGGCACCTATCTGGTTGGAAAAGAATTATGCCTCTTTCCGTTATTTTCTTGTTATATTATATCATATTTTATTTATTATTCAATTTTTCCAGCCAGTTCGTTTTGACGTTTATATAAATAAATATTCACAAAAATTGTAATCAACAAATAAATTACCGCAATCATTGCAAGTACTATATATACTGAAATTATTTGTGTAGTCTTCGAATAGAGAATTAATAACCCTATGCTTAATAAAGAAAATATTGCTGGGAATATTAAATTTAAATTTTGCTTTACTACAGCATATTCTGAATTCCATTGTAATTTTGGTCTTTTTAAATCTACCAGTATCATAATAAAACTTTGTGCAATATTCATTAGCATAGAAATTATAAATACTATAATTAGGTCTAATATAGATATTTTTAGTATATATTCGCTAACAGCTAACACTATAATGATTGTAAATAGATTCATTATTATGTTTGGAATAGTTTTATATATATATTGTTTATATAATGAAACTGGTATATATTTCATAAATACTGCATTTTTACCATCTCTTGAAATTGCTGTTATTGAAACATATACTATCATTGAAAAGAATTGTGTTATTCCTATTACGGTTAATAATATTAATCCATTTGCATTTAAGCCAGACAATGCCTGCATAATTTCGTTTACTGCTATTTCATCAAAACTTATCAATATCAAAACAATGCATAATATAGGGAATAAAACTGCAGGTAGTATGCATTGTATCAAATATACTGGATTTCTTAATAATGTTTTAAATTCTTTTTCTATATACCTTTTTCCAATACTTTTTCTTTTTATCTCTACTTTTATTTTATTTTTTCTCTTTTTATTTTTATTTTCTCCACTAAATAGGCTTCCTACTAACCCCTTAAAATACAATTTTTGAGATAGTAGTGCATATGCAATGTATGCAATTAATGTTATTCCTATAGCTTTTGCAAATTCAACCATCATTGTTAGAATATTATTACTTAAAACTGCATTAGTACAATATTTTAAAGTTGGAAAATATCCTTTTATAACTTCTACCATTCCGTTTGCTTTGGTCATCAACTGTGCTATTTGCTCATCTGAAATAGATTGTTCATCTATTTTTACCATGAATATTGAAAAAGCTATTGTAAGCGCAAATACAATAAATGTTGCAAATAATTGAAACTTATTCTTATTCTTTGTAATCTTAGAAAAACTCATTAATATAACTACAACAAAAGATATTAATACTGTAGGCAAAATTGGAAGTAATATTAGTGATATTAGCACTGGCAAATAAAACATTGAATTACAATTCATTTTAAATCCATATACAATAAGCGGTATTAATCCAACAAATATTTCAATTATATATTGTACAATTATTATTACATTTGTTCTTGCTACTATTATTTGGTATGGCTTAAGTGGTAATGGCAATATGTATTCAGTATCTTTTGTAAAATATAACATATTTACACTAGAAAAAACAGCTTGTATTATTGTTAACATCAACACTAAAAATAGTATTACACCAACAAAAGTAGTTTCTTGATGTGCTTGCTGTAATATATTTATAATATTAGAACTAAAGAAAGCTATTACTCCTGCTAAAACGGCAAATACTATAAAGAATAAAATTCTTTTTATTTTTTTGTTTTTCTTAATATTTTCATAATATCGTGATTGCATTCTTTGTAGGGAAGTTTTTAAGAATACAATTGTTAATAATATTGTTTTAATCATTTTCTGTAATCTCCAAAAATAATTCTTCTAATGATGTTTCTTCTTTAAACTTGGTTTTCATTTCTTCAAATGTTCCAACAAACACTAATTTTCCTTTATTGATAATCCCTACTCTATCACATAATCTTTCTGCTACATCTAATATATGTGTTGAAAAAAATACAGAATTCCCATTTTTTGTATGTTCTCTCATCATTTCTTTTAAATCAAATGAAGATTTGGGATCTAGTCCTGTCATTGGTTCATCTAGTATCCAATTTTTCGGATTAGAAATAAGTGCTCCACATATAATAATTTTTTGCCTCATACCATGAGAATAGCTTTCTATTGTGCTATTTAAATTATCATAGATTTCAAACTTTTTTGTTAATTTTTCTATTCTTTCTTGCGTTACATCAATTGGTATGTCATAAATTTCTGCTAAAAAGTTTAAATATTCTATTCCTTTAAGTTTTAAAAATATATCTGGACTATCTGGCACAAATCCAAATCTTTTCTTTGCTTCTATTGGATTACTTCTTATACTATAACCATCTACTAGAATATCTCCTCCATCAGGCTCTAAAATTCCTGTTATCATCCTTATGGTTGTTGTTTTCCCTGCACCATTTGGTCCTAGGAAACCAAAAATTTCCCCATCTTTTATTTCTAAATTTAGTGAATCTACTGATTTAACACCTTTTACATATGATTTTGAAACATTTTTTATTTCTATCATGTTTTCCTCCTATTACTCCATTTAGTTTTTATGCTATTTTTTATATTTACTTAAAAATTGGGTTGCCGTCATTATTTCAGGTTTCTCAATTTTAATTTCAAAAAAATCTTTATCTCCAGTTATAAATACATCAACATCTTCAAGTATTGCTGTATATAAAATAATATAATCATCATCATCTCTTATTTTAAATAAATCTTTTTTAATATTTATTGGTGAATATACTAATTCATATGAGAAATCTTTTAAAAATTCATCTAATTTCTCTTCTTTTACTAAGAATTTAGATTTAATAAGTTCTTTAAGCTCTTCTATTACATAAGAGCAAATTATAATCTCATGTTTTTTAGAAAGTTCATTTATTAGCTCATTTATTGTTTTACTTTTAAATATAAATGATGATATAAGAATATTGGTATCAAGCATCACTCTCATATCACTTATTTTTCCTTTCTTTTCTAAATTCTTTTATAAGTTTTACCACGTCTTCTTCATTTTTTAGGTCTAATCTTTGTGCTTCTCCTTCAAAAGCATTTTGTATATTTTCTAAAGCAAGCATAGAAGAATTTTTAATTATAATGTCCTCACCTTTTTGTAAAAATATAATTTTACTTCCTTCCTTTAATTCTAATTTTTCCCTAATAGCTTTTGGTATTGTTATTTGTCCTTTAGTAGTAACTTTTGCCAGTTCCATTATATATCACCACCTTTATTTCATTTCCTTACTTTCCTTACTTTTTATATTTATATTATATGATATTTTCTTTAATTTATCAACCACTTATTAGTTTTTTTCATTTTTATTCATTAGAAATTGCTTTATCATCCAAATGTTTTTTTCATAATTTAAAAGATATTCATCCATTAATGCTGATGTCGAATATTTATTTTGATTGTCCGCATCTTCTTTTATCTTAGTTACATTTTCTACTAAAATATTATAGTCTTTCAAGATTGTTTCAAATATGTGTTTTGAACTTTTTTTCTCATTTTCTGCCTCAGTAATTTGTGTTATATCTAAATAATCTTTCATTCTTCCCAAAGGCATTTGTCCCATACTTAATATATGTTCTGCAATTTCGTCTATTTGATTATTTATATTATTATATAACTCTTCAAGTTTAGTGTGAACATCAAAAAAGTCTTCTCCTATAATATTCCAATGATAATTTTGTAATTTTCTATAAAAAACATTTAAGTTTGATAAAAATAAATTTAGGTCCTCTGTAATCATATATATACCCTCTTTCTTATTTAATATATATACAATTATGACCTAAATTTACTTTTTTTATTCATTTTAATTACTCTTTCATAGCTTTTACTGCTTCTTCTGCAGTTTTGTCTTTATCTAATTTATTTATAATAAATATTATTATTGCAACAATTAAAAATGTTAAACCATATATAAATAGACTAAATTCCCAATTACCTTTTACTAGACTACTGCCTGCAAATGTTGATGATACAACTGATGGAAACCTAGCAAAAGTAGAAATTAATATAAATCTTATTGGATGTATTGGTAATAGCCCTGCTATATACACTAGCAAATCTTTTGGAGTCCCTGGTATTACAAATAAGAGTATCATTATATATTCTATTTTTTTCGGATTTCTAAATAATTTACTATTTTCTATTTTTTTAATTCTTTCTTCACTACAAAAATTATATACAAATTTTCTTCCATATTTTCTTACAGTAAAGAAAACTAAAGCTGAAATAATACATGCTGAGACAGTTATAAATATAAATCCTCCAATTCCGCCATAACACATTCCTGCCAAAAATTCAATTGGCTCTCCTGGCAAAATAATTAAAAATATTTGAGCAAATTGTAATCCGAATAAGGTTAAATAACCTATCAATCCCATATTAGCAATATGTTCTTTAAAATTAATTTGTCCTTCTGGAGTACTTAAATTTTTTATAACAGGAAATAAATAAATTATTAATCCAATAATTACAGCTATTACTAATATTAATAATGTGTATTTAAATATTTTTGTTTTTTTTCTCATTGACTTATACTAATCCTCTTTTTCTACTTTATATGTTCTCAAATCTGGGGTATCTATATTTCTTACATTATTTAATTCTACATTGTTATATTCAATTGTACTATTTAGATATTCTCTTTTTACTACTAAACCTGTTTCTTTGTCAATCCATGTTTTTTGAGAGCTGTTCATCATTTTAGGACTGCAAACTTGCATTATAACATAACATTGTTTAGAGTTACATTCTTCTGAATATATGATACTTGTTAATCCCATAAATGCTCTTGTTTGTTGGTTGTTAATCCCTTCTTCTAGTGGCAAATGTATTTTTGCTGTTAATTCTGTATTATATACAGATGCTGTTTTTTCTTCTGGATACCATGTTGTTACTTGATTTGATTCAAAATCTGTTATTGTGCTTACTTTGCGATTTTTATCTTCTATATCTACTCTTTCTACATTATCTTTTTTATAGTATTTTATTTTTGTTGTTTCTATATCATTTTCTTTTTTTACTGTTTCATATGAATAGTTTGTTGTGCTTCCTATTTCGCACATTTGGTTGTATATATTATTTAAAATAATAAAGTTTCTAGAAAAGAATACACAATATGCTCCTATAAGAATAATTACTAAAATTAAAATAAACTTTAAAAGCCTATGTTTTGGAGGTTTCTTCACTTCTACTTTTTTAAATGTAAGGTCGTTTTCTTTCTCAATTTCTGTGTTGTTTTCAGATATCTTTTTTGCTTTTTTGTTGTCTTTTTTGTTGTCTTTTTTATTTTCCTTTTGCTTTTTTTCCTCTTTTTTAGGGTTATTTTTTTTATTATCTTTTTTTACAACTTTTTCTTTATTTTTATTATCTTGTGGCTTTTTCTCTTTGTTTGGATTTTCTTTTGAGTCCTTTCTAGTTTCTGACTTTCCATTAGTATTTTTATTTTCCTGTTTTATTTCTTTTCCAATATTTTTCTTTGTATCTTTTACTTCTTCTTTTTGCTTCTCCATGTATTTTCCCCCTTATTATCCCTTATAAATACTACGAATATTGTTTTTTATGTATACAATTTTATTGAAATTATATCATAAATTACTTATTTGTAAATATTAAAATTTTCTTAATTATATGTCTTTTAATTTTATAATATCTTCGGAATTGAGCTTTCCGTGCTCTAGTTATACTTGTATAACCATATTTATCTTTTATTTTATCAACTACTTCATCTAGCTTTTCCTGTCTTTTCTCTGTTTCATCATTAAATAAAGATAGTTGTACTTCATTTTTATCTACTAAATTATCTACTCTTACTCCCACCAGTCTAATAAAAGTTCCTTCTTTATACATTTCTTCTAGCAATTCTTTTGCAACTCTATATATCTCCTTAGTATTTGATGTAGAGTATAATAACTTTTTTTGATGTGAAAAGTCTTTAAATTCTTTAGTCCTTAATTGTACGTTTACAACATTTGCACACATGTTATGTTTTCTTAATCTATATGTCACTTGCTCTGTGAGTGTTAGTAAAACTTTTTCTATTTTTTCCTTACTTGCCAAATCTACTGGAAGTGTTACTGAATTTCCTATCCCTTTTGGCTTTTCCTCTTGATAATGTACTTCTGAATTATCTATTCCGTTAGAGTATTCCCACATCATAAGTCCATGCTTGCCAAACTTTTTAATCATAAACTCTCTATCTTGTTTTGCTAAATCTCCAATTGTTCTTATTTTCATACTGTATAGTTTTGGTATTGTTTTTTTACCAAGCATAAATAATTCAGAAATTGGAAGAGTCCACATTTTTGCTGGAATTTCACTTTCAAATAAAGTATGTACTCTATCAGGTTTGGTAAAATCTGATGCCATTTTTGCTAATAATTTATTATGTGCAACACCTACATTTACTGTAAAGCCTAATTCGTTTTTTACTCTATCTTTTATTTCATATGCTTTATTTATTAAAGAATCATTTCCTAAGTAATCTGTCATATCTAAGAAACACTCATCTATGCTAAACCTTTCTATTTTGTCTGTATATTCTTGTAAGATTTTATATAAATCATTTGAATGTTTTCTATAATTTTTATACTCTCCTTTAAACACTTGTAAATTGGGGCATTTTAACCTCGCTTGATACAGAGTTTCACCTGTACATACTCCTTTTCTTTTTGCTTTCATGCTTTTAGCAAGCACTATTCCTGACCTTTTAGTTTCATCCCCACCTATTACCGCTTCAATATTTCTTATATCAAGCTTTTCTCCTTTTGCTAACCTATCTATAGCAGTCCAACTTAAAAAAGCATTATTAACATCAATATGTAATATTTGTTTTTGTTTATTATTCATACTAACCTCCCTTCGAGCTAATTTTCTCTAACTAAAATCAAATAACCTCTATTAATTAGCGAGAATGGTTGAGGTTTATATTATCTATCTTAAAATTTCATTAGTATTTTGTTGCAAGAACTATTGTATTAATCCTTTTTGTTTATTTTATATTTTTTAGCAATTTTTTCTACCGATTCCTCTATCTTAAATATATCATTATTGTTTTCTATAATTTCATTACATTTTTTTACATAGAATTCGTTGGTTTCTTGTGCATTAAGTCTTTTTTCTGCAGTTTCATAATCAATATTGTCTCTTGCTACAATTCTTTCAATTTGTAATTCTCTTTTTGATATTATTCCTATAACTTTATCACATAATTTGTCTAATTCACATTCAAATAATAGCGGTGCATCTATAATTACAGTATTATCTGTGTTTATTTCTTTTTTTACTAGTTTTTCTATTTCTTTCTTTATATATTTAAAAGTACAATTGTTTAATTTTTTTCTTTTTTCTGAATCATTATAAATTAGTTCAGCTAAACGTTTTCTTCTTAACTCTCCTTCTTCATCTACTATATCTTTTCCGAATTTTTCTATTATTTCTATTGTATAACTTGTACCCTTTCTGGATAACTTTTTGGCTACTTTATCTGCATTAATTATTTTAACTTTGTATTCATTTTTTAGCATTTTACATATTGTACTCTTTCCAGCTCCGGAACTTCCTGTTATTCCTATAACCATAATTTCCCCTTCTTTTTATTTCTTACGTTTCTTTATATTATCTCTATTTTATTTGTATAATCTAAATTTGAATATGATTCATCATAATATCCTAAGGTATATATGTTAGTGGCTAATATATCTGTTTCTAGCATGTCTTTTAAATTTCTATTTGCAACTGTATCCATATATCTTTTTACTGATGTTACAACATTAAGTTTTGGATTTTGTTTCATCATTTCTGAAATTAATTTTTTCCCCTTGTTGTTAAATCCTAGTACTCTAACATATGGTGTTACTTTTTTTGATGTATCCATTTTCTTTTTTGTTATTCCGATTAAACTGTATAATAATACTCTTTGTATTCTAGTTTGAGTAAATCTTTTAGTTTTTACCATATTTATTAAATCTTTTATATTATTGCATGAATCTGCTGCATTTTTTAGTGAATTTTCTAAACCTTCTGAAACATCTGGAAGTTTCGCTATGTCTTCTTTTGACATTCGTCTTAAATTATATATAATTTCACGTTCAAATCTTGAAATATCTATAACATAATGACCTTTTTTTAACTCTTCCCCTAACAATAAATATGAAGTTTTAGGCATTACTTTTCTTATATCACTTAATGATTTAGTCATAAGCATTTTTCTTATTGCAGTTGCACTAGCAAATTCGTCTACTATATATCTATCATTATATAAGACTTTTTCCCTTTTAATGCCAACTGGAACAATTTTGCTTTTTGTTTTCTTCATAGCCTTTAAATATTCAATACCTAATATATTATTTGAACCTTTAAGAACATTAGCATATTTTTTTATATCATTTAAATACATCATTAATGCATTTTCTCTTGCTTTTGGGAATGAATTGCCTTTTTTTAATTCATGTCCTAATATTGTTATATATTCTTTTGGTTCTTCATGTAATACTGTAGCTATATTATTTAATACAGCTATATCTTTTGCTTCCATTCCAAATGATAGGCTATCTACAACTCCCAAAGAGTTTAATATTTTAATTGCTCCTTCTGCAAAATTTTCTGCACTTGATATGCTATAAACTGTTGGCAATTCAATTACTAAATCTGCTCCATTTAGTAGTGCCATTTTTGCTTTAGTCCATTTGTTAACAATTGATGTATTTCCCCTTTGTACAAAATTTCCGGAGATTACTGATATTACATATTGAGCATTGGTTTCTTGTTTTGACTTAGCAATATGGTACAAATGCCCATTATGAAATGGATTATATTCAGCTATTATACCAAGAACTTTACTCATGTTTTTCCCCCTTTGTCTTGTACAAAAAATTATTTATTGATATAATATCATAAAATATTGAATAATACAATGAAATTTTATTTATAGGTGGAGGAAATATGGAAAAAGTAACGATATATACTGATGGTGCTTGCTCAGGTAATCCAGGTCCTGGTGGATGGGGTGCTATTCTTATGTATAAAGATTATAAAAAAGAAATTTCTGGTGCAAAAAAAAATACAACTAATAATGTTATGGAATTAACTGCTGTTATTGAAGCTTTAAAACTTTTAAAATTTCCTTGTGATGTTAAACTCTATAGTGATAGTGCATATGTTGTAAATGCTTTTTTACAAAAATGGGTAGTTAATTGGCAAAAAAATAACTGGAAAACCTCTGATAAAAAGGATGTAAAAAACAAAGAATTGTGGCAGGAATTAATTGAACTAACCAATATTCACAATATTGAATTTATAAAAGTAAAAGGTCATAGTGATAATGAATTTAATAATCGTTGTGATGAAATGGCAAGAAACGCCATAGCCACATTGTAAAAAAAGTAAAAGCAATGGAGATTATAGTTTTTTTAATCTTTCCATTGCTTCTATTGTTTTATATTTATTTCCAAATGCAGTTAATCTAAAAAATCCTTCTCCGCATGTTCCAAATCCGCTTCCCGGCGTTCCAACTATGTTGTATTTTTCAAGTAGCATATCAAAAAAGTCCCAAGATTTTAATTTTGCTGGTGTTTTTAACCATACATATGGGGAATTTATTCCTCCATATGCCGTAATTCCAATTTCTTTTAATCCATTTTTTATGATTTTGGCATTTTCCATATAGTAGGCAATATTATCTTTCACTTCTTTTTTCCCTTCTTCTGTATATATACTTTCGGCTCCTCTTTGAACTATGTATGATACTCCATTGAATTTAGTATTTTGCCTTCTATTCCAAAGTTTATTTAAACATATATTTTTATTATCTGTTTTTATTTTAATATCTTTTGGAATAATTGTGTATGCACATCTTATCCCTGTAAAACCAGCTGTTTTTGAAAAGCTTTTGAATTCTATAGCTACTTCCTTAGCTCCAGATATTTCATAAATACTATGTGGTATGTTTTCTTCTGATATAAAAGCTTCATAGGCTGCATCAAATAATATAATGCTTTTATTCTTTTTTGCAAAGTTTACCCATTTTTCTAGAGTTTCTTT
>CALXWR010000003.1 GCA_944392465.1 uncultured Clostridia bacterium | reverse complement strand
AAATTATATAAATGAAATTATTAAAGAAGATAGAAGTAAAGATATTGATAGGATTAATGCTACATATTATACATTAGAAACTCAAGAGAAAATTATTTATATAAATATAGTAGAACTAATATTAAAAGTTATTATATTGGCAATAGTAATAATTGGAATTATAAGTATAATTAATATATTAAATGCTAGTTTTTATGAAAGAAAACGAGAATTTGTTATTTTAAATAGTTTAGGAGCTACAGAAGAAAATATAAATAAAATTTTGATTTATGAAAGTTTATACATGTTCATAAAAGCGACAATTATATCAATAATTATATCAATACCTATGATATATTTAATTGTGAAATATATGGGAAATATTATTTCATTTGACCATCTATTAATACCAACAGGAGATATTTGCTTATTTTTAGGAATACTATTATTAATTTGTTTGGGAATAGCATTGTATTCGACTAGAATTGTAAAAAAGAAAAAATAGGAGAGAAAAATGGAAATTTTGAAAGTTGAAAACATAAAAAAAGTTTATGGAAAAGGGGAAGCAGAAGTTATAGCTGTAAATGATGTATCATTTAATGTAGAAGAGGGGGAATTTATTGCAATAATAGGACCATCAGGGAGCGGAAAATCTACAATCTTACATATTATAGCAGGATTGGAAAAACCAACTTCAGGAAAAGTATATTTTTATGGCAAAGATTTGTATCAAATGAATAAAAAGAGCTTAACAGTATTAAGAAGAGAAAAAATAGGAATAATCTATCAATTTTATAATTTAATTCCTACATTAAATGTTGAAGAAAATATAACTCTACCAATTGAATTAGATGGTAAAAAGATAGATAGGAAAAAATTAGATGAAATTACAAAATTTCTGAATATAGATAATAGAAAAAAACATCTACCAAATGAATTATCTGGAGGACAGCAACAAAAAGTTGCTATAGCTAGGGCATTAATAATCAACCCTGCAATTCTTCTAGCAGATGAACCTACAGGAAATCTTGATTCTAATTCAAGTGAAGAGATAATACAATTGTTAAAAAAAGCTAATAAAGAGTATAAACAGACAATTATAATGATTACACATAATTTAGAAATTGCGAAGCAAGCAGATAGAATTATTCAAATAAGAGATGGAAAGATAGATTAAAAGGACAATCTAAGGAAAATATTTTTAAACATTTCACGGCTGGTTAAAGAACTTATAACCAGCCGTATTCTTACTTAGAATGATATATTGTTACTTTGCCATTAATTTTTTTAATCCAATTTTCAATATCGTTAGTCATATCTTCAGTCAGATAATATACATTAAAATCATTATGTTTTTCAGTACCGTGATAATCACTACCTGCAGAAACTAGCAAATTATTTCTTTTTGCAAATTTGTACAAATAATTAACTTCTTCAGGACTTTGAGGCTCGTTGGATATTTCTATTCCATCTATGTATGGCAAACAAGAATTTAATAATTTATCAACATCAGTATTTTCATTATATTTATATGGGTGTGCTAAGAAAATTTTTCCACCATTTTCGTGAATTATTTGGGCTAATGTTTCAATTTTTGGCCATACAATACTCATATCAATATATAGAGGAAAGTTTGGGTTCATCGTGCTTTCTCTATATAAATCACTTATATTTTTTATGTTGTATTTGCAAAAAAATTCTTTGTTTTTATCATTGTTTTTTAACATTCTATATATAGCAGCATGTGCGTATTCTTTTTGAGAATTAAATGGAGTAGAGTTATCTATTTTTAAGTTTAAATTTTTACATAAATACTCTAAGTTTTCAAAAATAATGCTTTGTCTTGAATTTACTGTTCCATATTGTTCTTTTGCCCATAAACTTATTTTATCTATATTAAATCCATAGCATAGAATATCATATGTTATATTATCAACTAGGGCATCGGCTTCCATACCATAAATGATAGTTCCACTATTAGAAATCTTTTGTACATCTAAATCTAAGTAGGCATCGCATGTGTCGTGGTCGGTGATTGATAAGTATGATATTCCATTTTCAAAAGCTTGGTTTATAATTTCGTTTATACCAAGTTTTGCATCAAGTGAATATTTTGAATGAGTATGTAGATTAATTTTTTTCATTATTAATATCATCTCCTTCTTTAAACTCAATTATTTTGTGAGTATTATATCATAAAATAGATTAATTGCATATTAAATCCATTTGCTTTATTGATTTTTACATATATTAGTGATATAAATATGAGTAATAGATTAAATACTTAAGAAAAGAACAAAAAAGGGGGATAACATATGAAAAAACAAATAAAAATTCCTTTAGTAGGACTTATATTAATAGTTTTATTAATTATAGCGGTTATTGTAATTTTTGTAGTAAGTGGAACTAATGGTTCAGAGAATGATGGAAGTGTAAACAATATTATTAATAATATTGCAACAAGTATTAATGGGGAAAATTTTAATGCAAATGTTCAATTAGAGAAAACAGCAGATATATCTGTTGTGCCAACAATGAAAGATACAATAACAGCAGATAGTACATGGTGTGGTACATTTCAGTTAATATGGAATGATTTAAAAAATGAAATAGCAGGACAAGATATAGTCTTTTCAAAGCCTATGGAAGAAGTTAACAACTTAAATTTAGGGGAGTTTAATACTTCTATGATTTCTGATGAATATTATTATAAAAAATACGGATTAAAAACACTAGAATTGAAGGACGAAATTGAAAATGGAATATATGAAAAATTTGGGCAAACAAGTGATATTTTAGATCAATTTGATTGGTCGGAAGAAGAATTACATGGAAGTGGTAAGCATGATTTTAGGTACTTTTTATATACTATGCTTTATAGAAAATTTGAATTTGCTTCACATTTTGATAAATTAGAGAATGGAAATTTTGGTGATAATTATCAAAATGTTTCTTATTTTGGTATAGATAACAGCACAAATGATGATGTAGGAAATCAAGTACAAGTTTTATATTATAATACAGAAGAAGATTTTGCCATTGTAATTAAAACAACTTCTGGTGATGAAGTTATTTTTTGCAAGAATCCAGAAGGAAGGAACTTTAATGAAATATATAGTAATATGAATAATAAAGCAAATACTTTTACAGGTGAAGAAAGTTTTAAAGATATAGATGAGTTAAAAGTGCCATATTTAAATATGAATATAACAAAAGAGTATTTAGAATTAGAAGGTAAACCATTTCCAATATCAGACCAAGGCGTTGGTAGTGAATATGTAGGAAAGATACAAAAAGCTATTCAATCTATTCAATTGACATTGGATGAAACTGGGGGAGAAATAAAAAGTGAAGCGGGAATGGATGTGACTTTAGATGCTATGGCTATTGAAGAGCCAGAACAAGCAAATCCTAGATATTTTTATCTAGATGATACTTTTGCTATGTTCTTAAAGGAAGAGGGACAATCTTTACCATATTTTGCAGCACGAATCGATAATGTAACAAAATATCAACAACAATAATAAGGTTTGCAATAAATTTACAGATGAGTAAAATATATCCAAAAAATATCTTGAATAAAACAAGGTCAAATGTTATAATGGCAATATATTCACAAAGAGGAGATAAAATATGGAAATAGCCATAATAATATACATACTAATATTTATAATATTTGGATTAATTGCTTATTCTGTTTTGCAATTACGAATGGCAGGAATAAAAGTAAAAGATTTTTGGAGTTTTATACAAGCAAACCAAATGCTAGATAAGTTATATGTTTTTTCAAAGCATTGTGAAAAGCTTAGTGCACAGGAACAAATAATTTTTTTAAGTGAAGCTGAAAAAGTATTTGAAGCATTTGATAAAATACCAGATATGGTATGGGAAGAAGAATATAGAAAATATGCACAGGTGTTAAATGCATATAAAGATATTAGAGTAGATAGATGGAACAGAGAAACAGTTAGTAATAAAAAATAGAAAGTCACATATAATAAATGTATATGTGACTTTCTATTTTTTTGGTTGATGCCATGTATAAGTTTAGAATGTGAAGAAGAGAGGTATATTAGTGAAAATTAGATATTTTGACCATGCTGCTACTACACCTGTAAGAGATGAAGTAATAAAAGAAATGATTCCGTATTTTGGTATTGATTTTGGAAATCCATCTACAATGTATTATTTAGGTAGAAATGCCAAAAAAGCGATAAATAATGCTAGAAAGCAAGTCGCCAGAGCAATAAACTCAAAAACAAGAGAAATATACTTTACATCTTGTGGTAGTGAAAGTGATAATCTGGCAATAAAGGGGTTTGTATATGCAAATAAAGATAAAGGAAAACATATAATAACAAGTAAAATAGAGCATCATGCAGTATTAGATACTTGCAAAACATTAGAAAAGCAAGGTTTTAAAGTAACATATTTAAATGTTGATGAAAACGGATTTATAAGTTTGGAAGAATTAATAAATTCAATAAATAAAGATACGATATTAATTTCCATAATGTTTGCCAATAATGAAATAGGTACAATTGAACCCATAAAAGAGATAGGGGTAATTGCTAAAAAGAATAATATAGTGTTTCATACAGATGCTGTTCAAGCAATAGGCAATGTGAAAATAGATGTTCAAGAATTAAATATTGATATGCTTTCGTTGTCAGGCCATAAATTTTATGCTCCAAAAGGTGTAGGAGCATTATATGTAAAACAGGGAATAAATTTTGAAAAAATACAAGATGGTGGAGAACAAGAAGAAAACAAAAGAGCTGGTACAGAAAATGTTGCCGAGATAGTTGGGCTAGGAAAAGCCATTGAACTAATATATAATGAGTATGATGAATATAATGATAAATTAAAGACATTTAGAGATTATTTTCTTGAGCATGTACAGAATAAAATAAAAAATATTAAAGTTAATGGTGATTTGGAAAAAAGATTACCAGGAAATGTTAATATAAGCTTTGATAATATAAGTGGAGGGGAATTATTATATAAACTAGATGAAAATGGTATTTGTGCATCTGCTGGCTCGGCTTGTTCTACAGCAAATCCGATGCCGTCACATGTACTTACTGCAATTGGGCTTGATTCTAAATTGGCTGAGAATACTTTGAGGATTACATTTGGAAAAGATAATACTTTAGATGATATTAATTATTTAATAGATACATTAAATAAAATAAAAAGTAAAAAAATGTAAAATATAGAGAAAAAAGAAGAAAAACATAGATAAGTTAATATAAAGCAGGTAAAGCAGGAAAATAAGTACTAGAGCATACGTTAGTACTTATAGTATAATAACTATAACATATAAGTAAAAAATAATATATTATTAAAAAAGTTTTATTTTTATTGCAACAAATTATATATTTACTTGTATTTTGTTACACTATATATTAAAATAACGTAGACATTATGAAAAAACTAAAATTTTAATAATATTTTGCAATAAGCAAAATATATATGATAAATTTCTAGTAGATTTTCATATAAAATAAAAATAATCGCAGTAATAAGAAAGGAAAGATATGTTGAAGAAATCAAGAAAAAACAAAACATGGAAAGAAAAAGATAAAGTATATTTAAAGGAGTTACAATTATTTTTGGATCAAGCAGATAATATTCAAGACGAAATGTTAAAAAGAAATATTATTTTTCAAATGCTTAGGTGTGATAGTGTATTAACAGAGCTAGCAGAAGATAGATTTGCTGATTACTATAAATTAGGATATAAAAAAGCAAAAAGTGAATAATTTATTAAAAGAAAACTCATACTAAATATAAATAAAAAGAGAGTATGAGAAATGAAAAAAATATTAATAGGATTAATAATTGGTTTTATAAGTGGTATGTTTTCAGCTGGTGGTGGATTAATATTAGTACCAGTATGTACGTATGTTTTAAAAATGAATGAGAAGGAAGCAAGAGCTACTACTTTATTTTGTATTGTTCCAATGGTCTTAGTAACAGCAATTATATACAATAAAAACAATTTTTTAAATTGGAATTTAGGAATAAAATGTGCTATAGGTGGAATAATAGGAGGAATAATTGGGGGCAAATTATTAAATAAAATATCTAATAAATATTTAAATATATTTTTCATACTGTTTTTATTTTATGCAGGAGTTAATCTTTTAATGAGGTAAGATGAAAGAAATAATAATAGGTTTTTTAGCTGGAATTGTAAGTGGATTAGGCATGGGAGGAGGAACAATACTAATTTTGTTCCTAACTTTATTTGCTGGTATAGAGCAACATATTGCTCAGGCAACTAATGTTATATTTTTTATTCCAACAGCTATTTCTGCAATATTTATTTTTGTAAAAAACAAAAAGGTAAAATTCGAGTATGCAGTTCCAATATGTATTTTTGGTATATTAGGTGCAGTTATAGGTGCTAGTATATCTAGTAAGATGGAAGTTCGGCATGCTAAAAAATGTTTTTGGGGTTTTTTTAATTATTGTAGCAATATATGAATCATATTCTTTTAGTAAAAGGTATATAAAAGCAAAAAATAGAGATAATAGTATAAAATAACTAAAAGGAGGAATAAAATGAATATGAAATTTATTAAAGGAATGATTGTTGGAGGTTTAATATCTGCAGGAGTTGCAATGGCTTGTTCTGAGAATATGGAAACAGGAAAAAGAAAAATGGTAAAAATGGGAAAACAATTTGCAAGAAAAATGGGAATTGTTTAATTATTATAAAAAATAAAACGCTAGTATCTTACTAGCGTTTTATTAAAATGGCTTATATCCAGGTCTACAAGGTCTTTCTAATTTTTTATCGCATTTATCTTCACATTTATCTTCACATTTTTTATCATATTTATCTTTACATTCTATTTCTACACATTCTTTTTCATCCTTACAAGGTTTGCAATAATCCTTTTTGCAATCTAATTTAACACCTTTTAAACATTTTCCATTGTGTTCTGCTTTAGTACATATTTTGCAGTGTTTTACACGATCAACCCATATTTGAATCTCATAAAATCTATTAGGGCAAAGAGGACCAAAAACGAATTGTCCTTCAGAGTCGGTAAAAGTATGTGACACCGGTCTTCTTTCTTCTTTACCACAATCACAGATAACTTCAATAAGTTTAACTACTGCATTACATACAGGTTCTCCGCAACAATCTTTTACAACTCCATATATAACATTTCTATTATCTTCAGGTAAATTAATTTCTAAATCAAATTGTTTTCCAGTAGATAATACACCATTAACATCTAAAACAGGACAGATATTTTTATCATATTCCATATAAAAGACTCCTTTCATATTATTTAGCATATAGCTTAATATATATTATGAATATAATAAAAAAAAGTGAATAATATGTAGAAAAACTATAAAAAAAGAAGTATAATATTGTAATTAAAGTGAAGGGAGAAATAAAACGTGGATAATAGATCAATTGGAGTATTTGATTCAGGAGTAGGAGGTTTGACAGTTTTAAAGGAATTAAAGAAGAAATTACCTCATGAAGATTATATTTATATAGGAGATACAGCAAGTTTTCCTTATGGAAGCAAATCTAAGGATACAATAATTGAATTAAGCAAAAAGAGGATAGAAAATTTAATAGATATGAATGCAAAAATAATAGTTATTGCATGTGGTACTGCAACAAGTCAAGCTTTGAAAGAAATGCAGAAAATATTTAATATACCGATTATAGGAATAATTAATCCAACAGTAGATTATTTAAAAAAAGGAAACAAAAAGAGAATAGGTGTAATAGCTACTGCAGGAACAATAAGAAGCAATGGCTGGAAAAATAATATTGATAAAATGATAGATAATGCGATTGTAATTAATAAAGCATGTCCATTATTAGCTCCGATGGCTGAAGAAGGTTGGACAGAAAATGAAATAGCAAGATTAACTATACATGAATATTTAAAAGATATGGCTAGTGAAAATTTAGAAGCTTTAATTTTAGGTTGTACACATTATCCATTATTTAAAAAAATGATAGAAAATGAGTTGGGAAAAAATGTAGAAATTATAAATACAGGAGAAATGGTTGCAAAAGAATTAGAAGAGTATTTATTACAGAACAATATTGAAAATGATAAAAAAAATCAAACTAAAGTAGATATATTTTTAACAGATACGGAATGTAATTTTTTAAATGTTGCAAAAAAATTATTAGAAAACGAAAATATAGATATAAAAAAATTGTAGTAAGCCGTTTAAAAGTAGTTATTTTGAGTAAAAATTGACATAAAAAAGGTATTTATCTGGAAAATATACATAATATGTGTTATAATTATATGCGTTAAGAAAGGAATGAAATAAAAATGAAAAATTATTATTTTACTTCAGAAAGTGTTACTGAAGGACATCCAGATAAATTATGTGATTATATATCTGATTTAATATTAGATGAGTATTTAAAACAAGATTCTGAATCTAGAGTAGCAGTAGAGACTTTTGCTTCAAAAAATCAAATAACTATAGCTGGACAAATAACATCAGCTGGAAAAGTAGATATAGAAAAAGTTGTAAGAGAAGCAATTAAAAACATAGGTTATACAAATAGTGAAATAGATATAGATTATAGAACTTGTAAAGTTGATATTAATATTACAAAGCAAAGTCAAGATATTGCATGTGGAGTAGATATAGGTGGTGCAGGAGACCAAGGAATTATGTTCGGCTATGCTTGTAACGAAACAGAAAACTATATGCCTTTTAGCATAAATATGGCACATAAATTATCCAGAGAATTAACTAGGCTAAGAAAAGAAAATGTACTTCCATATTTAAGACCGGATGGAAAAACAGAAGTTACTGTAGAATATGAAAATGATGTACCTAAAAGAATAGAAAATGTTCTTGTATCAACTCAGCATAGTGAAGATATTTCAATAGAAAAATTAAGAGAAGATATTACAAGAGAATTAATAAATAAAGTAATACCAAAAGACATGATGGATGAGAATACTAAAATTTTTATTAATCCAACAGGAAGATTTGTAATAGGTGGACCACTTGGGGATACAGGATTAACAGGAAGAAAAATAATTGTAGATACTTATGGAGGATATGCTAGACATGGGGGAGGAGCTTTCTCAGGAAAAGATGCTAGTAAAGTAGATAGGTCTGCGGCATATATGTTAAGATTTATTGCAAAAAATATAGTGGCAAATCACTATGCAGATAAATGTGAAATACAAGTTTCTTATGCAATTGGTGTAAAAGAGCCATTATCTATATATGTAAATACATATGAAACAGGAAAAGTTAGTGATGAAGAAATTATTAAAGTAATAAAAAGAAATTTTGATTTAACACCTGAAGGAATTATAAATTATTTAGATTTAAAGAAACCAATTTATTCTAAAACTACAAATTATGGGCATTTTGGCAAAGACGAATTGCCATGGGAGAAGATTATAAAAATTTAAAGAAGAAATTAAATTAAATAGTAAAATAAATATAAAAAGAATAAATCTCTAATTATAAGCATATAATCTATTAACTTGTAATTGGAGGTTTTTTTATGTTTTTTGTAATTGACAAATCAAAAATATTATCATATGTGATAGCCATATGTACAGTAGTAATATTATTTATGTTGGCATCTGGAGGAGAAAAACTAAATAACACAGTACAGACTTCAACTAATATAGTAACAAATCAAATTAATACTACAACAGAACAAGAAAAAAATTCTAAAGTAGAACAAGTAAATGCTATATCTAACAAGGTTGATATTATATTGCAAAATACTACTAATAGTATAAATTGATTTTGGAAAAATAATTATACATAAATAATTAAATATTATTAATAATATTTGCTAATAATATATATACGTACATATATCAATCATAATATATAGGAGAAAAAATGTTTTTTATTGGAATTGTTACAAATCAAAAAAATGAATTGTTTATAAAAAAGAAATTAGAAAATATTATGCCTGATTCTAGCATTATTTTTATAACAGAAAAAAATATAGACAATATTAAAAATATTAAATTTGAAACAATATTACTAGATAATCAAATTATAAAAAAGAAAAAGGAAATAAGAAAAATAATATCATCTTGCAAATATCTTGTATTAAATAATGATATGGAAATTGATGATTCTATTATAGAAAGTATGGATCTAACTATTATAACATATGGGTTTAATGGAAAATCTACATTTACAATTTCAAGTATAGATGAAAATAAATTAATAATTTGTTTACAAAGAATTATTTTTAAAGAAAATGATATACAAATAGAACCTCAAGAGTACGAAGTAAGAATTAATGAAAATGTTGATAAATATGCTATTATAGGAAGTGAAATTATAAAAATTTTATATAGTTAAATTTTATAAAATAAAACCAAAAAAAGTAAAAAATTACAAAAAAATAACATTTTATGTAGACAAAACTAAAAAAACGTAGTATAATAGGAACTGTGAGAAAACGATATTAAATTTTGTTACTAGAAAAAATATAAAAAAAGAAACAAATGGGGGAGGAAATTTAAGTGAATACTATGTATTTAGACAATAACCACATCACACTAGTGGGGAAGGTAACGAGCGAAAAAAAATTTAGCCATGAAATATATGGAGAAAAGTTCTATATATTTAATTTGAGTGTGCCACGTTTAAGTGGAAATTGTGATATTATACCAATTACTATTTCAGAAAGATTAATAACAGATATAGGATTGCCATTAGATAGCAAAATGTCAGTAACAGGACAATTTAGATCATATAATAGTTATGAAGGAGAGAAAAACAGATTAGTACTTACAGTATTTGCAAAAGAAATTGAGTTTTTAGAAAATCAAGAAGCAGATATACCAGTAGGAAAAGATTTTATTACAAATGAAGTTACTTTAGATGGTTATATTTGTAGAAAGCCAATTTACAGAAAAACACCATTTGGAAGAGAAATCGCAGATGTATTACTTGCTGTAAATAGATCATATAATAAATCAGATTATATCCCTTGTATAGCTTGGGGAAGAAATGCAAAATTCTGCGAAACTGTAACTGTTGGAACAGAAATAAAAATAGTAGGTAGAGTACAATCTAGACAATACGAGAAAAAACATGAAGACGGAACTATAGAAAATAGAGTTGCATATGAAGTATCTGTATCTACACTAGAAGTTATTGATAAAAAGTCAGATGAAAATGAGAGCAAAGAAGAAGATAAAGAAGCTATGTAATTAATCCAATACAAATTAAAACATAAAAAATTCCGAAAAAATAAAAAAGCAAAAACAAAAACACTAAAAATAAACACGAAAAAATAATTGCAAAAAAACTATACAATTTTTATCAAAATTCAATTAACATTTAGTTCAAGCTAATTTTAGAAGAACTTGTATTTAAAATTTTACTAGAGCACTCACCCGGTGGTGAGATTTCCTAGTAAAATTTTAAAACAATTTCTAATCAAAAATTACTTTCACAAGTGCATGTTAATTTCTTTTTCTAAAAATTGTATAGTTTTTTTGCTTTTTTGTTTTTTTGTGTTTTTGGGCTTTTTACTTTTTGGTAATTGCTTTTCCATAATTACTTTTTATCTTCTGGAACAACAATATTATCTCTTTTTTCGTTTTTAGGTTTTTCTACTTCTATATAATCAGTAACAGGTGAAATATCTAAATCATTCCCTCCATTAATTACTTCTATTTTTTTAGGAGGTCTTCTATGTTCTGTAAGCTCTTCAGTAACCTCATTTTTCGAATGATTATCTTGATTTGTGTTTTTGCTAGAATCGTTAGTTATATCTTCATTTTCCTGTTTATTTTCATTATCTATACTGTCATTTTCATTTAATTCAACCATTTTATCTATATCAATATCATCAAATGAAAATGTATATGAGTTATCGTTTTTATTATATGTATACATATGTGAAACCTCCTTACTATAACTATTTTTAATTATAAATGTTGAAATTAATAAAGTCAAGCTGTTTACATTAAATAAAAAAAATGATAAAATATATGGCAAAAAAATATTAGCAAGGGAATAGGAATGGAAATAGATAAAATAAAAGGAGTAATTGAAGCAATTTTATTTGCAGCAGGTAGAGAAGTTAAAATTAGTGAGTTAATGTCTTCTTTAGAACTTAGTTCTGAAGAAATTATTAATGCTGTGGAGAGTTTAAAATTAGACTATCAAAATGAAAATAGAGGACTTTCAATTATTAACTTAAATGATGCATATCAATTATGTACAAAAAAAGAATATTATGATTATATTTATCCTATTTTTGATAAGAGAAATAAGCCAAATTTATCAAATGCAGCTTTAGAAACTTTATCCATTATAGCATATAATCCTCGTATAACTAGGGCAGAGATTGAATCTATAAGGGGAGTTAATTCAGATGGAACCATATATAAATTATTGGATTATGAATTAATAGAAGAAGCTGGTAAACTTGATGCTCCAGGAAGACCAACAACATATAAAACAACAAATGAGTTTTTGAAGATGTTTGGAATATCAAGTTTGGATGAATTGCCAGATCTTCCAAGATATAAATTAGATGAAAATAAGCAAATAGTAATAGATGAAATAATAGAAAATGTAGAAGAGGCTCCAATGCCCGAAAGGGAAGATGTAAGTAACAATAATGAAGATATAAAAAAAGAAAATTTAAACTAAAAAGGAGCGATTAGTGTGAAAGATAATAATAAAAAAGAGTTTGTAAAGGAAATTACTAATATAGAAGAAGATTTTGCTAAATGGTATACAGATATTGTATTAAAAGCAGAACTTGCTGATTATACAGCAGTAAAAGGATTTATAGCAATTAGGCCTTATGGTTATGCTATATGGGAAAACATACAAAAATATGCGGATGAAAGATTTAAAGAGCATGGAGTTAAAAATTTGTCTATGCCAGTTCTTATTCCAGAGAGTTTGTTAGAAAAGGAGAAAGACCATGTAGAAGGGTTTGCACCAGAAGTTGCTTGGGTAACTATGGGAGGAGGAGAAGAGTTAGAGGAAAAATTATGTGTAAGACCTACCTCAGAAACTATTTTCTCAACAATGTATGCAAAATGGTTGAGTTCATGGAGAGATTTGCCATATTTATATAATCAATGGTGCAATGTTTTAAGATGGGAAAAAGAAACTAGACCTTTTTTACGTTCAAGAGAATTTTTATGGCAAGAAGGTCATACAATACATGAAACTTCAAAAGAAGCACAAGAATTTACATTAGAGATGCTTGAAGTATATGCAGATGTTATTGAAAATTTGTTAGCAATACCTGTATTAAAAGGTAGAAAAACAAAAACAGAGCAATTCGCAGGAGCTGAAGCAACATATACTGTAGAGACATTAATGCATGATGGAAGGGCTCTTCAAGGTGGTACATCACATTATTTAGGACAAAATTTTACAAAACCATTTGATATAAAATTCCAAAACAGAGAAGGAAAAGAAGAGTTTGCATATCAAACATCTTGGGGAATTAGTACTAGACTTATAGGAGCTGTAATAATGGCACATGGAGATAATAGAGGATTGAAATTGCCACCAAGAGTTGCACCAATTCAAGTTGTAATTATTCCTATTGCAGTTCATAAAGATGGAGTTAAAGAAAAGGCGGAAGAGCTATATAATAATTTGCAAGAAAATTATAGAGTTGAATTAGATTTAAGAGAACAATATTCACCTGGATATAAATTTAACGATTGGGAAATGAAAGGTGTTCCTGTAAGAATTGAAATTGGCCCAAGAGACATAGAAGCAGGAAAATGTATAATTGTAAGAAGAGATACTTTAGAGAAAATTGAAGTTGATTTAAATGAATTATCAGAAAAGCTAAATAAAATTTTAGAAGATATACAAAGAAACATGTATGATATGTGTGAGCAAAGAGTAAAAGAAAAAACAACTATAGCACATAATATGGATGAATTTATTAATAATATAAATACAAATCAGGGCTATGTTAAAACTATGTGGTGCGGAGATGCAGAGTGTGAAGAAAAAATTCATGAAATTACTGGAGCCAAGTCTAGATGTATTCCATTTGAACAAGAAAATTTAGGTGATAAGTGTGTATGTTGTGGAAAACCAGCTACCAAAATGGTAGTTTGGGGAAGACAGTACTAGAAAAATTAAAACTGCAAGAAATAAAATTGTTAAGAAATAAGAATAAATTTATGTAATAGAAAATTTAGGAAAATTTTCTATTACAAAAAACAAATAGCAACATTAATTAAATAGGTTTTGCTATTTGTTTTTTTTGTCAGATTTATTATTATAATTTTGACTATTATCAATTAAATCAAAAATATTCATATTGCCTTCTATAACATCTGAGCTATTACTTAAAGTATTTTTATCAGAGGCTGAATCAGATTCCTGAGAATTATTTTCTTGAATATTTCTATTTATAACATCATAATTATATACATCTCTTGGTGAACCAATAATATTTTCTTGAATATGTGTAAGTTGCTCTTCTGGTTCATCTTCATCTCCAAAATCTTCAGTTAAAATACCTAATAAATTTGGATACATTGTTCCAGCATGTTTCTTCCAGTTTTCAACAATTTGCTTTGCCTGTTCTCTAGATCCGGCAAAAGTTTTTACCTCAAAAAGACATTCGTTATTTTCCATAATTTTGCATGTTACATTATAATAATTTTCATTTATAGGAGTATATTCTGCAACAATAGAACTTTCTTCGTTTGCATCATCTAAAGCATATTTTAAATTTGTATCAACTTGTAATTTTAATATACCAGGAAGTATATCTTCTGTAAGTTCTAAAGTTCTAATTCCTTTTTCTGTTATTAAATACATACTTTGTTCTTCTTGATTATATGTAAGCACAAAATCACTTTTTATTAAATCCAACAAAAATTGTTGAAAATAAAAATAATTCATATCTAAAACTGAAAGAACAATTTTATATAAAGTATTATTATTTATTGCTTTTTGTACGCTATTAAGTATATACAAAATTAATACTTTGCTTTCTGCTAATGTTTCATCATTAGATGCTAATTTCAAATGTTATCACCTCTTTGTAAGAATTCAAAAAAATTATATCATAAATCTAAGAAAAATACTATCATTTTTAATATTTTAATGATATAATAAAAAAAATTGTACTAAATAAGGGGAAAATAAATGTCAAAAAAGACTTTTTATGAAATACTAGAGGTAAGCGAAAATGCTTCACCAGAAGTAATAGAAAAAGCATATAAAATACTTGTGAAAAAATATCATCCAGATTTACAACCTCCTGAAGAAAAGAAACATGCAGAAGATAAAATGAAAGAAATAAATGAGGCATATGATATATTAGGAGACGAGGGAAAGAAAAAGAAATATGATGATGAATTGGCTTCAGAAAGAGAGCAAGCACGAAGAGAAGAGGAGTTGAGAAGACAGGCAAGTCAGCAAAATGTATATGGTCAAAATAATCAAGGGTATACAGGAGCAACATATAATAATATAAATAATCAATCAGTACATAATCCAGATTTTAATTATGATATTGATAGAATGAAATATGAACAGAAATTAAGGAAGGAAGAGGAAGAGCAGAGGAGAAAAATGCAGGATAACTTAAATAAGGAATATGCTAATGCATACAATAATTATTTAAGAAGTCTTGGATATAAAGTAAAAGAAAATTGGACAAAAGAAAAAACAAAAGATTTACTATTAGTTATAGCAATATTTGTAGTTTTTATATTTTTATTATGGTTATTTCCACCAACACGTAATTGGCTAATTAATTTTTATGAGAGTAATCCAATAATAAGAGCTTTTGTAAATATTGTAATCTCAATAGTAACAGGAATCTTTAGAGGAATATGGAATTTTATAACATCAATTTTTAGTTAAAATAGGAGAAAATAAAAAAATTCTCTTATTTTTTTGTATAAAATAAGAGAATTAATGATATAATCTAACTATAAAAAAGAAAGGAGAAACAAAAGATATGGAAAGAAAAGTTAGAGTTGTACAATATGGAACAGGAAAAATGTCAGTTTATACAATGCGTTATGTATTAGAAAAAGGAGGAGAGATAGTTGGGGCTGTTGACATGAACCCAGCAGTTATTGGTAAGGACATAGGTGAAATAATGGGCATAGAAAATACTGGAGTACTTGTTACAGATGTGAAGAATGCAGAAACCTTACTAAAAGAAGCAAAGCCAGACATAGTAATAGTAACAACAATGAGTTTATTAAATGATATAAAAGATGCTTTTATGCTTTGTGCAAGACTTGGGATAAATGCAATATCTACATGTGAGGAAGCTTTCTTCCCATTTAATTCAAATCCTACAGTAACAGATGAAATAGATAAATTAGCAAAAGAAAATGGTTGTACAATAACAGGAAGCGGATACCAAGATGTTTATTGGGGAGAGCTAATTAGTAGTATTGCTGGTTCAACTCAGAAAATAACAAAAATAAAAGGTAGTTCTTCATACAATGTAGAAGATTATGGAATTGCATTAGCTAAAGCTCATGGAGCTGGACTAACTCTTGAAGAATTTGATAAAGAAGTTGCTTCACTAGATAGAATAAGTGAAGAAGAAAGACAAAAAGTAATTAATTCTGGAGAATATGCACCATCATATATGTGGAATGTAAATGGATGGCTATGCTCAAAATTGGGATTAACACCGATAAGTCAAACACAAGAATGTGTACCACAAACTTACAAAGAAGATATAGAATCATCTACATTAGGAATGACTGTAAAAAAAGGAATGGCAACAGGAATGAGTGCTGTTGTTACAACAAAAACAAAAGAAGGAATTACCTTAGAAACACAATGTATAGGTAAAGTATATTCAAAAGAAGATTATGACAAAAATGAATGGACTATAGAAGGAGAACCAAATACTACAATAGTTGTTTCAAGACCAAGTACAGTAGAATTAACATGTGCAACTATAGTAAATAGAATACCAGATGTAATAAATGGTAAACCTGGTTATGTTTCAACAGATAAATTAGATGAATTAAAATATTTAGTAAAACCAATGAATGAATATGTAAGAGATTAAAACTCAAAATAATCTGTAATAGAAAAATTTCATTTTCTATTACAGAAATAAGCAATTGGGATATTTCCCAATTGCTTTATATATTTTTTATATCTCTTTTTTTAAATACTATAGAGCTAATTGTTAAAAGTAATATTAGATAAATTATACATATTATAATAGAAAATGCCAAAGTTAAGCCTTTAAAAAGAGGAACACCGCCAAACAAATAATATGATAAATCCCAGTTAGGTGTTACGAAATAAATAATCCATCTTAAATTGTATACAATTGCAAACTGATTTATTATAGAAGAGGCAATATATCCTAAAAATGGAACAGCAACTGAAATCGCGGTATTTGTAAATAATGTGCTACAAGTAAATGCAAGAGTTGTTAGCAAAATATATATAGGTAGTTTACATATACCGAGTAATGCTACATATCCAAAAATATTTATTTCTTTTACAATATTTGCATTAAAGTCGTATACAATTGCAGGGGAAGCGAGCCCGTCAAATCCATTGATTAATCCGCCAATTAATAGTTGAGAAAAATAAATTACACCGATAGATAATAATAGTATTAATATACAAACTATAAATTTTGACATTAATATTTTTAATCTATTATATGGTTTAACAAGCAACAATTTTATAGTACCTCTGTTGAATTCTTCACTAACTATAGAACCTGCTATAACTATTCCAATTAGAATAATAAATACTTCATAATTTCCAAATAAATTTAAAAATATATTTCGACTATTAGAATCTAAGGATAAATTATTTTCTATATAGTATTTATTTATATTAGCTGATTCAATGAATGATCTATATTCTTGCAATTCCTGGGAATCAAGCTCATTTATATTTTTGGAAGTGTAATCGGCTAACATAGTCATACTATTTGAATATTCATTTATAGCACTATTTAAAAAGCTAGCTCCATAATCTATATTTTTTTCTAGTCTCCATTCGTTTATTCTTTTTTCTACTTCTAAACTATAAATTGTTTGATTAATTTGTTCTAATTCTTTAGAATCTTTAGTAGAATTTTTTAACTCATATTGTTGATTTAAAGAAGAATTTATAGTCTCTAAATCTTTTTCTACAAAGTATTTCCAATCATTTTCATTTAACTTTTTTATGGCCTCATCATAAGATTTTTTGGCTTCTTCATATGCTTCATCAGTTATTTCATTTGAGTATTCATGTTCTATTATTGTGTTTAAAAAAGCATGAATATTGGAATAAATTATATAAACTTGCCAACTGTTTTCATCATAATGCTCTGCAAGATTTATTAATTCAATATTTTTCTTACAATCAACATAATCAGATAAATCAGAAATATTATTTGGATCTAAGTCTTTAAGTCTTGCCTCGTAGTATTCTAAATCGCCATCACCATAAAAATAAAAACTGTTTTGATAATCATTAGTAATTTTAGTCATTATGTTAGAAAGTATAATATATCCAATAGTTATAATTAGTAAAATATAAATAGTCTTTTTCTTAAATATTTTTTTAAACTCATTTCTTATTAAATTAATCAATAACATTACCCCCAGTCTTTTTCAAAAAAGCATCTTCTAAGCTAATAATATCTTCAGTAATTAAATATATTTTCAAATCTTGAAGAACTAATTTTTTTATTATAAAAGGAATATTTTCTTTATTTACATGTACTTGTAAATGAGTATTATCTTGTAAATTGGAAATATCTCCAACAATAAGTCTAGCTCTTTTTGCGTCATCTAATTCTATAACAAAATTGCCTTCAGAAGCTTCTTTTTTAACAGTATCTAAATCACTAGTTTCTACTATAGCTCCATTTTTTATAATACAAACTCTATTACAAAAACTTTCAAGTTCAGCTAGGTTATGACTAGAAATCAAAATTCCCATATGTTCTTCACTGGATAATTTAATTAGAAGTTTACGCAAATCCTTTATACCTTCAGGGTCAAGACCATTAGTAGGCTCATCTAAAATTAGTAAATTAGGTTTATGAAGAATTGCTTGTGCTACACCTAAACGTTGTCTCATTCCTAATGAATATTTAGAAACTTTATCATTAATTCTTTTTTCCAACCCAACTAGTTTTATAACTTCATTAATTCTTGTAGTAGTTACATGTGGATATAAATTTGCAATTAATCTAAGATTATCAAAACCAGACATATACATATATAAATCAGGATTTTCTATAATTGCACCTACTTTAGCAATAGCTTTTTCAAAATGAGATTTTATGTTATACCCATTAATTACAACATTTCCAGAATTAATTTTTTGTAGTCCTAGTATTAATTTTATTGTAGTAGTTTTACCTGCACCATTAGGACCTATAAAACCTAAAATATCTCCTTCATGTATTTCTAGGGATACACCTTTTAATATTTCTTTTTTTCTAAAACTTTTATGCAAATTTTCACATTTTAAAATTATATTTTGCATATCATCCCTCCTTTGACAAAACAAGTATAACACAAGAATATTAATAAACAAGAAATAAAAACTTAAGAAATTATTAATTTGTTTTCTTTTATTTGCAAGAAGGTTGTTTCGATTTACATTCTCATTTTCAATACTCATATATTAATTTATGTGAAAGTATTGTTAGAATAAATTATTAATGGTATAATATTTGTGTTAAAAAGGAGGATGACAAATAACAAAATGCGAATAAGATTTAAACCTTGGGCGAGACCTGAACTTGAGGCTAGTAAGTTTTATATAGATAATCCTGAGGATTATAAAGGAAAATGGAAAGAATTATTTAAGAACGATAATCCAATACATCTAGAATTAGGATGTGGAAAAGGAGGATTTATATCTCAACTTGCTTTATATAACCCAGATATAAATTATATTGCAATTGATTTAGTAGATGCTATGCTAGGTTTAGCAAAGAGGAAAATTGAAGAAGCTTATAGTATGGCAAAAAGAGATATAGATAACATATATATTACAAGATATGATATAGAAAGAATTGATAATATATTAGATAGAGAAGATAATATAGAGAGAATTTATATTAATTTTTGCAATCCATGGCCTAGAGGAAAACATAGAAAAAAGAGACTTACTCATATAAGACAACTAGAAAAATATAAAACATTTTTAGCTGAAGGAGCAGAAGTATATTTTAAAACAGATGATGATGATTTGTTTAGTGATAGCATAAGATATTTTGAAAACTCAGGTTTTAAAATAGAGAAAACCACATATAATTTAGTAAATGAAACTAGATTTTGGGAAAATATAGAAACTGAACATGAGCAAATGTTTAAAGAGCAAGGGATAAAAATAAAAGCTCTAATAGCTAGTAAACGATAGCAAAGGAGAGATTTATGGAAACAATAAACAATGTAATTAATTTTTTTAAAAATATTACAACAGAACAATTATTAGATTATGCAGTAGCACTTATAATTATTGGAATTTTTTACATATTAAGTCCAATCTTATCATATATTATTGTTAAGATGTTTAAGTTTAAAGAAAAAGATAGAAGAAAAATAAAAGAAAATGCATTTTTTAAGCCATTAAAGCTTTTATTTATAATTTGTGGTGTGTATATAGGAATTGTAATTATTAGATTACCAGAAAATACAATGGAATTTTGCACAAAAGCTTTTAAGATAATAATAATTCTTATAGCTGCAAATGCAGCGATTAATATAGTAGACCCTAAAAAGGGGATTGTTAAAAAACTAAGAGATGAGGATAAAAGAGACGGAAATAAAACTGTTGCTAGCTTTACTTCCAGAATATTGAGAGTAGTTATATATATAGTTGCAGCATTTTTGATTTTATATGTATTTGGTATTGATTTATCTGGTTTAGTTACTAGTCTTGGAGTAGTAAGTGCTGTTGTAGTCTTAGCGGCTCAAGATATTGCTAAAGATATTATGTCTGGTATTTCAATTATAACAGATAAACCATTTCTAGTAGGAGACTGGATTTCTGTGGGTGTAAATGAGGGAGAAGTAATTGAAATTTCTTTTAGATCTACAAAAATCAAGACTTCAGATAATACAATTGTTACAATACAGAATTCGTTATTTACAACAAATACAGTAGTAAATTGGTCTAGAATGCAACAAAGGAGATATTTACTTAATATTAAGTTGCCATTAGAAACAAATACAGACAAAATAGAAAGAATAGTTAATAGGATTAGATTTGTTCTAAATAATAATGATGATGTGGCAAAAGATACAGTACAAGTACATTTTGATACCATTGGTTTGGATAATATAAACATTATAACCTATATGTATACAGATATAATAGCATATAAGGATTATTTAGAATTTAAAGAAAAAGTAAATGAAGATATTTTAAAAGTATTGGAAGCGGAAGAAGTGAAAATGGCTTATCCTGGTCAAAACGTATATGTACACCATGTTGAAGAAGGTCAAGATGTACAAAATGAGAAAAATGTGATATAATATATTTATGGCAAAACCATTATTAAAGAAAAGGAGATACAGCCATGAAGAGCTACAGACTTACCCACGAGGAAGAGCGGTTCCACACACCGCGGCTTGCCGCGGTAAAGGTGACCTATCAGAGTGATGATGGCGATACGATTAATCATACGATTATTCGTAGCCAGCCTTCGGTCGCGATTATCGTCTTGAACGAGAATCGCGAAATCGCACTGATTCGTCAGTTCCGTACGACCACTGGCAAGTGGTATTGGGAACTCCCTGCTGGCATTGCCAACGAGGGAGAAGACATCCTGACCACTGCAAAGCGAGAGGTCGAGGAGGAGACCGGACTGGTTGTCAAGGACATCGAGCTTGTCACCAATTGCAGCAATTTGCTGGACCCGTCTAAGTCCGATGAGGACTATGGCGTGGCCGTGGCTATGCTTGACACACTGGCTGCCAGGCATCTGGATGAGCAGGAAGTCATCGACACATCGATTGTGTGGATGAACATTGATGAGGTCTACAGCAGGCTTCGTCAGCAGATGGCTTCTGGTGACTCGTTCAAGGATGACCTGGAGATGTCTGGTCACTCGATGTATGCACTTCTTGCATACAACTTTCTGAGGAGGTAACAAGGTAGATCCTCCCCTCAACAACAGACTGTTGTTGAGGGGGTTTTTATGTATTACATAAAAAGGCTATAATTGTCATTGCTTTTAGGATTTCCTCCTTATAGTCGGAAACCTAAATCGGCACGAACAAAGGACGACTTCGTCTCTTTGTTCCTAAAATTCATAAAAAGGACACAAATATATTGTATAATATTGCTTAATTTAGTATGATATAGTAGATTATGAAAGGAAATGTGATTTTATGGGAGATATAACAGTTCTTATAGTTGATGATGAAGAAAGAATGAGAAAACTAATAAAAGACTTTTTAGCACAAAAAGGTTTTGGAATTTTAGAAGCTGGTGATGGAGAAGAAGCATTAAAAATTTTTGAAGAAAATAGAAATAAGATTAATTTGATTTTATTAGATGTAATGATGCCAAAATTAGATGGTTGGTCTGTACTTAGACAAATAAGACAGACTTCAAAGGTTCCAATTATTATGCTTACAGCTAGAGGTGAAGAACAAGATGAATTATTTGGATTTGAATTAGGTGTTGACGAATATATTTCTAAACCATTCAGCCCTAAAATATTGGTTGCAAGAGTTGAAGCAATATTAAAAAGAGTTGAGCCAGAAGAAAAGAAATTAAAGAATTATGGAGGAATAGTAATAGATGCCGAAGGGCGAACTGTTACTGTTGATGGAAAACAAATAGAAATGAGTTTAAGAGAATATGAACTTTTAAAATATTTAGTAGATAATGCGAATATTGCCTTGTCTAGAGATAAGATATTAAATAATGTATGGAATTATGACTATTATGGAGATTCTAGAACTATTGACAGTCATATAAAAAAAATCAGACATAAATTAGGTAAAAAAGGTAAATATATAGAAACTATAAGAGGAATTGGTTATAAATTTGAAGTAAAATAGTTAATAATAAAGAGAAGGAAAGAAAAATGTTAAAAACAAAAAAGAATCATAAATCTATTAGAGTTAAGTTGTTTTTTACAATGTGCTTTGCTATTGCAATTATTGTATTGTTCTTAGTAATAATTAATAGCGTTGTCCTAGAGTCTTTTTATTTGTATTCTAAAACAAATACAGTAAAAAAATTATATTCTAGGATTAATATGTATTATAATTCTAATGTTACAGATACAAATATAGAAGAAGAATTGAAAAGAATTGCATATAATAATAACTTCGATATTTTTATAGAAACAGATACAAATACAATTATATTTAGTACAGATAAAGATTTGTTTTCAGCTATGAATGTTTTAGCTCAGGCGAATAGTGTAACAGATAAGAAACCAATATATTCAAATAATAAAATTACTATAAGTAAAATTAATGATATAAGAAATAATATAAGTTATATACTTTTATCTGGTTCACTAGATAATGGATATTATTTGTATATAAGTATACCTGCGGTTCCAATTGAAGAGAGTGTACAAATTTCTAATCAAGTGTTAATTACAATAGGAATAATAATATTAGTTATATCAGCTATTTTTGCTTCATATATTTCTAAAAAGTTTACTTCACCAATAGTGCAATTAAATGATATTACAGATAAAATGGCAAAACTTGATTTTAGTAAAAAATATAAAGAAGTGGAAACAGATGATGAAATAAACGAACTTGGAAAAAATATAAATATTATGTCAGATAAACTTGAAAGAACCATAAAGCAGTTAAGAGCAAATAATAGTGAGCTAGAAAAAGATATAGAAGAAAAATCTAAAATAGACGAAATGAGAAAGCAATTTATCTCAGATGTATCACACGAACTAAAAACTCCAATAGCATTAATTCAAGGATATGCTGAAGGATTAATAGAAAATGTAAATACAGATGAGGAATCTAAAAAATTTTATGCAGAAGTTATATTAGACGAATCTAACAAAATGGACAAATTAGTAAAACAATTATTAGAACTTATGAAATTAGAGTATGGCAAAAGAGAATTTAATAATAAATATTTTAATATAACTGAATTAATAAAGGAAGTAATTAGAAAATCTAAAGTTATGCTTGAAGAAAAAAATGTTGAGGTACAAATTGTTGCAGATGAAAAATTAGAAGTATTTGCAGACGACTTTTATATAGAACAAGTTGTTACAAATTATTTAACAAATGCTATAAAACATGTAATAGAAATAGATGGGAAAAAAGAAATTAGTGTAAAAGTAGAGAAAAATGAAAAAAATCAAAAGATTAGAATTTCTGTATTTAATACAGGAAATAAAATACCTGAAGACCATATTAATAAAATTTGGGGAAGATTTTACAAAGAAGATAGTTCTAGAAACAGGGCTAATGGAGGAACTGGTATTGGATTAGCATTAGTTAAAGCAATAATGCTTAATTATAAGAATGATTATGGTGTAATAAACAAAGAAAATGGAGTAGAGTTCTATTTTGAATTAGATCAAAATGATAACATAAAATCTGCCAATAGTTTATATAATGACAAGAGCTAGTTGTAATTAACAACTAGCTCTTAATTGCATTTTTGTCATATTTTGTCGACGAAAAATACTTTACAATTTATGGAAAATGTAGTAATATATAGATAGTCTAAAAATTGCAATTTTTAAAACTTAGATTAAATATTAATTTTATTATATCTCAAATAAATTATATATCTATTAATTATTTAATCAAAAATTTTAATTAAATCTAATAAAACTTATTAAATCAAAAGATTTTTTTCAAAAAACAATGTTCAAATAAAAAAACATTTGATTCTATTTTTATCAATATAGTAAAAATAATCGTTTTCAAACAAAATAATAAAAGGTAGGTGCGGTATATGTGTTAAACAACAGCAAGAGGAGTAGCATTATAATCTCTTGGAGCATTACAATTCTTGTTCTGATATCATTAATTATATTGTTGGATATACATATTTTAAAAATATATAAAAATACATATTGGTTGAATTATAATATGGATAAATCCAGTTCAAATTATGTAAAAGAATTTTCATATATAAAAAAAAGAAGCCTAACTGAAAAAATTATAAATATAGATAATATATATCTAGAAATAATGCAAATGGGTTACGCAGTAGATAGTGAGCAAGGTGAAGAGGAGTCAAGACAAAAGTTAATAGAAAATAAAAACGATGGCAATATATGGAGAATTAAAATACCAAAAATAAACTTGGATGCTCCTATAGAAAATGGAACCACTCAAAATGTGTTAGCTAGTGCTGTTGGTCATTTTGAAGAAAGCTCAATATGGAATGGAAATGTTGCTTTAGCTGGTCATAATAGAGGTATTGATTGTAATTTTTTTCAAAATATAAAATATTTAGAAATAGGAGATAAAATATTTTATTCAACTAAAAATGGAACAAGAGAATATAAGGTTGTAATGAATAAAATTATAAAACAAACTAATTGGGATTATATAAGAGACACAAAAGATAATAGAATTACTTTAATAACATGTGTAGAAAATATGTATGAGTATAGAAGATGTATTCAAGCAGTAGAAATAAAAAAATAGTGTTAATAAAATTAAGGTTAATAAAAAGTTAAGTAATGTATTTTAATAATAAAAATAAAGAAAGGAAAAATTATATGCAAATAAAGAAGATTATATCAATAACATTAATGTTAATTGTAATTGTAACAACATTATGTATGTTGCAAAATAGCTCAAAAGCAGCAACGTATTTAATTAATGAAGCGGATTTGTATTCAAAAGGAGAAATTATATGTCTTATGTATGGAGATATAAAAGTAGGAGTTGAATTTGTTGTCTATAAAAAAGATGGCGTAGAATATCCTGCATATTGCTTAAATAGAAATCTGCCAGGAGTTACATCAAGTGGTGGAGGATATACAGTTAAGGTAGATAAATTAGTAACAAATGCTAAAATTTGGAGGGCAGTAAACAATGGCTATCCATTTGTAAGTGCAAAAGATTTAGGGTGCAATAGTAATATAGAAGCTTTTGCTGCAACTAAAATGGCTGTATATGATATGATGTATAATTATGATTGGAGCGATTTTAGTGGAATAGGTAGTCAAGGAAATAGAGTTTTAAATGCAGCTAAAAAGATATCTAAAGCTGCTAGAAATTCTACTGCAACAAAAACATCTGCAATAATAACAATTAAAACAGATGATAAAACTTGGAAAAAAGATTCCATTAATGGAGATTTTGCTTCTAAAACATTTTACGTAAAAACAAATGTGGAAAGTACCAAATATAGTGTAAGCTTAAAAAATGTGAAAATTGAAAATGTGAAAATAGTAGATGAAGAAAATAAAGAAAAAAATAAATTTGCATCTAATGAAAAATTTAAAATTTTGATACCTATTTCGGAAATGACGGTTGATGGAAAATTCGAAATAGAGATTACTGCAGATATGAAAACAAAACCAATATTATATGGAGAAGCTCCAGATAGTAAAATGCAAAGTTATGCTTTAGCAGCAGGAGATTATGAATATGAAAATAGTAAACTGGTAGTAAATTATCTTAAAAATTCTACAAAAATAGAAATAGTAAAAAAAGATGCAGAAACTAAAGAGTGTTTAGCAGGAGCAAAATTTAACGTATTGGATGAAAACAAAAATATAGTTTATTCAGATATAATAACAAATGAAAATGGTATAGCCACAATAGAAGGAATTATGCCAGGAAAGTATTATATTCAAGAAATAAAATCACCTGATAATTATACTATATATGATGAATTAATAGAAATAGATGTAGAATTAAATCAAAAATATACTATTGATGTTAATAATTATAAAAAACCAAAAGATGAAGAAAAAAAGGTAGAGGATGTAAGCAAAACCACATATGGAAAAAAGGAAATCAACCTTCCTAGAACAGGATATTAATATTATAAAAAATATTGAAAATAGACCGATTTTTGGTCTATTTTTGCTTGGAAATTCTTGACAATACTAATTAAATAAATTATCATAATATATGTAGAAATAAATTTATAAATAGAATAGTATAATAGTTAATATACTATAATAACAAGGAAGGAAAATTAAATGTTATCACAAATTATTTTTTTAGCAATTCTAATCTTATTAAATGCATATTTTGCAGCTACAGAATTAGCTTTTATATCTTTAAATGACGCAAAAGTGGAAAGGGATGCAAAAGACCGGAAACAAAAAGGCAAAACAAATCTTAAAAATGTTAAAATCTCCAAGTAAGTTTTTATCAACAATTCAAATTGGAATAACTTTAGCAGGATTTTTATCAAGTGCGTTTGCTTCAGATGCATTCGCAGACAAGTTAGCACCAGTTTTAAGTGAAGCTATGCCATTTTTATCATTGGAAGTTTGGAGAGGAATTTCAATTGTAATAATTACAATTATACTTTCATTCTTTACATTGGTATTTGGGGAATTAGTTCCAAAAAGATTAGCGATGAAATATTATGAAAAAATATCATATGCTACTATAGGTGTTATAAAAACTATTTCAGTAATTACAGCACCTCTTGTAAAATTGCTTACAATATCAACTAATATGGTGTCAAAATTATTTGGAGTAGGAGAAGCTGAGGAAGAAATTGTTACTGAAGAAGAAATAAAAATGATGATTGATGAGGGAGAAGAAAAAGGTACAATAGAAAAAGAGCAAAAGCAATTATTAAATAATGTTTTTCAGTTTAATGATATCGTTGTATCTGAAATAATGACTCCTAGGACAGACATGTATGCAATAGACATAAAAGACGATATAAATAAATTATTAGAAAAAATTGATGAATATAAGTATAGTAGAATACCTGTGTATGACGAAACAATTGATGATATAAAAGGAATTTTATTTGTAAAAGATTTAATTAAACCTTTAAAAAACAACAAAAAGATCGATATTAAGAAATTAATGAGAGAGCCATATTTTGTTCCAGAATCAAAAGATATAGATGAATTATTTAAAGAAATGCAACAAAACAAAGTACAAATGGCAATTGCAATTGATGAATATGGTGGTACAGCAGGAGTTATTACCATGGAAGATATGGTAGAAGAAATTGTTGGAAATATTTTTGATGAATATGATGACGAGCAAATTGATGTTAAAAAAATCGACGATAATACATATTTATTAAGTGGTACTATTACAACATATGAATTGGAGAGATTATTTGGAGTAGAAATACCTGAAGGTGATTATGAAACATTATCTGGATATTTATTGGATTTATTGGGAAGAATACCTGATGAGAAAGAAAAACCAGTAATAGAAGATGAACATTTAACTTACAAAGTAGAAGAAATAGAAGATAGAAGAATTAAATATGTAAAAGTATGTAGGAATTTAAAAGAAAACATTGACGAAGAAATAGATGATGATGTTGAGAAAGATGAAAAGAAGAAAAAGCTAAGAGATAAAAATGCAGAAAAGGATGATGAGATAGAGGATTAATTAAACAAAGGAGAGAAATATATGAATAAAAAGAAATTAATTATAATTATATTAATTGTAGTATTATTAGCAGTAATTACAACATTATTAGTTTTGCATTTTAATAAAAAAGAAAAATATGTATATGATGTAGAAACAGTATCATACATAAAATATAATACTATTCGTATAGATAATAGATATGGCGTAATAGATGATAAAGGTAATATTATAATAGAGCCTAATTATGATATTATCCAAATACCTAATCCATCTAAAGCAGTATTTATCTGTATGTCTGATTATAATACAGATATTAACGAATATCAAACAAATAAAGTATTAAATGATAAAAAAGAACAAATTCTTACAGGGTATGAAAGTATACAGGCAATTCCAACAGAAACAACAGAAGATGGAATTCCTTTTGAGAAAACAGTATTAAAGTATAAAAAAGATGGAAAATATGGATTAATGAATTTTGACGGTAAAGAAATAACAGAGCCATTATATGATGATATTTCAGCAGTAACATACAAAGAAGGAATGTTCTTAGTAGAACAGAATGATAAATTTGGAATTATTAACTTAAACGGAGTAGATGTTATAGACATTGAGTATGATATGATTACAGTAGATAATTATTACAATGTAGATACTAAGTATCAAAAAACAGGATTTATTGTATGTAAAATAGGAGACAATGGTTATAGATATGGTTATATAAATTATAAAGGAGATAAGCTATTAGATACAGAGTATACAGAAATATCAAGAATTACAGAGATAAATGATGATAATAATGTGTATTTAATAGCATATAAAGATGGTCAAGCTGGCGTATTAAAAAATAAAAGAACAATAATAGACTATAAGTATGAAAGCATAATTTATAATGTAAATAATGATGCATTCATAGTGCAAAGAAATGATAAAAAAGGTGTTTTAAATAAAAATGGAGATACACGTATAGAGCCACAATATACTAAACTTATATGGAATGGTAAATATATAAATGTTGAACAAGAAGATGGAGTAAGAAAAGTATTAGATGAGAATGGAAATGAAGTTAAAGATGGATATATTGCAAGGACTCCAACTTCAGATGGAAAACATAGTATAGTTTATGGTGATGACGATATATATAAAATAATAGATAATAACGGAAATGTTGTAATTGACAATGGATATTCATATATAGAAGATATAGGAAATAATTATTTTATTGTTGCTACTTCACAAAAAAACGGAATTATTGATTTATCAGGAAAATCTGTTGTGGATTTAAAATATAGTAGTATATTTAAGCTAGATAATACAGAGCTATTACAAGCAAATATTACAGAAACAAATACAATAAGTTTAATAAACAAAAACATGCAAGTGATAGTTACAATGGATCAAGCAGGAATTGATATAACTGATAATTATATTAAATTATATTCTGAATCAGATATAAAATATTTTGATTATGCAGGAAATGAATTATCAGCACAAGAATTATTTCCAAATAACAACATATATGCAAAAAAAATAAATGGAAAATGGGGATTTGTTGATAAAGCTGGCAATCAAGTAGTTGACAGTAAATATGATATGGTTACTGAAATAAATGAATATGGATTTGCAGGAATAAGGGAAAATGGAAAATGGGGTGTTATAAATTCTAACGGAGAAATAATACAAGAGCCAATTTATGATATAGACAGTTTGACACCACAGTTTATAGGTAAATATTATAAGTCAAATGAATGGTATGGTAATGATTATTACACTAACACAATATCTAGTGAAGATGAAACCGAAGCGGATGGAACATTAAATGAGAATGGATTAGAAGAAAACTCTGAACAATTATTAGATGTAGAATAGAAGGGATATGAAAAAATGTATAATGAATTAGGAATATCAGACGAATTAGTAAAAAAAGCTATAGAAACAGAAGAACAAATAAATCCAGTATTTAAACAGATAGAGGAAGTATGTGAATATAATTCAATGAAAGTATTGAAGGCATTTCATGATAACAGAATTTCTGATATACACTTTAATCAAACAACTGGTTATGGATACGGTGATATTGGAAGAGATACATGTGAAAAGGTATTTGCAGATGTATTTAAAGCAGAAGATTGTATTGTAAGAGGACAATTTATATCTGGAACACATGCTTTAACTGTGGCACTTTTTGCTTTTTTAAGACCTGGAGATATAATGTTAAGTATTACGGGAAAACCATATGATACTTTAGATGAAGTAATAGGAATTGTAGATAATCCAAGTTCATTAAAATCTTATGGGATTAATTTCGAGCAAATAGATTTAGTAAATGATGATTTTGACTACGAAAAAATAGAAGAAAGATTAAAACAAGGAAAAGTTAAATTAATAGAAATACAAAGATCAAAAGGATACAGTACAAGGAAAAGTATAGATTTAGAAAAATTAGAAAAAGTAATTAAACAAATTAGAAAAGTAGATAAAGAAGTAATAATAATGATAGATAATTGTTATTGTGAATTTGTTAACAAAAAAGAGCCTATTGAAATTGGGGCAGATGTAATTGTAGGTTCACTTATAAAAAATCTTGGTGGAGGAATTGCACCTAATGGAGCATATATTGCAGGAAGAGCAGATTTAGTAAATCTAGCAGCAGAAAGACTAACATCTCCAGGAGAAGGAAAAGAGGTAGGACCATCACTTGGAATAACAAAATCTTTTTTACAAGGATTGTTTATGGCTCCATCTGTTGTTGCAAGTAGCTTAAAGACAGCTGTGTTTGCAAGTAAAATACTAGAAGATTTAGGATATGATGTTGAGCCAAGGTATAATGACAAAAGAGCAGATATTGTTCAAAATATAATTTTTAGAGATCCGGATAAGCTTATAAAATATTGTCAAGGTATACAAATGGGGTCACCAGTTGACTCAGATTCAATTCCAGAACCATGGGATATGCCAGGATATACAGATAAAGTAATAATGGCAGCTGGAGCGTTTACACAAGGTTCATCTATAGAACTTTCATGTGATGGACCAATAAGAGATCCGTATATTGCGTATATGCAAGGAGGACTTACATATGAATATGGAAAATTAGGAGTACTTAAAGCAATACAAAACATGAATACACTAAAAAGATAATTTGCTTGGAAATTATAAGAGTATTAAAAAAATTTTTGTTAAAACGTAAATTAGATCAAACGGTGATTAAAATGAAAGTGATAATAATTGGAGGAGGAGCAGCCGGAATGCTGGCTGCTATTTCTTCATCAAAAAATAAAGATAATGAAGTAATAATTTTAGAAAAAATGGATATGCCAGGTAAAAAAATATTGATTACAGGAAAAGGAAGATGTAATATAACAAGTAATCTTCCTATGGATGAATTTATAAAAAATGTGCCAGGTAATGGTAAATTTTTATATAGTGCTTTTAATAATTTTACTAATAAAGATATATTAGAAATATTAAGAAAAGAAGGTCTTGAAACTAAAGTAGAAAGAGGAAATAGAATTTTCCCCATAACTGATAGAGCACAAGATGTTCAAAAAGCTTTGATTAAAGTTGTAAAAAAGTTAGGTGTAAGAATTATTACAAACTGTAGAGTAAACAAAATATTAACCAATAGCAATAAAAAAGTATATGGAGTATTGGCAAATATTGATGGAAAAGAGAAAGAAATAAAAGCAGATAAAGTAATTTTATCAACAGGAGGAAAAAGTTATCCTGGTACAGGTTCAACAGGAGATGGCTATAAAATGGCAGAAGAAATAGGGCATACAATAGTTAAGATTAGACCATCACTTGTTCCGTTAACAGTACATGAAAACAGTTTGAAATTATGCAAAAGCATGCAAGGACTTAGCTTAAAAAATGTTGGAATTAAATTTATAGATTTAGAGAAAAGCAAAACTATATATGAAGATTTTGGAGAAATGCTTTTTACACATTTTGGAGTATCTGGACCGATTATACTAAGTGCATCAGCACATTTATTAAGGTATAAAAACATAGATGAATTATTAAAAAATAAAAAAATAGAACTAAAAATAGATTTAAAACCAGCACTAACGGAGAAAAAACTAGATGATAGAATTTTAAGAGATTTTAGCGAGGAAAAAAATAAAGAATATAAAAATTGCTTAAATAAATTATTGCCAAAGAAAATGATAGAAACAATAATTAAACTATCACAAATAAACCCAGAAAAGAAGGTAAATGAAATTACTAAAGAGGAAAGAAAGAAGATAGTAACTATTTTGAAAGGATTAGAGATTTACATAAAAGACTTTAGAGCAATAGATGAAGCAATAATAACATCTGGTGGCATAAAAATTAGTGAAATAAATCCAAAAACAATGGAATCTAAACTAGTAAAGGGATTATTTTTTGCTGGAGAAATTATAGATGTAGATGCATATACAGGTGGATTTAATTTACAAATAGCATATTCTACAGGTTTTACCGCTGGAATGAATTAAAAAAGAGGGTAATATATGAAAAAATTAAAAACAATAAAAAATAATGCTACAGCAATAATAGAAGAAAAAAAATCAAAATTTATTGCAAATATTTTTAATGTAAATAGTGTAGAAGAAGCAGAAAACAAATTACATGAAATAAAGAAAAAATATTATGATGCTAGACATAATTGCTATGCGTATATAGTAGAAGAAGATGGAATACAAAAGAAAAAGTTTAGTGATGATGGAGAGCCAAGTGGAACTGCAGGTTCTCCTATTTTAAATGTTATAGAAAAGAATAATTTGTGTAATGTATTAATAGTTGTTACAAGATATTTTGGTGGAATTTTGCTTGGAGCAGGTGGATTGGTTAGAGCATATACAGAAGCTACTGCCAAAGCTATAAATAAAACGAATATATTAGAAAAAGAAGAAGGCTATGAAATAGAAATAGTAATAAATTATCAGGATTTAGATAAATTTAAATATTTTTGTAACCAAAATAGTATAGAAATAATAGATACTAAATACTTAGAAAATATTATTTGTACAATTGAAGCAACAAAAGAAAATAAAGAAAGATTGGAAAATATTAAATACAACGAAATGAATATAAATATACTTAAATTAAACGTTATAGACATAAAACTAATAGATAAAAAAGAATAAATGAAAATTATTAAAAAAACTTATCAAAAACTATTGTAAAAATTTGGAAAAAGATATATAATCAAAATGTAAAATATTTACAATTAAATTGATAGGGGGATAAGAAATTGAACGAAAAAATCAGAATTTTAGTATCAGATGACAACCAAGAATTTGCAAAAACATTAGTAAAGTATTTATCAGAAGACGAGGACATTGAAGTAGTAGGAGTTGCTAGAGATGGTGATGAAGCATTTGTAAAAATAATGGAAACAAAACCTGACATAGCATTACTAGATATAATAATGCCTCATTTAGATGGATTAGGAGTTTTAGAAAAATTGAATTCAGCTAATTTAGAAAAAAAGCCTATCTGTATAATTTTATCTGCAGTAGGTCAAGACAAAATAACACAGCGAGCAATTGAATTAGGAGCACAATATTACATAGTAAAACCTTTTGACATTATGATATTAATTAAAAGAATAAAGGAATTAAAGTATTATCAACCAGTACAAGGCAAAAATAATTTTATATCAAAAGAAATAAAAACGCAGTATATAGATATATCCCCTGATAGAAGAAGTAATGAAGATAATTTAGAAGCATTAGTTACAAATATTATACATGAAGTTGGTGTTCCTGCACATATTAAAGGTTATCAATATCTAAGAGAAGCTATAATTATGGTTATTAATGATATTGATGTAATTAATCAAATTACAAAACAATTATATCCAGATATAGCTGTTAAATACCACACAACACCAAGTAGAGTAGAACGTGCAATTCGTCATGCAATAGAAGTAGCATGGGGACGTGGACAACAAGACGTAGTAGAAAGAATATTTGGATATACGGTATCTGCAGCAAAAGGCAAGCCAACAAATTCGGAATTTATAGCAATGATTGCAGATAAATTGAGGCTTGAATTAAAGAGTGCGTAAAGCCATAAAAACAAACTGGGAGTAACATTACATAAATTTATAAAAAACTTCCAGATGTATTTTTACCACCAATAAATGCTTGTTTATGGCCATAAACAAGCATTTATAAAACCAACCAACACCTTTTATTTATTGCTTAAAATAACAATAAATAGAGGTGTTTTTGCGTGTGAAAAAAGGTAGAGATTAAATATACAGAGAGTTATATTTGCAGATATAATTCAAACAATGAACTAAAATAACCATTGTAAAAATCAAATAAATATGATAAAATCTTGACACATATAAAATGGAGGGAAATAAATGGGCATATTTTTACTTATATTGACTATAATTTTGTTTTTAGTATCAATAAATAAAATTAATAAAAAAATATATAATAAAAATATTAGACAATATAAAGAAAAATTAAAAACATATAGAAGAAAGCTAATAATATTTGGAATATTATCAATTATATTTATTTGCTTATTTAATGTAGTTTTAAATATAAATGATAACTCAGAAAATACAGATAAAATAAATATTACATTGCCATTTATTTATATATCATTACTAGCATATATGATTGCTATGTTTTCCTTCATTGTTCATTGGATTTTAGTACCAAGTAAAGAAAAAATAAAAAGAGAAATAGAACAAACAAAAATTAATCAAGAACTAGAAAAATATAATTTTGATAAAAAAATAAAATATAATTCAAATATTATTTGTTTTGATAATCGTAATAGAGTATTAGCAATTATAAATACATATAAAAACACATGTGAATTAATAAGATATGAAGAAATAATTAATTGTGGAATATATGAAAATGGAAAGGATATTACTAACAAGCAGACTGGAGCGATTATAGGAATTGGATCTAGAAAAGGGAAAGAACTGATTGATTTAAAATTAAAAATTACTACAAATAATTCAAACAAAAAAATATATACGATTTCCATAAAAGATAGTGAAATAGAAAAAGAGGCTATTGAATTTCTTAATGAGTCATATGTAAATATTATGAAAATTATGAATAATGTTAGAAAATATGACTAAAGCAAAAAAGAAACATTTATAAATTAAATGAAAATAAAGGGGTTGGAATAAGTGAAATATATAAATGGTCCATAAATATATTTATATTAACAAAGATAAATATATTTATAGGAGGAATAAAAATGTGGCTTTTATTTGCAACAATAACAGTACTACTTTGGGGTACATCAGAAACAATATTTAAAAAAGTATCTACACATGAAAGACATAGTGTACTAAAATTAATATCATTTAATGGAATAATACTTGGAATATGTGCGTTAATTTTTATGCTTGTTACTAGAACAGAAGTAAACTTTGATATGATAAAAACATATTTGCCTATAGCAATTATATACATAGCATCTATGTTTTGTACATATAAAGCAATGACTTTGGTTAAGGTTTCAATTTTATCACCAATTCAAAATTCATCTTGTGCTATAACAACTATACTTTGTATATTAATATTAGGTCAAACAGTTGGTGTACCACAAATTATAGCAATAGCAGTTATAATAATTTGTATGATTTTGCTATCAGTTAATAAAGATGAAGTATTAAGAATTGAATCAGGAAATAAAGAGGAAGATGAAAAGAATGCTAAAAGAGCATATCTTTTATATATAAAAGGTATAGCTTTTGCATTAGGATATTTATTATTAGATGGTATAGGTTCATTTATGGATGACTATACACTAGAAGCAGATTTATCTGCAGAACAAGTTATAATTGCGTATTCATTTATATATGCGGTTGTAGGTATAATTGCATTAATAGTACTTAAATTTAAAGATAGAGAATATAAAATATTTGATTTTAAAAATAATAAACTAAAACTTGCTGGAACACTTGTGGAAACAGCAGGTCAATATACATATATTTATGCATTTGCATTTGGAGATGCAGCACTTGCTTCACCATATATTGCAGCATATAGTATTGTAACAATAATATTATCAAGAATTTTCTTAAAAGAAAAATTAAAAAGAAGACAATATGTATTAATTGGGTTAATTATAGCAGCAATGATTACATTGTCGTTTGAATAGTATTAAATAACATAGAAAGAGAGAAGGATATAAATGGAAAAAGTAAGAGGTTTTGAAATAGCTAAAGGATGGGAAGATAAAAAAATAAATTTACCTGTTAGAAAAACTAAATATTCAGCAGGATATGATATAGAAGCAGCAGAAGATGTAGTAATACCTAGTTTTAAAAAAGGTATGGCACCTACACTAGTGAAAACAGGATTAAAAGCATATATGCAAGATGATGAAGTAATGTTTTTATATAACCGTAGTTCTAATCCTAAGAAAAAAGGATTAGTGATGGCAAACAGTGTAGGAGTTATAGATAAAGACTATTATGGAAATCCAGATAATGATGGACATTTTATGTTTGCTTTCTTTAACATTAAAGATGAAGATGTACTAATAAAAAAAGGGGAAGCAATTGGACAAGCTGTATTTCAAAAATATTTAGTTGCAGATGATGATAATGCAGAAGGAGAAAGACTTGGAGGTTTTGGTTCAACAAGTAAGTAATTTATAAAAAATACTTAGCGTATGATTAGTATAATAAGTAATGACATATTACAGTGAAATGTGATACAGCACATACAACTAAGAAGAATATTAAAGGAAATATTGTATAATAACTAGAAAAAAATTAAAAAATTGTAAAAGCTTAGAGGACAAGTAGTTACAAGTAAAACATGTGCAAAAAAACTGGCAAAAGTTTTGACTTTTGCCATTTTTTGTAGTATAATAGAAATGTAGTTGAAAAAGAGAAGCAAACCCTTTCTTTAACTTCGTATTAGAAAATTTTACTTTAGAAAGGAGGACCTATATGTTTAACATAGGTGATAAAATTGTATATCCAATGCATGGGGCAGGAACAATTGATGCAATAGAAGAAAAAGACATATTAGGGGAAAAACAAAATTATTATATTATTAAAATGCCTGGAGAGGTAAAAGTAATGGTTCCAACCAACAAAGCAGAAGAAGTTGGTGTTAGAAATATAATTGGAAAAGAAGAAGCTGGAAAAGTAATGGCTGTATTAGGAGAAAACGAAACAGAAATGTCTCAAAATTGGAATAAAAGATATAGGGACAATATGGAAAAGATGAAGAGCGGAGATATTTATGAAGTAGCAGATGTTGTTAGAAATTTAAGCTTTAAACAAAAAGAAAAGGGTCTATCTACCGGAGAAAAGAAAATGCTTAATAATGCTAAGCAAATACTTGTAAGTGAGCTTGTACTTGCAGAACATGCCTCACAAGAAGAAGTAGAAAAACAAGTAGAAAATAAAATCAATATATCATTTGATGAATATAAACTACCACAAGAAAATATTGATATTAATCAAAATATTGTTAGTAAATTTATTCCATTCAATGGAACTGGAACAAGTGAAAATGTGTAAAAAAATTTATTGTATAAAAATGTTACAAAAGAAAGGTCGTATCTAGCAGATACGACCTTATTGTAGGTAAAAACTGTAAGTGCGTAAGAAGGAATTAAAGACTTTATGTCGAATAAAATAAGTATATGATAGAAAGGTTAGAATAAATTGGTAAGATATAGTGAAGAATTAATAGAAGAAATAAAAAACAGCAATGATATCGTAGACGTAATTTCACAGTATGTAACACTAAAAAGAAGTGGAAGAAACTTTTTTGGATTATGTCCGTTTCACAAAGAAAAATCTCCTTCTTTTTCTGTCTCACCAGATAAACAAATTTTTCACTGTTTTGGTTGTGGGGTAGGTGGAAATGTTATTCATTTTATTAGTAAAATAGAAAACATAGATTTTAGAGAAACGATTGAGTTATTAGCAAATAGAGCAAATATTACTCTTCCTACATTAGATAATAGTTACCAAGATAATAAAAAAGCTATCTTAAAATCAAAGGTGTATGAAATTAATGAAATAGCAGCTAAATTTTATCATGCAAACTTGTATAAGCCAACATCAAAAGAAGCACAGAATTATATTAAGAAAAGAAAACTCGATAATAGAACATTAAAATCGTTTTTAATTGGTTATTCTGGAACTTTTGATGAACTCTATAGAGTATTAAAAAGTAAAGGCTATACTGAAGAAGAAATTTTAGCATCAAGCTTAGTAAATAAATCAGATAATGGAAGATTTATTGATAGATTTAGAAGAAGACTTATGATACCAATTCAAGATACAACAGGAAGATTTATAGCTTTTGGAGGAAGAGTATTAGATGACAGTAAACCAAAATATATTAATTCTCCAGAGAATATTGTGTATAGCAAGGGAAGAAATTTATTTGGACTAAACATTGCCAAAAAAGGAGATACAAAAAAATTAATAATAGTTGAAGGATATATGGATGCAATTTCCCTATATCAGAGAGGTATTACTAATGTTGTAGCATCACTTGGAACAGCATTAACAGAACAGCAAGGAAGGCTACTTAGAAAAAATAGTGAACAAGTGATTATTGGGTATGATGCTGATGGTGCTGGACAAGCAGCTACGTTAAGAGGGCTTGAGATACTTCAAAATATGGGGTGTGATATTCGTGTGCTTCAAATATATGGAGCAAAAGATCCAGATGAGTTTATTATAAAATACGGACCTGAGAGATTTCAAAAATGTGTAGATAATGCGATATCATTAGTAGAATTTAAAGTAAAAATATTAAAACAAAATTTAAACATAGAAAATGTAAATGATAAGATTAAATTCTTGAACGAAGTAGCAAAAATACTGTCAAAAGTAGATAACAATATTGAAAAAGAAATATACATTGATAAAATATCTAAAGAATATGGTATATCTAAGGAAGCAATATATGGAGAAGTTAATAAATTAATATATAATAAAACAAGTGATAAAAAAGTATTAGAAAGGTCACCTGTAAAAGCATACATAAATAATAAACAAGAAGAAAAAATAGATGCTACTGTGATTAAAAGAGAAAAAATGGTTATATATATTCTAGTTAACTATCCAGAAGAGAGTTATAGAGCGATTAAAGATAAGATAACAGTAGAGGATATACATTCTGAAGTAAATAAAAAGATAATATCTAAAATTTATGAACAATATTCTAAAGGAAATGTGAATAACATAATAGATTTTTTTGAAGAAGAGGAAGTTGTAAATTATTTATCTGGAATTATGGCTGATGATTTTGGAATATCAGATATTAATAAATGTATAGAGGACTTGCTAAATACATATAATAAAGAAAAATTAACCAATACAAGAAATAGTATAATTAAAAAACTAGAAAATACCAATAATATGACTGCAGAGGAAATAAAGCAACTAGAAGAAAAGTTAAATGAAACAATTTTGAAATTAGCTAAAGTTAAGTAGGAGGTAAAATAATGAAAAAATCAGAGAAGTCTGAAATATTGGAAGAAAATATGAATAAAAAAGAAAAAGCAAAAGAAATAGCAGAAGATAAAGTGAAAAAGATAATAGAAAAGGCAAAAGAAAAAGGAAAGATTACTTATGGCGAGCTTGCTACTGAATTGGATGACACAAGTCCAGAAGAAATAGATAAAGTATTTGATGCTTTCGAGGATTTAGGTGTAGATTTAAATGATGATTTAGATGAGCCAGATGTGGAAGATTTAGAAAATGTAGAAGAAATAAAACTAGAAGAAATGGATGTACAAAACATCGATGGCGTTAGTGTAGATGATCCAGTAAGAATGTATTTAAGAGAAATAGGAAAAATACCTTTACTTACTTATGAAGAAGAAGCAGATTTAGCTAAGAAAATAATGGATGGAGACGAAGATGCAAAGAAAAAACTAGCAGAATCAAATCTTAGGTTAGTTGTAAGTATAGCAAAAAAATATGTTGGTAGAGGAATGTTATTTTTAGACTTAATTCAAGAAGGAAATATGGGATTAATAAAAGCTGTAGAAAAATTTGATTATAATAAGGGATTTAAATTTAGTACGTATGCAACATGGTGGATTAGACAAGCTATTACTAGAGCTATAGCGGATCAAGCAAGAACTATAAGAATTCCTGTTCACATGGTAGAAACAATAAACAAATTAATTCGTACATCAAGGCAATTGCTACAACAAAATGGTAGAGAGCCAACACCAGAAGAAATAGCAAAAGAAATGGAAATTTCACCTGAAAAAGTAATGGAAATACAAAAAATAGCACAAGACCCAGTATCTTTAGAAACACCAATTGGAGAAGAAGATGATAGTCATTTAGGTGATTTTATTCAAGATGAAGATAGTCCAGCTCCACAAGATTCAGCAGCACATACACTTTTAAAAGAACAATTAGAAGAGGTTATGAATACTTTAACTCCTAGAGAAGCAATGGTTTTAAAACTTAGATTTGGCTTAGAAGATGGAAAAGCAAGAACCCTTGAAGAAGTAGGAAAACAATTTGATGTTACAAGAGAAAGAATAAGACAAATAGAAGCAAAGGCATTAAGAAAACTTAGACATCCTAGTAGAAGTAAGAAATTAAGAGATTATATGAGTTAAAAACTTGATTTTTCTGTAAAATTATGTTAATATATATATGTAGTGTTATTGAAAATACAGTAATTTAAAAAGTTTTATAGAAAAAATGAGGTAATTGAAATGAGTATATTAGAAAAAATAAAAAAAGGATTAAGCAAGTTTTGGAATGAAACTTTAGGACCTGATTATAGTACAACAGAACTTGCAGAATTAAGTATAAATTCAGCAGATCCAACAGAAGCTGCTCTTGCAAAGTCAAGCGCTAAAATAGATCAAGAAGCAGAAAACTATGGAAATGGTGGTAGAGGTTCAAGCAAACAACAAAGAAGGGAAATGCTTAAAAATGTTGAAGTTAAAGGTGATGAGCTAACATCTAAGGCAAAAGGAAATTTTGCAAAAGCAAATGAGCCTAAAGCAGAACAAAGCAAAGAAGCAGGAAGAGGAAGAGATGACTAATATAGCAAATAAAAAAATACGAGTTAGATTATATAGATTTTATTGTATAGGGGATCCTATACAATAAAATTTTGTATTATATACTTGACAAATACAAAAAAAACATTTATAATTTTAAATGCGTTTACATATGGCGAGATAGCTCAGTTGGCTAGAGCAACTGGTTCATACCCAGTGGGTCGATGGTTCGAATCCATTTCTCGCTACCAATATATAAAGACAAGTAAGTTACAAAAATTTACTTGTTTTTTTATGCAGTATGAAATTTTTTAGTCTCTATTCCTTGGATTTTCACTTCGTCCATTAGATGCACACATTTTATCATATTCTTTACACTTTATCTTATATTCAACTTGTTGAGTTAAATATTTATAATACATATATGCTTGTTCATATTGCATAATAGGGTTGAACATAGGATTATCATTCATATTAGGATCAAAATTTGCATCATAATTAAAAGGGGGCATACCATAAAAATTATTCATATTATCCATATTTCTATCCATAAAAATCACTCCAGACTTATTAAATTTATATATATTATTAATATTATTAAATATATTCGTGTGTAAATAATTTATTCTTTTCTTAAGTTAATTTTCTATAAATTTTATTAAATAATCTTAATATAATAAATGCTAAAGCAAGAAATATTGTAGTTAATCCTATGTTATAGAAAAAAGATGTTATATTATTAGTTTGCAAATTTATAGTATTTGAAATATTGTTAGATGTTTCTACAATATCTAAATTAATAAATGGTATTAATTTTAATGCTAAGAATGTATAAAAACTTGCAAATATGCCTTGCATAAATTTTCCAATTATATATTTTTTTATAGATAAATCTGTCTTGGAAACAATACTAAATACTTGAAGCAAAACAGAAAAACCACCAAATCCTAAAAGGAAAGCACAAATTATAACGTTTTGAGAAATAGCTTTAATATGTATGCTAGAAACTTGTTTTACTCCATTAGTAAGTTCTATTATACCTGAAAGTAAAGGTTTGGCAAAATCTATGTCAATATTAATTATTTGTAAAATAGGTTTTAATAAATTACTTAATAAATCTAGTGTATGAGTTTTATTTAGTATTGATATAATTACAGAGAAAATAACTACAAAACCACCAATAAGAAATATAGTAGATATAGAATTGTTAATACTATTTGCTAAAATTTCTCCTAAATTTTTTAATGTAACATTATGAGTATTTGGAATAGTGTATGATTCAGATGTTTTACGTGTTAATTTTGTATTCATTCTTAATTTAAATTCTTCATCTGCTTTTTTAGAAAATTTTCCTAATATAATTCCAACAGTAATACAACTTAAAATATGAGTGCATAATAATAAAATACCAGTTTTTGTATCTCCAAAAAGTCCAATGCCAACACTACTTAAAATAAATAAAGGACCTGAGTTATTCGTAAAAGCTAAAAGTCTTTCTCCTTCATCTTTAGTTACTAAATTTTGTTCTCTAAAATTGGAAACAACTTTTGCTCCTACTGGGTAACCACTAATTAAACCCATAACAAAAGCAAAACCTCCAATTCCAGGAACATTAAAAAGGGGTTTCATTAATTTATCAAATAACTTTCCCAAAATATCTACAACTTTTGTTTGAGAAAGTAGATTAGTTACAACAAAAAAAGGGAAAAGAGCAGGAACGACAGTAGTAGCCCATAATTCTAATCCTCTTTTAGTTGCATCTAAATTAGATTGTGAAAATATTACTAATAGAATAGTTATTATAAATAATATAGTAGGTAAAATATTCTTTTTAAAAGATAAAATCAAAAACTTCATAAGGTTCACCTAAGATATATTATGCTATTTATGTATTGTTTATGTTTTTATAAATGAATAGAAATTAAATAGATAGATATAATAAATTTACTAAAAAAATATTTTACAGAAAATAAAATAATTTATTTTAGTTAAAAACTGGTAATATTAAAATTTTGTGATATAATTTGAAATAGAAAATGAACGAAAGAGGGTAAAGTTAATGTACGAGAAAGAGTGTACAAGCAGTGTAGAAGAATTTTTAAAAGAAAACAACTTTAAAAAAAGAGGGTTAACATCAAGTGAAGCTGTTAGTAATTTGAACAAATATGGAAAAAACATAATGAAACAAAAAAAGCCAAAAAAATGGTATAACTATTTTTTTGAAAGTCTATTTAGCACATTTAATTTAATTTTGTTAGGAATTGCTTTAGTATTATTTTATACAGATGTTATATTAACAAATCCACCAAGTTATGCTAATATTTCTGTTATATTAATATTAATTTTAGTTAGTACATTTCTGGAATTTTTTGAAGTATATAGGTCGAATAAAGCAGCTGAAAAACTAAAAAATTTGGTTTCAGCTAGATCTAATGTATTAAGAAACGGGAAAGAAATAAAAATACCATCATCAGAAATCACAGTAGGTGATGTAGTATTATTTAGTGCTGGAGATTTAATTCCGGCAGATGTTAGAATAATAGAGGCAAGCGATTTATTTATAAATCAATCATCTCTTACAGGAGAAAGTGATTCGGTAAAAAAACTAGCTGAATCAGAGCAAAAAAATATAGAAGATATAACAGATTTAGATACAATATGCTTTATGGGAACCAATGTTGTAAGTGGTTCTGGTAAAGGTATAGTGTTTAGAGTAGGAGATGGAACATATTTTGGAAAAGTAGCTGATACAATAACAGATGAAAAACCAAAAACAGCTTTCCAAAAAGGAATTGATAGTGTAAGTAAATTGTTAATTAGATTTATGACCGTAATAATACCAATTACCTTTATCGCAAATGCGGCAAAACACGGAACAATAACAGCTTTTACATTTGCTGTTGCAATAGCTATTGGTATAACTCCACTTCTTTTACCAGTAATTCTTTCATCTAGTTTAGCAAAAGGTGCAACTAGGATGTCTAAGAAAAAAACAATAGTAAAAAGGTTAGATAGTATACAAAGCTTTGGGGCTATGAATATTTTATGTACCGATAAAACAGGAACACTTACAGAGGATAAAATAGTTCTTGAAAAATATTTGAATGTAGAAGGAGAAGAAGATACTAGAGTTTTAAAACATGCATTTTTAAATGCCTATTTTCAAACAGGGTTAGAAGGTAGCATTGATGAAGCAGTTATAAAAAGGGCTAAAAGGACAGAATTAAAAGGAATTGAAGAAAATTATGAAAAAGTAGATGAAATACCATTTGATTTTTCAAGAAGAAGATTATCAGTTGTAGTGTCTGATGGAAAAAAGAAGCAATTAATTACTAAAGGAGCAGTTGAAGAAATATTAAATATTTGTACTTTAGTAGATTATAAAGGAGAAGTATCAGATTTAACTAAGGATAAAAAGAAAGAATTAATAGAAATGACTAAACAATTAAACATGGAAGGCTTAAGAGTTGTAGCAATTTGTCAAAAAAATGATATAAATAACATAAAGAAATTTTCAGTCAAAGATGAATGTAAAATGGTATTAATGGGATTTGTTGGATTCTTAGACCCACCAAAAGAGAGTGCAGAAAAGGCTATTCAAAGATTGAACAAAGATGGCATAAGAGTAATAGTTCTTACTGGAGATAATGAATATGTAACAAAAGCAATTTGTGATAAAGTTAAAATAAATACAAATAAGATTGTTTTGGGAAGCAAAGTTGAAAAATTATCAGATGCAGCGTTAAGAAGAATTTTAAAGAAAACCAATGTATTTGCAAAACTTTCTCCTATTCAAAAAGCAAGAATTATAAGAGTTTTAAAAGATGCAGGAAATGTTGTAGGTTACATGGGAGATGGTATTAATGATGCACCATCTATGCATAATGCAGAAGTAGGAATATCTGTGGATACAGCTGTAGATATAACTAAAGAAACTGCAGATATAATATTACTTGAAAAAGATTTAAATGTTTTAACAGATGGTGTAATAGAAGGAAGAAAAACGTTTGGAAATTTACAAAAATATGTAAAAATGGCGGTAAGTTTTAACTTTGGAGAAGTTCTATCAGTATTTATAGCAAGTATATTATTGCCATTTTTCCCAATAACACCAATTCAGTTATTAGTACAAAGTTTAATATATGATATTGGACAATTATCAATACCATATGATAATGTGGATAGAGAATATTTAGATAGACCTCGTATATGGGATATAAAAAGTTTAAAACGATTTATGTTATGTATGGGACCTGCAAGTTCTATTTTCGACTTAATGGTATTCGCAATTTTATGGTATGGATATGGATTAAGAATGTCAGATGCAGCTTTATTCCAATCAATATGGTTTTCATATGGAGTAGTTTCAAACTTAGTTGGATTGCACATCATAAGAACAGGAAAAACACCTTTTATACAAAGTAATGCATCAAAACCTGTTTATGCAACATCTATTATTTTAAGTATTGTTGCAATATTAGTACCATTTACTTTTATAGGAAAGGCAATAGGATTAGTTCCAATACCACTTCAATATTTTTCAGTTATTCTCCTAGTACCAGTTTTATACTGTTTCTTAGCTTCTTTTGTAAAGAGAAAATATATTAAAAAATATGGTGAATGGTTATAAAATATTTTTAAATATAGGCTAATTAAATAAAGATATAAATCAAAAAAACTGAAATTTTAAGTTCATCTTAAAATTTCAGTTTTTTTACATTAAAATGTTATAATTGCTTTTTGAAGGTTTTAGTATTAGCAATAGTCATTAAATTGTAATTTTACAAAAAGCAAGGAGTTTGTTTAGAAAATTAATTTACACTTTCTAATGCAAGAGTAATCATTTCATTTAAAGAACGTTCTCTTTCTTCAGCTGTAATTGATTTACTTTCGAAATATGCATCAACTACAGTTAATAAGCAAGATGCTTGCTTACCAAGATATTTAGCTATATAGAATAAAGCAAAAGCTTCCATTTCACAAGCTAAAACATCTTTAGGTAGTCTACTTATAAAGTCATCTAGATTGTCTAAATAACCATCAAAGCAATCATTACAAAAAGCATTTCCTCTAATACAATTAATTCCAAGCTTTTTTGCTGTGTTATCTATCAAATCATTTAGTTCCTTAGAAGCTACTGACACATGTTCTTTTTTTCCACTCCATTCATAAGCAAAATTTCCTTCTGTATAAGATTTATCAACTAATATAGTATCAAATAAATGAATATCTTTATTATATGTGCCACAAGATCCAATTCTAATAATTTTTTCTACGTCATAGAATTTGTATAATTCATAAGAATATATACCAATGCTAGGCATACCCATTCCAGAAGAAAAAACTGTAATAGGTTTACTATTATAAGTACCAGTATATGCAAGTATATTTCTAACTGTATTAACAAGCCTAGGATTATCAAGAAAGTTTTCGGCAATATATTTTGCTCTAAGAGGATCTCCTGGCATAAGTACAGTTTTTTCTATATCGTTTTTTTTTGCATCGCAATGAATTGACATATTAAACTTATATGATATATTTAAAATCTTAAATATTCATAAGCTCCTTTCTATAAATTTTATTAAAATTTATACCAATCTGGTATCATAAAGATTGATACATCTAGCACATCTAATAATAAGAATAATAATAATGTGATTATTAGTGAAACTATACCTAGTGCTAAACCAGTTTTTCCAAAAGAGCGGTCACCTTTCTTTAAAGCAATAATTCCAAATACTACTGCAAGTACACCAGCTATTATAGAAATAATGATGTAATATAAAAATATAATTGATATAATTCCAAGAACTAAAGCAGCAATTCCAAAGCCAGTTCCTTTTGTTTCTAAATCTTTATTTGTTTCAGGTTCCATATTTAATCCCTCCTTTTATTAATATAACAAAAATACCATTTTTTTTATAATCTGTCAATATAAAACGTATTCAAAACTAATGTGAATATTTTGTGAAAATTTAAAAATAAGTATTGACTTTTAGTAAAATAGGGTATACATTATTAGCAGTCAAAACAAAAGAGTGCTAACAATGTAATTGTATATTGATATGCAAAAAAATGAATTCATATATATATCATTTACTACATATTAATATATACAAAGAAGAAATGGGTTAAATTTTTAAGGAGGTAGATTAAAATGTTAAAACCATTATCAGACAGAGTAGTAATTAAAATGATTGAAAGTGAAGAAACAACTAAAAGTGGAATTATTTTAACAAGTGGAGCACAAGAAAAACCACAAGTAGCAGAAGTTGTTGAAGTAGGACCTGGAAAAGAGGTTGAAGGAAAATTAGAAAAAATGCTAGTAAAAAAAGGAGACAAAGTCGTAGTCAATAAGTATTCAGGAACTGAAGTAAAATATGAAGGTGAAGACTATATAATAGTAAGACAAGATGATATTTTAGCTATAGCTGAATAATATAATTAATTTTATATAATATGCAATTTAATTTGCACATAATTTTGGGAGGTAATGTAAAATGGCAAAAGATATTAAATTTGGAGAAGATGCAAGAAAAAGCCTATTAAATGGAGTTAATAAATTAGCAGATACTGTTAGAGTTACAATGGGACCAAAAGGAAGAAATGTTGTACTAGATAAAAAATTTGGAGCACCACTTATAACAAATGATGGTGTTACAATTGCAAAAGAAATAGAGTTAGATGATCCATTTGAGAACATGGGAGCTCAAATTGTTAAAGAAGTATCTATTAAAACTAACGATGTAGCTGGAGATGGTACAACAACAGCAATGGTACTAGCACAAAGTATGGTAAAAGAAGGAGTTAAAAATGTGGCAGCTGGAGGAGATCCAATGGCAATTAAAAGAGGTATGGATAAAGCTGTTTCTTCAGCTGTAGAAGAACTTAAAAAAGTAAGTTCACCAGTAAAAGGAAAAGAGGATATAGCAAGAGTTGCAAGCATTTCTGCTAACAACACAGAAGTTGGAGAATTAATCTCTGAAGCCATGGAAAAAGTTTCAAAAGATGGTGTTATAACAATAGAAGAATCAAAAACATCTCAAACAGAATTAAATGTTGTAGAAGGTATGCAATTTGATAAGGGGTATGTGTCACCATATATGGTAACAGATACAGAAAAAATGGAAGCAATAGTAGATAATCCATATATTTTAATAACTGATAAGAAAATAAGTAATATTCAAGAAATATTACCATTACTAGAAACATTAATGCAAAATTCTGGTAAATTAGTAATTATATGTGATGATATAGAAGGAGAAGCTTTATCTACATTAATCTTAAATAAATTAAGAGGAGTATTAAATGTAGTAGCTGTTAAAGCACCTGGATATGGAGATAAGAGAAAGAATATGTTACAAGATATAGCTATTCTTACTGGTGGAGAAGTTATTTCATCAGATTTAGGAATGGAACTTAAAGATACTACAGTAGAACAATTAGGTAGAGCAAGACAAGTAAAAGTACAAAAAGAAAATACTATAATTGTTGATGGTATGGGAGATAAAGCTGAAATTTCTGCAAGAGTAAATCAAATAAAAGCTCAACTTGCAGAAGAAAAGAGCGAATTTGAAAAAGAAAATTTACAAGAAAGATTAGCTAAAATAGCTGGTGGAGTTGCTGTAATTGGTGTTGGAGCAGCTACAGAAGTTGAAATGAAAGATAGAAAATTAAGAATAGAAGATGCATTATCTGCAACGAAAGCAGCAGTAGAAGAAGGTATTGTTGCAGGTGGTGGAACAGCATTTGTAAACATTATTCCAGAAGTTGCAAAAGAAGTAGAAAAACTTAACGGAGATGAAAAAATTGGTGGTAAAATTATCTTAAGAGCATTAGAAGAACCAGCAAGACAAATTGCAACAAATGCAGGATTAGAACCAGCTGTTATTATAGAAAAAGTTAAAAATAGTGAAGCAGGAGTTGGATTTGATGCAGCTGAAGAAAAATATGTAGATATGAAAAAAGCAGGAATTGTAGACCCAACTAAAGTATCAAGAAGCGCACTACAAAATGCAGTTTCTATAGCATCAATGATTCTTACAACAGAAAGCTTAGTAACAGATAAGAAAGAACCAGCTTGCAATTGTGCAAACCACAATGACGAAGCAAGTCAAATGGGTGGAATGTATTAATAATACAAATAACAGTTACTTTTAATTTAAGTAACTGTTATTTTTGCCTGTAGTGATGTGTGGTTATTATAATCTAGATGCAACAAATACACATATTACGTCACGTCCAGTTTTAATAATAAAATAAATTCTAGCATTAATATGAAAATTATGGTATAATATTGTTTACTAAAAAAACAGAATGAAAGAGGTAGCATAAATGAAAAATAAAAAAGTAGCATTTTATACACTAGGTTGTAAAGTAAATCAATATGAAACAAATGCAATGATACAAGAATTTAAAAATAGTGGATATGAGATTGGAGAATTTGATGATATAGCAGATATTTACATAGTAAATACTTGTACAGTTACAAATATGGCTGATAGAAAATCAAGACAGATGCTTAGAAAAGTAAAGGAACTAAGCACGAATGCTATACTTGTGGCTTGTGGATGCTATGCACAAGTTGCCAAAGATGATTTAGAAAAAATTTCGGAAATTGATTTAATCCTTGGAACAAATGAAAAGAAAGATATAGTTAAATATATAGAAAAATATATAAATGAAAATTCAAACAAAAACAAGGATATAATTACAGATGTGCTACATGAAGAAGAATATAGTGATTTTGGCGATGTTACTTTTACGGAAAAAACAAGAGCTGTTATAAAAGTTCAGGATGGCTGTGATAGATTTTGTTCATATTGTATAATTCCATACGCAAGAGGTCACATAAGAAGTAGAAAAAGTGAAAGTGTAATAAGTGAGATAACAAAAATAGCAAAGGAAGGAATAAAAGAAGTTGTTATTACTGGCATTCATTTGGCTTCTTATGGTAGAGATTTTAATAATGGATATATGTTAATTGATTTGTTGGAAAATATAAATGAAATAGAGGGAATAAAAAGAATAAGACTTCGGATCATTAGAGCCAACATTAATAACAGAAGAGTTTGTAAAAAGACTATCTAAATTAGATAAAATATGTGATCAATTTCATTTATCACTTCAAAGTGCTTGTAATAATACATTAAAAAGAATGAATAGAAGATATACAATAGAAGAATTTAAAAATGGGGTTCATTTATTAAGAAAAACATATCCAAATGTTTCATTAACAACAGATGTAATAGTTGGTTTTCCAGGGGAAACAGAAGAGGAGTTTGGTATTACATATAAAAATTTAGAAGAAATAAAATTTTATAAAATGCATGTATTTAAATATTCCCAAAGAAAGGGAACAAGAGCAGCAGTAATGCCAAATCAAGTAGATGGACGAGTAAAAGAAGAAAGAAGTAGAAAACTTATAGAATTATCAAACAAATATGAAAGAGAATATAATAAAAAGTATATAGGAAAAGAAGTAGAAGTATTATTTGAAGAGCCTCATTTGGAAAATGGCAAAAGGTATATGAAAGGACACACTACAAATTATATGGTAGTTAAACTAGAAACAAACGAAAATCTAGATAATGTATTAAAAAAAGTAAAGATAGAAGATGTAGATAGATTAGAATTAGTAGCAAATATTATGTAAAATAATTGTGCCATTGGAGACAGACTCCACTGGCACAATTATTTTAATTCAACTATTGTTACACCCATTTCTCCTTCACCAAATGTTCCTAGTCTAAATGATGCTACATGTGAATTGGTTTTTAAAAACTTATGAATTCCTTCTCGTAATTTTCCAGTACCTTTTCCATGTACTATTCTAACAGGAGAAAGTTTTGCTATTGCACAATCATCTAGGTATTTGTCTATTATAAAAGTGGCTTCACCAACATTCATACCAATTACATTTATTTCACTAGATATATTTTGTGATTTAAATTGATTTCTTTTAGAAAATGTAACTGATGAATGTGATTTATTATTTTTATTCTGTTTGTTTTTTAAAGTATTGTTTTTTAAGCTAAATTTATTGTTTAATGTTTTTAATGCATCTAAATTTAAAGTGTTGTTGTTATTTATTGATACATCTTTTAATTTATCATTTAATTCATTTCTTAAATTATTTGCTGTTGAAATATCATTTTTATTTAATGAATTGAGTTTATTTATGACAGATGTAGCTTCTTCTTTTGCATCTGAAAGAATTGCTTTTGCTTCCTCTCTTGCTTTTTGTAAAATTTTATTTTGCTTTTCTTGCCAGAAGTTGTTTTGGTTTTCTAATTTTTTTCTTAATTCTTCTATTTGGGCAGAGTTCTTCTTAATAGTTTCTTTTTCTTTTTCAATTTCAATTTTGTCATCGTATATATTTTTCATTAGTTCTTCAATACTTATATCATCTTGTTTCATAAGTGAATTTGCATAGTTTAGAATTGTATCATTTAAACCTAGTTTTTTGCTTATGGCAAAAGCATTACTTTTGCCAGGAATTCCAATTAACAATTTATATGTAGGCTTTAAATTTTCTAAATCAAATTCGCAACTTGCGTTTTGAAATCCAGTTGTAACTAAGCAATAATTCTTAAGTTCTTGATAATGAGTTGTAGAAATTGTTGTAATTCCTAAATCAAAAAAGTATTTCAAAATACTAATTGCTAAATTTGCTCCTTCTATAGGGTCTGTGCCAGAACCTAGTTCATCTAATAAAACTAAGCTATTAGATGTGGCTTTTTTAGTGATTTCTATTATAGTTGACATATGTGATGAGAAAGTGCTTAAAGATTCTTGAATACTTTGTTCATCACCAATATCAGCAAAAATATTATCAAACACATAAATACTGCTATGTTCTTTGGCAGGTATAAAAATTCCAGAATACGCCATTAAAAGTAATATACCTATTGTTTTTAAGCTTACTGTTTTTCCTCCTGTATTAGGTCCAGTTATTACTAATGAGAAATAGTCTTTTCCAGTTGAAATATCAATAGGTACAACTTTTGTTTTATCAATTAAAGGATGTCTTGCAGATTTTAAATCTATATATTTTTCATCATTAATATACGGTTTTACTCCATCTAATGATAATGAATAATTTGCTTTAGCAAATATTATATCTAAATCACCAATTATGTTTAAATTATATTTTAATTTTTCAGTATATTCATATAACATACTAGATAAATCTGATAATATTCTTTCTATTTCAATATCTTCTTCCACTTTTATATTTGTTATCTCATTATTAAGTTCAAAAACACTAAGAGGTTCAATAAATACAGTAGAACCACTACTAGAAATATCGTGTATAAAGCCTTTTATTTGAGATCTATATTCTTCTTTTATTGGAATTACATATCTATCAGCTCTAATAGTAATAATAGGTTCCATTAAATATTTTGAATATGTACTTGAATGAATAAAAGAATTTAGTTTATCTTTAATAGATTGTTCCAATTTCTGACTTTGCTTTCTTAATGACTTTAATGTTTCTGAAGCATCATCTGCAATAGTATTTTCATCTAAAACTATTGAGAAAATTTTCTCTTCTATAGATTTATTTGCATATAGATTGTTAAAAAAGTTATGCAAAGCGTCATAGTTAGAATAATCAAATTCATCATCATTAAAAAAGTATTCTTTAATTTCTCTTGATATTTTTAAAACCTTTGCTATGTCTAGTAAAGGTTTATTAGTTAATATTGAATCGCTCTCTAGACTTTTTATATATACTGAAATATTAGGAATTTCAGAAAGAGGAATATTAGATTTTCTATAAATCAAGCTAATAGCTTCATCAGTAAGTTCTAATAAATCTAATACCTCTAATTTAGAAAAAGAAGGTTTTATATTTTTTAAATTGTCTTTTCCGATATATGTTTTACAATAAGTACCTAATGTATCAATTATTTTATCATATTCTAATGTTTGCAAATATTTGCTATTCATTTTAAAGTTCATTCCTTTCTGGCTTACATTGAATGGATATATAGTAATGAAATAATTCAAATTAACGTATATTATATCATAATATTGGTAAAAATGCACTTCTTTTTTGTTAGAACATTAAGAAAACGAATCTTAATAAAAATTCACAAATAGGCATAAAAATCAAAAAAACTCTTGCAATTCTTGGAAATAAGGTGTATAATATATGCGACATAAGGAGAAAAGAAGAGCGGAAACAAATTCCGCTCTTCCTTACGTAATATATGAATTATATTAAAAAGGAGAGTCTATGGCAAATATAGAAGAGAAGGTAGAAAATCTAATTAAAAATAACGTGGAAAACCTCGGATATAGCATATATGATGTTCAGTATGTAAAAGAAGGGCAGGAATACTATTTACGTATATTCATAGAAAAAGAAAGTGGTTCTATAGATTTGAATGACTGTGAAAAAGTAAATGATGCTATAAACGATTTATTAGATTCGGCAGATTATATAAAGGATCAATATTTTCTAGAAGTATCTTCAACAGGTTTAGAGAAAGTTTTAAGAAAAGATAAACATTTACAAGATAATATTGGAAACCAAATACAAATAAAATTGTTTAAACCTATAGAAATGACAAAAACAAAAGAAATTATTGAACCAAATCAAAAATCAAAAGGAAAAAAGAATAAAAACAAAGATAATAAAATTAAAGAAATACAAGGAAAACTGGATAGCTTTAACGAAAAACAAATTGCCATAGAATTAGAAGACAATCAAATGCTAAATATAGAAAGGAATAATATTTCTTTAATAAAAACCGTTTTTGACTGGGAAAGTGTTTAAATAGAATTTTACTTAAATTATCTTAATGAGAGGAGTTTGAAAGAATGAAGAAAACATCTAAAACAAATAATCAAGCAATAGATAGTAAAGAATTAGTAATAGCAATGGATGAATTAGAAAAAGAAAATGGAATAAAAAAAGATGTGTTGTTAGAAGCTATAGAAACAGCTTTAGTTACAGCATATAAAAGAAATTTTGATTCTGCTGAAAATGTAAGAATTACAATGGATAAAGATACAGGAGAAATTCATGTTTATGCAGAAAAGGATATAGTAGAAAAACCAGAAGATATAGAAAATAGCAAGCTTCAAATTAGTCTAGATGATGCTAGAAAAATAAATAAAAAACTAGAAGTTGGGGATAAGGCCGAAATTGAGCAAGTTCCAAAAAACTTTGGAAGAATTGCAGCACAAACAGCAAAACAAGTAATAGTACAAAAAATTAGAGAAGCTACAAGAAACTTTTTATTTGATGAATTTAATGAAAGAAAAGGCGAAATTGTATCAGGAATAGTTCAGAAATCAGATGGTAGTATAGTTGTTATGGATTTAGGAAGACTTGAAGGAGTTATGCCTGTAAAAGAACAAATACCAACAGAACATTACAAAGTTAATGATAAAATAAGAGCTGTTATAGTTGATGTAGAAAGAGGAACAAAGGGAGCTCCACAAGTTGTGGTTTCTAGAGCTCATGTAGATTTTGTAAGAAAATTATTTGAATTGGAAATACCAGAAATATATGAAGGAGTAATAGAAATAAAGAGCATATCTAGAGATCCAGGAAAAAGGTGTAAAGTAGCAGTATATTCTCCTAATGAAAATATAGATCCTGTTGGCTCTTGCGTTGGGCAGAAAGGAATTCGTATTCAAAATATCATAAATGAATTAAATGGAGAAAAAATAGATGTTATAGAATGGAACGAAGATCCATCAATATTTATATCAGCAGCATTACTTCCTGCAGAGGTTATGGCGGTAGATGTAAAGCCAGAAGAAAAGTTTGCACAAGTAATAGTAAGGGATGATCAATTATCATTAGCGATAGGAAAAGCAGGACAAAATGCAAGATTAGCAGCTAGACTTACAAATTGGAAAATAGATATAAAGAGTGAGTCTCAATTTAGAGAAATGCTTGCTCAACAAGCTGAAAATGAAGAAGAGACGGAAGAATAATATATTATATGCACAAATATAATAAAGGAGAGGAATTAGTTTGAAAAGTTTACCACAAAGAACTTGTATAGGATGTAATTCTCGGAAAAAATAAAAATGAATTAATACGAATAGTTAAAAATAAAGAAGGAGATATTTTTATAGATAAAACAGGCAAAGCAAATGGACGAGGAGCATATATTTGTAATAATATCCAATGTTTAGAAAAAGCTATAAAAAATAAAAGATTTGAAAAAATATTTGGAACTAAAATATCTGAAGAAATTTATGAGAATTTAAGAGGTGTAATTGTTGACAAATAATAAAATATGTGGACTATTAGGACTAGCAACACGTGCTGGAAAGATTACTTTTGGAACAGATGCATGTATAGGCGATATAGAAAAAAATAAAATTAATTTAGTAGTGATTGCTGTAGATGCATCAGAGAGAACAAAAAATAAATTTAACCATCTTTGCAATACTAAAAATATTAAATTATTTGAATATTTAACAATAGACGAGATAAGCCATGCAATAGGAAAAAGCAATAAAGCAGTAATAGGTATTAAAGATGTAAACTTTGCAAATGAAATAGAAAAAATTATTAATGGGGGTGAAGCTATTGGGTAAAGTAAAAATACATGAAATAGCAAAAGAAGTAGGAGTGACTAGTAAAGAAATAATAAAAATAGCAAATGAATTAGGAATAGAGGTAAAAAGTCATCTAAGTGCTGTAGACGATGAACAAGCAAGTAAAATAAAGCAAAAAGCAAACAAGAAAGAAGTAACTTCCGGAAAAGCAGACAAAAAAGATTCTACTTCTTCAAGTACAAAAAAAGCAGAAACTCCTGTTATTATTAGAAGAGAAGTTATAATTTCGGAAGAAGATGAAAATTCAAAACAAGATCAAGAAGCTAAAGAAAAAAGGCATAAAGAGGTAGGGTTTGTAGAAAGGAGAAATAAACAAGATTATAATATTGTTTATAGAAATAAACAAACAAAACCTCTTACAGTAAGTGAACTTTTTGGCTTAAAACCAAAAACAGAGAAAAAAGAGGAAAAAGTAGAGGTTAAAGACAAAGAAAATAAAACAGAGAAGAAAGAAGAGGTTAGTAATATTAAAGCAGAAGTTGTAACAGAAAAGGTGGAAGTTAAACCAAAAGTTGAAATACAAGAAAATAAGCCAGAGAGTGTTAAAGAAAATAAAAATGTAAATAAAAATTTTGATAATAAAAATAGTAATTTTAGAAATAATAATAATCAAAGGAATAATAACTATAGAAATAACAATAATTCAAGAAATAACGACAGAAATCAAAATTTTAGAAATAATCAAAATAATGATAGATTTAACAATAATCGTAATGGCTCAAATAACTTTAGAAATAATAATCAAAGAAAGAGAACACTTGACGAAAAAGGAATTGACAAAAATATAAAAAATATAATGACCAATGAAATCGTTGAAAAAGAATCTCAAAGAGATTATACTTCTAAAGCAATTGATAAGCAAAAAGCAAGTCGTCAGTATGAAGATAGTAAAACTAAAAAAAGTAGTAAATCAAGGAGAAACAATCAATTTGATGAATTTGATAGTGGTAAACTAAAAGATTTAAAACAGGTTGATAGTTTATCTAATATGTTCACAGAGCAAGATGGCGGAATGCTTGAATATTATGATTTAACGACTGCTAGAGGCAAGAGAAATAAAAAGAAAAATCAAAAAAGTAGTGATGAAAGGAATAAACAAAAAATATTTGAACTTAAAGAAATTACAATTCCTGAAAATATTACTGTTAAAGATTTAGCACAAGAACTTAAAAAGACATCTGCAGAAGTTATTAAAAAACTAGTTAGTTTAGGAATTATGGCTACAATTAATAACACAATAGATTTTGATACAGCATATTTGGTTGCAAGTGAATTTGGAATAACTGCTAACAAGAAAGAAGAAGTTAAAGAAGAAGATATACTTTTTGATGACACAGAAGATACACCAGATGAACTAAAACCAAGACCACCAGTAGTTGTTGTTATGGGACACGTTGATCATGGTAAGACATCATTGCTTGATGCTATTAGAAGTACCAATGTAATAGAAGGTGAAGCTGGTGGTATTACACAACACATTGGTGCATATATGGTAAATGTAAATGGAAGAGAGATTACATTTTTAGACACACCAGGACATGAGGCTTTCACAAGCATGAGAGCAAGAGGAGCTCAAATAACTGATATTGCAATTTTAGTTGTAGCTGCAGACGATGGAGTAAAACCACAAACAGTAGAAGCTATAAATCATGCTAAAGCAGCAGGAATTCCAATTATTGTAGCAGTAAATAAGATTGATTTGCCAGGGGCAAATGTGGAAAAAGTAAAACAAGAACTAATGGAATATGAGTTAGTACCAGAAGAATGGGGCGGAGATACTATATTTGTTCCTATTTCTGCTAAAAATAAAATTAATATAGAAAACTTATTAGAAATGGTACTTTTAGTAGCGGATGTAAAAGAACTAAAAGCAAATCCTAAAAAGCAAGCCAAAGGTACTGTTATTGAAGCTAGACTAGATAAAGCTAAAGGACCAATTGCTTCAATTCTTGTACAAAGAGGTACTTTGGATGTAGGAGATACAATTGTAGTTGGAACATCAATTGGTAGAATTAGAGCAATGAAAAATGATAAAGGACAAAAAATTAAAAAAGCTGGACCTTCTACACCAGTAGAAATAATGGGTCTTACCAATGTTCCAGAAGCAGGGGATACTTTCTATGAAGTTAAAGATGAAAAAATGGCAAAACATTTAGTTGAAAGAAGAAAACGTCAAGAAAGAGAAAAAGTAATTGCAGAGCAAAGTAAAGTAACCTTAAGTAATTTATTTGAAAGAATGGAAAGCGAAAACTTAAAAGAATTAGATATAATAGTTAAAGCTGATGTTCAAGGAACAGCACAAGCATTAAAACAATCACTTGAAAAATTAACAAATGAAGAAGTTAGAGTAAGAGTTATACATTCAGCAGTTGGAGCTGTTTCAGAATCAGATGTACAACTTGCAAAAGCAGCAAAAGCTATTATAATTGCTTTTAATGTAAGACCAAATATAGCAGCAAAAGATTTTGCAGAAAAAGAGAATGTAGAAATAAAACAATATTCTGTAATATATAATGCGATTGAAGATGTAGAATCTGCAATGAAAGGAATGCTTGCACCAATATATGAGGAAAAGGTAATTGGTAATGTAGAAGTAAGACAAACATTTAAAGTTTCAAGTGTTGGAACGATTGCAGGTGCATATGTAATAGAAGGTAAAGTAGAAAGAAATGCAGGTGTAAGAGTAATTCGTGACAATGTTGTAATTCATGAGGGAAAACTAGCATCATTAAAACGTTTTAAAGATGATGTTAAAGAAGTTACTAAGGGATTTGAATGTGGAATGCAAATCGAAAAATACAACGATATTAAAGAAGGAGACGTCATAGAAGTTTATGTTATGGAAGAAGTGAAAAGATAATTATTTACAAAATAATTAGCATTATGAATCAAAGGAGGATAGAACTAGTGGCTAAAAATGAAACTAGACTAAATAGAGTTAATGAAGAGTTAAAAAAAGAACTTAGCCAAATCCTGATTTATGAATTGAAAAATCCAAATGTTACAGGAATGCTTAGTGTTACTAAAGTAAAGATAACACCAGATTTTAAGTTTGCTAAAGTTTATGTTAGTATACTAAATTCTAAAAACATTAAAAAAACATTAGAAGGGTTAAAAGAATCTTCAGGGTTTATTAGATCTAGATTGGCAAAAACAGTTAATTTAAGAATAACTCCAGAATTGGTTTTTGAAATAGATGACTCTATTGAACATGGAGCAAAAATAGATGCTATTTTAAAAACTCTAGACATTAATAAAGAAAATACAGATACAGAGAATAGCGATAATAAGTAAAATAAAAAAGGAATGGAAAAATATATATGAGTACATTAGATAATATTTTAGAAGAAATAGATAAGGCAGAATCGATAGTTATTTTAACACATGAAAATCCAGATGGTGATGCTATTGGTTCAAGCCTTGCCTTATATAATGCATTAAAAAATTATGGAAAAAAGCCGGATATAATCATTCCGGAATTTCCACGTACATTTGAATTTTTAGCAGGTGCAAATGAAATCAAAAAAGAATCTAAAATTACTAAATATGATTTAGCAATTTCTTTAGATTGTGCTACTATTAAAATGCTTAATGGTTTTGCAAATTATTTTGAAGATGCAAAAGTAAAAATAACAATAGACCATCATAGTACTAATACAATGTATGGAGACTATAATTATGTTAACGGCGATTCGCCAGCATGTGCACAAATAGTATTAATAGCATTAGAATACTTTAAAATGGAAGTTACTAAAGAAATTGGAACATGTATATTAACAGGAATAATTACAGATACAGGAGGATTTAAATATTCTGGAGTTACAGCAGAAACATTTGAGATAGTTGC
>CALXWR010000002.1 GCA_944392465.1 uncultured Clostridia bacterium | reverse complement strand
ACTAGCAGTAAAATCAGGAGAAGACAGAAGCATGAGATGGGTAGGAAGCACAATAGGAGTATTACTAATACTAGCCGGGATGGTAGTATATGTAAGAAGAAAAATATAATATTTTTGTCATAATTTTAAGACTGCATGCATATATATTAATATAAACTTTTTTACAAAGGAGAGTTGATGTATATGTGGCAGTCTTTTAATATACATGAAATTGAGAGAAAATTTAGGACAAACATAGATAAGGGATTAACTAAAGAAGAGGCTTTGAATAGGCAAAAAGAGTTTGGAGAGAATAAATTAGAAAAGCAGAAGAAAGATAATTTATTCATAAGATTTTTAAAGCAATTTAATGATTTTATGATTATTATTCTCATTGTTGCTGCGATTATTTCAGCTCTGGTGTCGTTTTGGCAAGGAGCAAATGATTACATAGATTCTATTATTATTATTTCTATTGTTGTGTTAAATGCTATTATGGGTGTGGTTCAGGAGGCGAAGGCAGAAAAATCGCTTGAAGCACTAAAAAATATGTCTGCACCTATGGCTAAAGTAAGGAGAAATGGTAGAATACTAACAATAAGAGGGTCAGAAATTGTGCCAGGTGATATTGTATTGCTAGAAGCTGGCAATTTTGTGCCAGCAGATTGTAGGCTAATAAACAGTTCTAATTTAAAAATAGAGGAATCTAGTTTAACAGGGGAAACGGTTCCAGTAGATAAAGATGCAGATGTTTTATTAGAAGAAAACACACCTATAGGTGATACAATTAATATGGCTTTTGCCAATACTATAGTAGTAAATGGACATGCTGAGGGAATTGTAACAGAAATAGGAATGAATACTAAAGTTGGTAAAATAGCTAATATGATTATAAATAATGAAGCACCAGAAACACCTATACAAAAGAAATTAGGAGAGGTTGGAAAGACTTTAGGTACAGCGTGTTTAGCAATTTGTGCTATTATATTTGTAATTGGAGTTTTAAAAAAGATTCCACCAGTTGAAATGTTTATGACATCAGTAGGACTTGCTGTAGCGGCAATTCCGGAAGGTCTTCCTGCAATAGTAACAATAATGTTATCTATTGGGGTAACGAGAATGGCAAAAAAGAACAGCATAATAAGAAAATTGCCTGCAGTTGAAACTTTAGGAAGTAGTAGTGTAATTTGTTCGGATAAAACCGGTACTCTAACTCAAAATAAAATGCAAGTAAAAAAAGTAATGGATGTAAATGGCGAGTGTTCAGAGCTTCAAAAAAATATTATTTTAGAGTTAGGGACTATGTGTACAGATGTGGAAGGTGAGGTTGGAGAAGCTACAGAGCTTGCAATTGTAAATGCTGCTAAAATGTTAGGAAAATATAAAGAAAGGCTTTATCAAAAATTTACTAGAATAGGCGATATACCATTTGACTCAAATAGAAAGATGATGAGTACAATACATAAAATTGATTTAAATACTGATTATGGCATAAACAATATATTGCCTAATTTGCAAGATAAATTTTTAAATATTACTAAAGGGGCACCAGATGATTTACTGCAAAAATGTACAAAATACTATTCTAATGGAAAAGTATACAATATAGATAGTAAGGTAATACACAATATTGAAAAGATGAACACTATGATGGCTGATAATGCACTAAGGGTTATAGCAGTAGCATATTCACAAATGCCAAGATTGCCAACACAAATAGATTCAGAAAGTATTGAAAATAATTTAATATTTATAGGTTTAATAGGTATGATAGACCCTCCAAGGGAAGGAGTGAAAGAGGCTGTAGCTAATTGCCAAAGTGCAGGAATAAAAACTGTAATGATCACAGGAGATCATATTGCAACTGCAAAAGCAATAGCTAAGGAGATAGGAATATTAAAAAAAGGGGATTTATCTATAACAGGACAAGAATTAGAGAAAATCTCACAAAAAGAGTTTGAGAAAAATATTTTTAAGTATTCAGTTTTTGCAAGAGTTTCACCAGAACATAAAGTGAGAATTGTAGAGGCATTCCAAAAAACCGGAGCAGTAGTTGCTATGACTGGTGATGGCGTAAATGATGCACCAGCTCTAAAAAGAGCTGATATAGGAATAGCTATGGGCAAAAATGGGACAGATGTTGCTAAAAATGCTTCTGACATGATTTTAACAGATGATAATTTTGTTACAATTGTAGGAGCAGTAAAAGAAGGCAGAAATATTTTTGAAAACATAAAAAAAGCTGTGCATTTTTTAATTGCAACTAATATTGGGGAGATTGTAACTATATTTATGGGATTATTATTAGGAGTAAAAACACCACTCCTTGCTATCCAATTATTATGGATTAACTTAGTTACAGATTCACTACCAGCGATTGCAATTGGATTAGAACCACCAGATAAAGATATAATGAACAAAAAACCAAGAGACAGTAAGAAAGGAATATTTGCAGATGGTTTATGGGGGAAAATATTAATAGAAGGTGTAATGCTTGGTATGCTTACATTACTAGCTTTTATGATAGGAAATAATTTATATGGTGTAGAAGTGGGAAGAAGCATGGCTTTTGTAGCACTAGGACTTTTAGAGTTAGTACATAGCTTTAATGTAAAAAGCGATGAATCTATATTTTCAGTTGGATTATTTGAAAATAAATATTTGATTTTTTCATTTATATTAGGAGCATTACTTCAAATTGGAGTAGTAATGATTCCAGTATTTGCAGATATATTTAAATTAGTTCCTTTAAATGGAATTCAATGGTTATATACTTTAGGAATATCTATATTGCCACTTATTATAGTGGAAGCTCAAAAGAAATTAAATGAATTGAAATTTGGCAAAAGAGTATATTCATATACTATAGGTCAAAATAAAATATAAATACCTAAATTAATATCATTTTACTAAAAAATAGCATATAATAGTAAAAGTCAACCTATGAAAAAGCGAGAAAAATGGAGAAAAACGGAGTAAAAATAAGGAAACTATGGAATAAATTAGAATGAAAAATTAATCAAATGGTTAAAAAATGTCAAAAATGCGAGAGAAAAGAATATATAATTTGAAATTGAATAAAATATATAGTATAATAAAATTTGTCACGTCAAAAGAAGGAGAGTGAATTTTTATTTTAAACAGGAAAATTAAATACTACACAAAAGAGATAATAGGGCTTATAAATATAGTAGCGATTGCACTGTTTATATTAACAATAATTGTTTTATTCAAATTCAACATAGTTTGTGAAGTAACAATTGCAGGCGAAAAAGTAGGATATGTTGCTGACAAAGATGGATTTGAAGCAAAAATAAGTGAAATAGTGAATAAAGAAGAAACTGCAAAATTATATACAACAATAAAAAATATGCCAGAATATAAGCTTACTTTAGTTGATAAATCAGAGCAAACAAATGAAGAGGCAATACTTGCTAAACTAGAAGACGATTCTGAAACAACCTATGAATTATATGCCGTGACTTTAAATGGTAAACAAAAATCCATTTTAACAAGCTTAGAAAAAGCTGAAGATTTAGTAGATGAAATGACAGAAAAATATGAAGACGATATAGATTTAAAAATAGGTATAAAGAATGTAATAACGACTGACAAAAAAGATGTAGATACAGTTAAGGTTGCTAAAAAAACTATTAATAAAGCTATAGAAACAGCAGTAGAGAAAAAAGAAAAAGAAGAAGCCAAAAAAAGAGAAAGAGAATCTCATACAGTACAAGGTGTATATTTACAAGTGACACCAGTATCTGGAATTATAACATCCAGATTTGGAAACAGGGAAAGTATAAGATCAAGTGGACATACAGGACTGGACATAGCAGCACCATATGGAACAGCTATAAAAGCAGCAGCAAGTGGTACAGTAAAATTTGCAGGATATAGTGGTGGATATGGATATGTTGTTAAAATGTCACACGGTAATGGTATAGAAACATATTATGGACATTGTAGTAAGTTATATGTTTCTACAGGGCAAAAAATAGAAGCAGGTGATACTATAGCTGCTGTGGGTTCAACAGGAAATTCAACTGGTAACCACTTACACTTTGAGGTAAGAGTAAATGGAAGCGAGGTTAACCCACAAAATTATTTATATAATTAGTAAATTGCAAAAAAGGCTATAAAACTAACAAAAAATAAAAAAATAAGGATGTGATTTTAAATTACATCCTTGTTTGCTTTTTTATACAATAAAATAATTGACTTTGAGGAATTTAAGTAATAAAATATAATTTGAAAAAATAGACTTGAATTAAAAATATGCAACAATATGTATTGGAGGATGAAATATGATTATTTTACTTGATGCAATGGGAGGAGACAATGCTCCTGATGCTAATATTAAAGGTGCAGTAAAAGCAATTAATCAAATATCTGCAAAAGTTGTATTAATAGGAAAAGAAGAAATTATAAAACAAAGAATAAAAGAACTATATGGAAAAGATAATATAAATGATATATCACCTAGACTTAGCATAAAAAATGCAACAGAAACAATTGAGATGGAAGATATACCAACACAAGCTATAAAGCATAAAAAGGATTCTTCTATGGTTGTAGGGTTTAATATGCTAAAATCTGGTGAAGGAGATGTGTTTATTTCTGCAGGAAATTCAGGGGCACTTCTTACTGGTGCGACACTATTAGTAGGAAGAATTAAAGGGATTGATAGACCTGCTTTAGCTGGAATACTACCAGCTTATAAAAGTAGATTACTTCTTATGGATTGTGGTTCCAATACCAATTGTAAGCCAATTAATTTATTACAATTTGCACAAATGGCAAGCATTTATTTGAAAAATACTTTTAACATGGAAAGTCCTGCAGTAGGTTTACTAAATATTGGCACAGAAGAAACAAAGGGAAATGAACTAACAAAAGAGAGTTATAAATTGTTAAAAGAAAATGCAGAAAAACTTGATATTAATTTTGTTGGAAATGTAGAAGGAAGAGATGCTTTTTCTGGTGAAATTGATGTTGTAGTTACAGATGGCTTTACAGGAAACGTATTTTTAAAATCTATAGAAGGTCTTGGAAAATTTGTAAAAAGGAGTTTATCAGAAAGCTTAAAGAGAAATATACTTACAAAATTAGCAGCAGTTCCATGTTTACCAGCAATAAAGAGATTTGCCAAAACGGTTGACTATAAAGAATATGGTGGAGCACTTTTCTTAGGAGTAAAAAAACCAGTTGTAAAAGCTCATGGAAGTAGTGATGAAAAATTATTTGAGTTTACAATAAAACAAGCAGAACAATTTGTTGAAAATAAAGCTGTAGATAAAATGATAGAAGCATTTGAAAAGAAACCAGAAGAAAAAGCAAATGAAGAGTAATAGATATAAAATAATAATAATTTATAAAGGTATAATAAGAAAAAAACCACATTTTAGAATGATGAGTTCAAAAAGATTTAAAATAATTTTTACACTAAAAATATTGAAATACCAATACTTTTAGAAATATTTTAATAAAATTTGTAAAAAATATTGACAATTAAATTAATATGTATTATTGTTAGGTAGAAAAGAATATGAAGATATTTAAGGGAGGTGAACTTATTAATGAGTTCAGAAGAAGTTTTTGAAAAAGTAAAAGGAATTATAGTTGAACAATTAGGTGTAGCTGAAACAGCAGTTACAATGGAAGCATCATTTATAGATGACTTAGGAGCTGATTCACTAGATATAGTAGAATTAATTATGGCCCTTGAAGAAGAATTTGATATAGAAATTCCAGATGCAGATGCAGAAAAGGTAGTTTCTGTAGCAGATGTAGTTGATTATATAAAAGATCATGTAGCATAATAACAAAAGCAGAGTAATCTAAAGATTGCATTGATTTTTTTTGCGTAGAAAAAAATTTCTAGAAAAATCTTGTTACATAAAAAGACTAAAAAAACTAACAAGAACAGCCATTGGTTTATTCAATAACTGTAAAAGCAAAAAAAGTCGAATTATGCGGAAAATCTTTTATATAAATCTCTTTTTTTTTATCTAAAAAAGGTGTATAATATAACTGTTTAATTAAACTAGTCGGAAAGGAAAGAAAAATGAAATTTGAGAAACTGGAAAAAAGCATTGGCTACACATTTAAAAATAAAGAGCTTTTAAAACAAGCTTTAACTCATACATCATATGCGTATGAAAGAAAAATAGAAAGCAATGAAAAATTAGAGTTTTTAGGAGATAGCATACTTGAATTTATATCAAGTAAATACATATTTAATAATTACAAAAATCTAAAAGAAGGTGAAATGACTAAAGTTAGAGCAGAAGTTGTATGTGAAGATAGTTTATATAATATTGCTGTTACACATCATTTTAGTGATTTTATCTTAGTTGGAAAAAGTGAAACACATAATAAAGGTAATTTAAAACCTGCAATTCAAGCAGATAGTATAGAAGCAACAATAGCAGCTATATATTTTGATGGAGGGCTAAAAGAAGCTGAAAAATTTATAATATCAAATTTGAAAAACGCAATAGAAAAATCAAGCAGACATGTAGGAATGAAAGACCATAAAACAGTTTTACAAGAAAAGCTTCAAGAAAATGGAGGCGTTTCTATAAAATATACAGTTATAAAAGAATCTGGACCAGACCATGATAAGGTATTTACAGTTAAAGTTGAAGTAAATGGAAAAGAGCTTGCAATTGGAGAAGGAAAAACAAAAAAACATGCAGAGATGGATGCGGCAGGAAAAGCATTACAAAAGTTAAAGTAATAAATTAAGATATATATCATAATTTATTAGTAAATATATAATAGAAGGATGGTGACTTTAATATATGAAAAAAGAATATATAATACCAATATTTGTACCACATTTAGGATGTCCAAATAATTGTACTTTTTGCAATCAAAAGAGAATAAGTGGTCAAACTAAAATGGTAACTGCAAAAGATGTAGAAGAAACAATAGAGTATTATTTAAAAAACTTTAAAGATAATCATAAATATGTTGAAGTCGCTTTTTTTGGAGGAAGTTTTACTGCAATAGAAAAAGAAAAACAAATAGAGCTTTTAGAAGCAACACAAAAATATATTAGAGATAAAAAAGTAAATAGTATAAGAATATCAACAAGACCAGATTGTATAGATAAAGAAATACTTAAAAGAATGAAAAAATATCATGTAAAAACTATAGAATTAGGAGTACAATCAACAAACAACTATATATTAAGTAAATGTAAAAGAGGCCATACAGGAGAGGATGTAATAAAATCTTCTAAATTAATTAGAAGATTTGGCTTTATCTTGGGACATCAAATGATGGTAGGATTACCAGAAAGTACAAAACAAGATGAAATAAATACAGCAAAAGAATTAATAAAATTAAAACCTAAAATAGTTCGAATATATCCTGTACTAGTTATAAAAGACACAGAGCTTGCAGACGAATACTATAAAGGTGAATATACACCGTTAACAGTAGGACAAGCTGTAGAAAGATGCAAGGAAGTTGTTGATTTATTTAATAGAAATAAAATAAACGTAATTAGAATAGGTTTGCAAAATACAGAAGAAATATCAGATCCTAAATCTGAGAGAAGTAGTGTTGTGGCAGGACCATACCATCCAGCATTTAGACAACTAGTAGAGTCTAGCATGTGGTATGATTCTATAGTAAGCCAAATAAAAAAGGTAAATGCAAAAGTAAAAAAAGTAAAAATAATAGCAAATGATTTTAATATAAACAATATAATAGGACACAAAAAAGAAAATATTTTAAAATTAAAAGAAACATATGATGTAGATGTGGTTATAGAAAAAAATGATGAAATAAAACCTGGGAGGTTTAAATTAGAAATTTTAGAATCATATGAATAAGGTGGTTGATTTATGAGTAATAATAGAAAAAAGATTTTAGCAAAAAAAATATTAAAAGAAAGTATTTTTATAATAATAGGATGCTTTTTAATTGCCGCAGGAACATCTCAATTCTTATTACCAAATCAATTATCATCAGGAGGATTTGCAGGTATTGCAACTATAACATATTATTTATTTAATATACCTGTTGGTACTTTTATGATTATTTTAAATATTCCATTATTTATTTTAACATTTATAAAAGTAGGAAAAGAAGTTGCCATAAAAGGAATATGTGGAACTGTAATTTTATCAATTTTTATTGATTTGTTAGAAAAATTTAATCCTCTTACAGAAGATAGATTTCTAGCATGTATTTATGGTGGAATATTAAGTGGACTAGGAACAGCTATTGTATTAAAAGCAAGTGCATCAACAGGAGGAACAGATTTATTAACATATATAATAAAAGCCTTTAAACCACATTTTAGAACAAGTAACCTTATAGTTTTTATAGATATAGGAATAATTATTTTAAATGTTTTATTCTTTAAAGAAGTTGAAGTAGGTCTTTATTCAGCTATAGCAATTTATTTAATGGGCAAAATGATTGATATAGTTTTCGAAGGTGTTTATTTTACGAAAACATTATTTATTGTTTCAGATAAATATGAAGAAATTGCAACTGAGATTGGTAAAAACATAGAAAGAGGAAGCACAGGAATATATGCAAAAGGTATGTATACCAATGAAGATAAAATGATGCTTTGGTGTGTTGCATCAAGAGGAGAAGTAGTAAAAATACAACAAATAGTACAAAGTATAGACAAAAGAGCTTTTATAGTTATATCAAATGCTAGAGAAGCATGGGGTAAAGGTTTTAAATTAAATAAGGCCTAAAAAATATTGAAAGGATAAAATATTAAATGCAGGAACAAAAATATGTATTAGAAAATGTGACTTCATTTGAACCAAAGCATATATTTGAATGTGGGCAATGCTTTAGATGGAATGAAAATGACAATGGTAGTTATACAGGAATTGTAGGAAATAATGTAATAAATGTGGAAAAAGTGGATAATAACATTATTTTTAAAAGCTTTGGTGCGGATAATTTAGAAAAATTAGTGATAAATTACTTTGACTTAAATAGAAATTATGAAGAAATAAAAAATAAGCTTTCGTTAGTGGATGAATATTTAGCAAATAGTATAAAATATGGAAGCGGAATTAGAATATTAAATCAAGATTTATGGGAAACCATTATTTCATTTATTATATCTGCCAATAACAATATACCTAGAATAAAAACAATTATAAATAGAATGTCAAAGAAATATGGAAATAAAATAGTATGGAAAGATAGAGAATATTATACTTTTCCGACCATAGAAAGTTTATCAAAAGCATCAGTAGACGATTTAAGAGGACTTGGATTAGGATTCAGAGATGTTAGGATTTATGAAACAACTAAAAAGATTTTAAACAAAGAAGTAGATTTAAGTAAGCTTCATGAAGAAAAAGATACTAAAAAAGTAAGAGATACTCTTCTAACCTTATCTGGAGTTGGACCTAAAGTAGCTGATTGTATATTACTTTTTTCTACTTTAAAAAGGTTTGATGTGTTTCCAATTGATGTATGGGTAAGACGTGTAATGAATGATTTGTACATAAAAAATGCAGATGAGACAAAAGTAAACAAAAAAGAAATTGAAAAACTAGCTAAAGAAAAATATGGTAATTTAGAGGGAATAGCACAACAATATTTGTTTTACTGGAAAAGAGATACAGCATAAAGGAGAAAATGATGAGTTTAAGAATAGTATATGGAAATTCTGGAACAGGTAAAAGTACATACATCTTTAATGAAATATCACATAAATTAAAAAATAATAGTAAAAGAAAAATATATATAATAACACCTGAGCAATTTTCATTTACAGCAGAAAAAAAGTTACTAGATGTTGTAAAACCAGCTGTAGCAGTAGTAAATGCCGAAGTACTTACATTTAACCGCATGGCATATAGAGTTATGAAAAAAGTAGGAAATGCAAATGTTTCTAATTTATCTAGTTCTGGAAAGTCAATGCTTATATACAATATACTTTCAGAAGAAAAAAATAATTTGAAATTTATTGGCAAATCTAATGAAAATGTAGAATTAATAAGTACTCAAATTACTGAGTTTAAAAAGCATGGAATAAAAGTAGAAAATATAAAAAATATATTAGAGAATATTGAAGATAAATACTTAAATTCAAAACTTTGTGATATGCTTAAAATATATGAGAAATATAATGAAGAAATTTCTGAAAAATATATTGATGAAAATGACAACTTAACTATATTAGCTCAAATGTTAGATTTAGTTGACGACTTTGATGATGTAGATATTTATATAGATGAATTTGTAGGATTTACGTATCAAGAATTTGAAATAATAAAAAAATTAATGATAAAAGCAAACGAAGTAAATATTACTGTGTGTACAGACATAATAGAGGAAGCTGTTAATCCAGATACAGACATTTTTTATGAAAACAAATTAACTCTAAGCAAAATATATTTTATCGCTAGAGAGCAGAACATTAAAATAGAAAAGCCAGTAGAATTAAATAAAAAATATAGATTTAAAAATGAAGAATTAAAACATTTAGAAGAAAATATATATGCTTTTCCATATAAAAAATATAAAGAAAATGTAGAAAATATTAATCTGTTTTTAGCTAAAAACCAATATTCCGAAATAGAAAATGTAGCTAAAAATATTGTTAAATTAGTAAGAGATAATGGATATAGATATAAAGATATTTCAGTAATTACAAAAGATTTAGAAGGATACTCAAGTTTATGTAAGGCTATATTTGCAAAATACGAGATTCCAGTTTTTATAGACGAAAAGAAAGATTTAAATCAAAATATTTTAGTTAAATACATAATATCAATTTTAAATATATTTGCTAAAAACTGGTCATATGAGAGTATGTTTGAATATATAAAAACAGGATTTTTAACAGATTTAGAAGATGAAGATATATGGATTATAGAAAACTATATATTAAGATGGGCAGTTAAAGGTAGTAAATGGTATAAGGGAGAGTGGAATTTCTATAATGAATCTGATGAAGAAAAAGAAAAAATACTTCATATTAGAAAAAAAATTGTAGAGCCACTTTTGAAATTAAAAGAAGCTTTAGCAGAGAAAAAAGATGTTAAATCAATAACTATTAAACTATATGAATTTTTAATAGAGAATGAAATAAATATTAAGTTAGAAAATAAAATAAAGGTTTTAGAAGAATTAGGAGAAATAGAAAAAGCAAAAGAATACGAAACTAGCTATAAAATAATTATAGACGTTTTTGATGAAATAGTATCAATATTAGGTGATAAAAAAGTAAATTTTGAGAAATACGTAGAAATCTTAAAAACTGGGCTTGGAAATAGTGGACTTGGAAAAATACCGATATCACAAGATGAAGTAACTGTGGGAGATGTGGATAGATCAAGGAGTCATAAGGTTAAAGCTGTATTTATAATAGGATTAAATGACGGAATGTTCCCAAGTATAAATAAAAACGAAGGATTTTTTAGTGATAAAGATAGAGAAGTTTTAAAAACAAAAGGTGCAGAGCTTGCTAAAGGAACTATTGAAAAATTATATGATGATAATTTTAATATATATAAAGCTTTTAGCACATCGGAAAATAAAATTTATTTATCTTATGCTTCATCAGATATAGAAGGAAAATCTTTAAGACCATCTATATTAATTAATAGATTAAAGAAAATATTTATAAACTTAAAAGAAGAAAGTGATATAGTAGAAATTAAAAGTGAAGTTATAACTGAAAACACAGCATATGAAGAATTGCTTACATTCTTAAGTGATGTAAGAGAAGATAAAAGAAAAATAGATGATTTACATATAGAACTTTTTAAATACTATTCATCTACACTAGAATGGAAATACAAACTAGAAAATAGTATGAATGCTTTAGATTACAATATAAAGCCAAATAAGATAAACCAAAAAGTAATAGACAAACTTTATGGTGATACTTTAAAAACAAGTGTATCAAGGTTAGAACAGTATAAAGCATGTCCATTTTCATATTACTTAAAATATGGTTTGAATTTATCAGAAAGAGAAGAATTTAAAATACAACCAATAGATACAGGTACATTTATGCATGAAGTAATAGATAGCTTTTTTGATAAAATTAGTGAGAGAAAGATTAATCTAAAAGAACTAACAGACGAAACAGAAAAAAGTGTAATTAATGAATTAATAGATGAAATAATAGAGGAAAAACTACAAATAAAGAAAAACTATATTTTTACAAGTATTCCAAAATACATAGTTCTTGCCAATAGATTAAGAAAAGTAATAAAAAAATCAATGCTATATATTGTAGACAGTTTAAGATTTAGTGATTTTGAAATAATGGGGCATGAATTAGAATTTAAAAATGGAAAAGAATATTCTGCCATAGAAATTGAAGTGGAAGATGGCAAAAAGGTTGAAATTACAGGAAAAATAGACAGAATAGATATAGCTAAAACTCCTGAAGGAAATTATATTAGAATAATTGATTATAAATCATCTACAAAGGATATTAATTTAAACGAGGTAGTAGCTGGGCTTCAATTACAATTACTTACATATTTAGATGCTGTTTGTAACATAGAAGATGTAATGCCTGCAGGAATACTATATTTTAATTTGATTGACCCTAAAATTAAGTTATCAGAAAAAATTAGTGAAGAAAAAATAGAAGAAGAGCTTAGAAAACAATTTAAAATGAAAGGGCTAATATTAGCAGAGGTAAATATAGTTAAAAAGATGGATAAAAAACTGGAAAAAGGAAATTCAAATATAATTCCTGCATATATAGATAAGGATGGAAACTTAGCAAATAGGCAAAATACAATAACAAAAAGTGAATTTGAAAATTTACAAAACTATACAAATAAAATAATAAAACAAATTTCAAAAGAAATATTTTTAGGAAGTATTGATATTAAACCATACTATAATTTAAAACAAGGAAAAACACCATGCGATTACTGTAAATATAAATCTATTTGTAATTTTAATAATGGAATTTGTAAAAAAGAATACAATTACATTGGAAATGCACCAAAAGATTTTGTTTTAGAACAAATAAAGAAACAATAGTGGAAATTTTTTAAATAAAATAGTAAAATAAGAATATAGCAAAAGAAAAGTAATAAAGGAGGAACTATTATGAAGAAAAAAATACTTGTATCTACATTATTACTAATATTAATAGTAGGAATTAGTACAATGGTTATGGCAGACAATTATGTAATAACTGAAATGAAAAGCATATTAAATGGAATGGTTTTAAAAATGGTATTAGTAGGAGTCGCAATAATTGCATCAATAGCAGGAATTGTTACATTAAATCTACTAAAGAAAAAAGGAAGAATAAAGCCTGCATTACATAAAGTTTTAGTTCCAATACTAGTAATAGTATTAATAGCATTTATATGCTATGAAGGGAAATTAATATGGGACTATGCTGGTCTTAAACCTGCATATGATTATTTGGTACAAAACGAAAAGATTGGATAAGCAAAATTGGTTAAGTAAATTAAAAAACTAAATTAAAAAATTAAATCAGTATATTTGGGAGGAATATTTTTGAGCGAATTAAATAACGAAAATATAATTCATAAAGTATATGATGATATAGAAATAATACAGTTTAAAAGACTTTTAGAATTTCCAAATTTAGTACACTGCTATACACTAAGAAAGCATAATGTTAATATAAATAGTAGTGAGGCAAATAGGCAAAATTTTAAAAACACATATAACAAAGTATCAAAAATATTAAGAATAAATGAAGAAAATATTGTAAAACCACATCAAACCCATACTGATAATATAGAAATAGTAAATGTACCCAATATTGAACTTAACGAAGTAGATGGTGTAATAACAGATAAAAAAGATATATTACTTGTAACAAGTTCAGCTGATTGCATTTCATTACTCTTTTATGATAAAGAAAAAAATATAATAGCAAGTATACATTCTGGATGGAGAGGAACAGTAAAACAAATTAGTAAAAAAGCAGTAGAAAAAATGATAAAAGAATATAAATCAAACCCAGAAAACATAATTTGCTGTATATGTCCTAGTATAAGAAAGTGTCACTTTGAAGTTGACAGCGATGTAATGGAAATATTTAAAGATAAATTTAAACATACAGGAAGAATTAATGAAATAATATCTGTGGGTAGGAAAATAGAAGAAAAACAAAAATATAATATAGATACAGTATTAATAAATAAAATAATTTTAGAAGAAGCTGGACTAAAAAAAGAAAATATAATAGATTCTGGAATTTGTACAGTATGCAATGTAAACGATTTTCACTCTTATAGAGTAGATAAAAATAACTCTGGAAGAAATGGAGCATTTATAGGACTTGTCAGTTAAGGGGACAGGCTCTTTTCTGCCAAAGATGTCACTTTTGGGGACAGGCTCTTTTACGCCAAAGATGTCAGTTTTTGGGACAGGTCTATACAGAAAATATAATGTGCCAATGGGGACTGTCCTAAGTGGTATGGGGTCTGCCCTGGGTGGCACAGAATTAAGAAAAGGAAGATGTAGCATGTTTGAGAAATTAAAAAAAGGAGATACAATTGGAATTATAGCTCCTTCTTCAAAAATAGATGAAGACGATTTAGAAACAATAAATAATTCTGTACTTTTAATGGAAAGTACAGGTTTAAAGGTAAAGTTTGCAAAAAATGCTTTCAAGAAAACCTTAGGATATAGTGCGACACCAAGAGAAAAGGCAGAAGATATAAATGAAATGTTTGCAGATAAAGAAGTGAAGTTGATTTTTGCAGTAAGTGGAGGTTTTAATTCAAATACTGTTTTTGATTATTTAGATTATGACTTAATAAGGAACAATCCAAAACCATTGTGTGGTTTTAGTGATACAACTTCAATAGAAAATATTATTTATAGAAAAACAGGAGTAATTACTTTTAATGGTCCAACTTTTAAAGCATTAACTTCTTGGGCTACACCATATGCATATGAAGAAGTAGTTAAGAGGTTTATGAATGGTGATATGAGGCTTGGGCAAGAAGATGATGAGTATTATACAGTTAAAGAAGGGACTTCTGAAGGAATTTTAATTGGTGGCAATTTAAGTTTAGTAAGTGAAATGTCTTCTGGCAAATACAGTATAGATTTTACAGATAAAATTTTATTTATAGAAGAGTTTTGTTTAGAAACACCTCCTGAGTATGCTTCTAATTATTTATATAATTTAAAACAAAATGGTGTTTTTGATAAGATAAAAGGAATTTGGGTTGGAAATTATGATGGAAGTGTTGCCTTGGAAAAGATTCTTTTAGATGTATTAGAAAATGAGTATGATTTTCCAATAATTAAATCCAATAATTTCGGGCATACAGAAAAGAAAACTGTTATACCAGTAGGAGGAAAAGCTAGAATAGATACAAGTAAAAAATTAAAAATAGAAATAACAGAGAATTTTATGGATTAAAAATTAAAACGATATGTTATATTGCAATATGCTTGAATGGGGGAGAAAATGTTTAATAATTGGGACGACTTAGAAGAATCAATTCAAAATTGTAGTAAATGTAAATTGTGTAAAACAAGAAAAAATATTGTTTTTGGTTGTGGTAATAAAAATGCAGATATAATGATGATAGGAGAAGGTCCAGGAGCAGATGAAGATACTCAAGGAATACCTTTTGTTGGAAAAGCAGGAAAATTAATGGATAAGGCTTTTGAAGGGTTAGGTATAGATAGAAACAAATTATATATTGCCAATATAGTAAAATGTAGACCACCTGCTAATAGAGTTCCAGAAGAAGATGAAGCATTAGCATGCTTGGATTATTTAAGAAATCAAGTTATTTTGGTAAAACCTAAAATTATAGTCCTTCTTGGAAGTACTGCATTAAAAAATATATGTGGAAAAGAGTATGGAATAACTGCAGTAAGAGGGAAATGGATAGAAAAAAAGGGAATAATATATATGCCAACATGGCATCCAGCAGCTCTTTTAAGAGATGAAAATAAAAAGATAGAATTTTGGAACGACTTGAAAGAAGTAATAAGAAGATATGAAGAAGAACTTGTTTAAAAAGGGGAGGTTATATATTTTGAAAATCATAGCAGACTATGATGGAAGTTCAATAGATATACTTAAGAATAATCAAGAAGCAAATAGTATAGAATTATCCCTAAAAAAAGAAAATGGGAAATATAGCCAATATTATAACTTTATTATAGAAAACAATGAAAGTAAGGAAGGGAGTATTTTTATTCATAATATTAAATTATCAAAATATTATGATAAAGATTCTATCTATCTTCCTTATTTTAAAACTAATCAAAAATGGGAAAGAATAAAAAAAGAACAATTTAATGTAAGTGGCGACAAGTTACAAATAAGAATTGCTCCTATGCAAAAAGGGGAAATATCACTTGTGCCAAGATATACACAAGAAGATTTGAACAAATTTATACAAACGATAAAGCAACATAGTTTTATAAAAATTAAAGAAGATATTGTAACCAAAATTGAGATAGGAGAACAAACAAACCCTAGTATTTTTATAATAGGTAGACAACACCCAGGTGAAACTTTGTCTAGTTTTTTTATAGAAGGAATGATTAATTCTATAATAGAAAATAAACTTTATGAAAAATATCATTTTATATTATACCCCATTGTTAATACAATTGGAGTAAAAACGGGTTGTCATAGGTATGTAAATGGTATTGATTTTAATAGAAGTTGGAGTAATAAAAACCCTCCTAAAGAAATTAAATATTTAAAAGAAGAATTATCTGCTTATAATATAAAATATTTTATAGATGTACATAATGATGAAATAACACCAATAGATTATATAAGAGCAAATGGGAATTTTTATAAAAACCAAATTGCAGATTTGAAAATATTAAAATCAATGAGCCCAGTATATAGACTTATAAGGGGAATAATAAAACAGGGAAAAATAGTTGATGTACATTCAAAAACAGCTAGAGAATATGTAAGAAAAAAATATAAATGCACAAGTATATTAATTGAATTATCCATGAATTCTGAAGATGTTTTATGTAAAAATAAAGGATATAATTTTATTAAAGAATTGTGTGATAAATCAAGATAGAAAGAAAGGAATATGGACATATGAAAGAAAAAAACATTTTAATACATGTAAAAAGTGATGAAGCATTAAACAATTATATTAGAATTTTAAAACAAGGAAAATATGACGAATCTATTCCATATAGTAAAGAAATAAAAGCTATGCTAACAGAATTTTTAGAAAATGGCTGGAACTGTTTTCTAACTACAATGGAAAACTTTGATAAAGATAACGAAATATTTAACAAGGTTTATTGTATTAAAGAAGATAAACTTTATAATATGAGCATTACAGATGTAAATAAAAATATTCCTGTAATGATAATAAGAAATGTAGGACCTTTAGAGTTGAATTTTGATAAAATACAAGAATATTTAAAATATATAATAAATAATTATAAAGGAAAAGTGTTAAATAATCCTAAAGCAATGTTAAAAGGAATGGCCAAAAATTATTTAGTGGAAATATCTAGTGATGAGTTAAGAAAAATTAATATTATCACAATTCCAACCAAAGCATATCCTACAACTGTCAAGTATTCAGAAATTGTACAAGACTATCCAGAAAATAGAGAAAAATACCTAATTAAGCCAATCTCAGGTGAGTTGAGCAATTCTTTGAAATCTTTAAATGAGGTAGATGAGGAATTTTTTAGAAGAAAAGAAAATAAAGTTAAAGGCTGGATTATTCAACCAATTCAAGAAGAAATTTGGAATGGTGAATATCAGTTAGTGTTTTTAGATGGAAAAGTTATTTATGGACAACAGAAAACTTATGAAAAAGAAGGGGAAGTTCCTTCTCAAAAAAATAGGAATTTGTCTAAATATCATCCAGATGAACAAGAAACTTTAACAATGCAGAAACTAATAAAATATTTTGAGAATTTATACAATATAAAAGTAGATATTTGCAGAATAGATTTTATGAAAAATAAAGAAGGGTTACCAATTCTTTTAGAGTTCGAAATGGTTAATCCAGGATTCTTCATTGCATATATGAATGAAAATGATAGTGATGTGAAAAATATTGTTCAATCAATTAGAAAATATTGCGAAAAAACAATTAGTGATTAATACAAGTGGTCAAATATATATAAAATCTTTATTAAATAAGTTATAATATAAAATAACAAATAATAATTGAAAGGAACAAGAAAATGAACGAGCAAATACAGAAATATACAGAATATTGCTTGAATTGTCCAGTAAAGCCATGTAGTAATAATGGATGTCCTCTAAATAATGATATTCCAACATTCATAAAACTAACCAAAGAAGGTAATATAAAAACAGCATATGAGGTATTATCAAATACGACGGTATTAGGAAGTATTTGTGGTAGAATATGCCCTCATATGAAGCAATGTGAAGGAAGCTGTATAAGGGGAATAAAAGGTAAACCAGTAAATATAGGCGAAATAGAAGCCTATATATTTGATAAAGCTCTGGAAAACGAGTGGTACAAAAACACTAAAATCACACAAGAATTAAAAGGAAAAAGGATTGCTGTGGTTGGTAGTGGACCTGCTAGTTTAACTTGTAGTCACTTTTTAGCAAGAAGTGGAGCAGAAGTTACAATATTTGAAAAATACAATAAATTACGGAGGAATTTTAAGACACGGTATACCAGAATTTAGGTTGGAAAAAAATATATTGGATAAAACAATTGAAGCTATTTTAAGTATAGGCATAAAAGTAAAGTATAATATGGAATTAGGAAAAAACATATCTTTAGAAGAATTACAAAAAGAATATGATGCAGTGTTCTTAGGATTTGGTGCTAATATCCCAACTAAAATGAATGTAGAAGGAGAAAATTTAGAGGGAGTATATGGAGGAAACAGTTTATTAGAAACAGGAATCCATCCATCTTATAAAGGTAAAAAAGTGGCAGTAATAGGTGGGGGAAACGTTGCAATGGATTGCTCTAGGACAATTAAAAAGCTTGGAGCAGAAGCGGTTTATGTTATATACAGAAGATCTGAAAAGCAAATGCCTGCAGAAGCCAAAGAAATAGAAGATGCCAAAAAAGAGGGAATAGAGTTTTTATTCCAAAACAATATTGTCAAAATATTAGGAAAAAATAAAGTTGAAAAAATAGAATGTATAAAAACAAAACTTATAAAAAAAGAAGGAGAAACAAGAGAAGTACCTGTAAATATAGAAAATAGCAATTATGAGATAGATATGGATATTGTGGTGATGGCAGTTGGATCGATGCCAGAGAAAAGCTTGCTAAACAAATTAGGACTAGAGTTAAATAAATGGGGATATATAAGTATTGATGATAATTATATGACTTCAAAAGAAAATGTTTACGCAGGAGGAGACATTTCAGGTTCTAAAGCAACAGTAGCATGGGCAGCTAAAACAGGTAGAGATGCTGCTTATAAAATAATTGATAGACTTACATAAAATTGATTAAATAGATAAAGCAGATAAAATATACAAAAACATAAAGAAAATATGTAACTAAAAAGATGAACTAAATAAGCGATTAAAAAAGACAATTCAAAAATGAATTGTCTTTAATCTTTTCTAATAATAAATTATTTATATTAGAACTTCTCTTTAGTATTTAATTTACTTTAGTATCTAAATAGTATTTAAATACTATTTTTCTTTTGTAATTCATATATTTTTCTTTGGTTTTTAAATTTTATCTTTTGTTCATTAATATTTTTTCCTTTGTTATTTTGTTGCTTTGGTATATTTGATAAATTGGTATAAATCCAATTTGTCATTATCATTTGTAATTAAATAAATATATAAAATAATATTTATTTACAATTATAGTAAACTACTAAAATTAGAGTTATTTGTCTGTTTCTGTTCCAGCAGAGAAAAGTGCTCTAATCTTTCTAAAGAAAATTGATATTTTAGATTGATTAACAACAGTTAAAGTTGTATTATTCATAATATTTTCATATTTGTTATCCAAATCCATCATTTTATTAATATAAAAATCATTAAAGCTTGAATAATCATCTGAAATACCCATATAGTTTTTATAATTATATAATCTAACTCGATATTCATCTATATCTGCTGTTGTAGTTATTTTGTCAAATTGATTATTAAAATATGATGTATATATTAAATTTTGCGTATCAAAGTATAATTGCTTTATTTTCTTTTTTGCATTTTCAATTTTTTTAGCAACTCTTTGAGCTTTTGCTCCTTCACAATTATCACTTAAAAGTTTGTTATTTAAATTAATTTCCTTTTCTTCTGTGTTTAATAATTTATCTAGATTATTTTCAATTTTTAATAAATTATTTAGTCCACATAAATAAGAAAGTTTTTCTTTAAAAGTATCTGAGCCATAAAGAGTACTATCAAACAAAACATCTTCACCAGTAACATAAGCTAATTGTTGTACTAAATTGCATAACAACGGATAATATGAAGGACTATTTGTTGGGAAAGAAATTCCATAGTATTTTACAATTTCTTCTTTGCTATCTATTGCTTTTGAAGCCATATATTGAACAGCTCCTTCATTTAATCCCATTCCTATTACTTTTAAATCACCAAAATCACATAATCCTAATCTTACAAGATGTCCTTTTTTGTCTTTTATCTCTTGTAGATAATGTATAAATTCATGTACGGCAAATTTTTCTAATTCATCTAAACTTAAACCTTGTTTAAAATACATAGATGAGTTTTTGTAAAAATAAGTTGCTTCAGCAAAACCATCTGGAATATCAGCTATGTACATTGGTATTCTAGAAAGAGCAATAAAAAGGTTTTGAAAAACAAAATGCTGTTCTGGAAAAGTTTTGCATAATCTATCTGCTATATTTCTAGATATTGTATTTACACTTAGAGTATCTAAAGGTCCAATTACTTTGATACCATCTTTTCTTAAATCTGACTCAATACTCATAATAACCGTATTTCTCCTTAGTAATTCATATATAACATTATACTACAAAAACAAAAAAGTAATATTACAGAAATATTACTTTTTTGTTACAAAAATATTACACAATTTTATAAAATATTTTATTTTGCGACTATATTATATATTTTATTTTTAACATATATTTCTTTTATAATAGTTTTTCCTTCAAGGTGTAATTGAACATTACTATTTGCGTGAGCAATCTTTTTAACTTCTTCTTCTGCACAATCAGTAGGAATAGAAATTGTTGCTCTAACTTTACCATTAACTTGTACAGCAATTTCAATTACATCATCTATCAATTTACTCTCATCATATGTTGGCCAAGTTTCATATGTGATTGTATCATTATGTCCTAATCTGTTCCACAATTCTTCTGCAATATGTGGAGCAACAGGACTTAGTAATTTAACAAATCCTTCTGCATATTCTTTTGGCAAAATATCTTCCTTAGCAGCAGAATTTATAAATATCATCATTTGAGAGATTGCAGTATTAAAATACATATTTTCATAATCATTTGATACTTTCTTTACTGTAAAATTATATACTTTTTCTAGATTTGGATTTGGTTTATCTTGAACTTTTCCAGATTCAACAAACAATCTCCAAACTCTATCTAAGAATTTTTTAGAACCATCAATTCCATTTGGATCCCAAGGTTTAGCAGCATCAATTGGTCCCATAAACATTTCATATATTCTTAAAGCATCTGCACCATATTCTTTAACCATATCATCTGGATTTATTACATTACCTTTTGATTTACTCATTTTTTCACCATTTGAACCAAGTATCATACCTTGATGACGTAATTTAGCAAAAGGTTCTTTTGTAGGAGCAAGCCCCTTTTTATATAAGTAATTATTCCAAAATCTTGAATAAAGTAAATGACCTACTGCATGTTCTGGTCCACCTACATATAAATCAACAGGCATCCAATGTTTTAAAAGTTTAGGGTCTGCTATTTCTTTATCGTTATGTGGATCTATGTATCTTAAGAAATACCAACTAGAACCTGCAGAACCAGGCATTGTGCTAGTTTCACGTCTTGCTTTCTTTCCTTCAAAAGTTGTATTAACCCAGTTTGTTGCTTTATCAAGAGGAGAAGCCCCTGTTTTAGATGGAGCATAATCTTCAAGCTCAGGAAGAATTAATGGCAAATCATCATCTGCTAAAACATGTATTTCGTCATCCTCTGTATATACAATAGGAATAGGTTCACCCCAGTAACGTTGTCTTGCAAAAATCCATTCACGAATTTTATAATTTACTTTTTTATCTCCAATTTTATTTTCTTCAAGCCATTCAATCATTTTATTTATGGCATCTTGTTTTCCAAGACCATTTAAGAAATCAGAATTAATGTGAATTCCATCTTCCACGAAGGCTTGAGGATTTTTCAAATTATTAAATACAGTACTATGTAATTCGTCTGTAACTTCAGCAATTTGATTGCTAGATACCCACTCAACTTTAAAATTATTTTCCTCTTCTTTATCTAAATTAGTATTAACTTTTAAGTCATCTACTAGTTCAAATAACAATCCTACTGCGTTTATAGCATAAGCTTTATTTTTGTTGTATGCAAAATAGTGATGTTTTATAGGAAATGTATTTCTTATAAATTTAATATTTGTGTATCCAGTTTCTTCTTGTATTTCTCGTATAGCACAATCTATATCAGTTTCATTGTCTTTTTTAGTGCCACCTATGAACAACCTACCGCCTTTATCTCCCCAATTAATTGTTAAATATTTATTAGTTTTAGGATTATAAAGAACAGCAACAATACTATTTTTAAAGCTTTCGTTTTCTCTTACTGTACCTGTTTCTTGTTGAAGCACAGGAATAATTTCAAGTTTAAATTTAGTAGCAAATTCAAAATCTCTTTCATCATGTGCAGGGACTGCCATTATAGCTCCTGTGCCATATGTAGCTAAAACATAATCAGAAATCCATATAGGAATTTCTTTTCCGTTTACGGGATTTATTGCATAACTACCAATAAATACACCAGTTTTTTCTTTATTAAGTTCAGTTCTTTCTAAATCAGATTTTGCAGAAGCCATTGCTTTGTATTCTTCTACCGCTTTTTTGTATTCATCTGTTGTAATTTCATCAACTAATTCATGTTCTGGAGATAGAACACAATATGTTGCTCCAAATAATGTATCAGGTCTTGTAGTAAATACAGTAAATGATTTATCTGTATTTGCTACTTTAAATTTAACTTCTGCACCAACAGATTTTCCTATCCAATTTCTTTGAATTTCTTTTGTTGATTCAGGCCAGTCAACTTCGTCTAATCCAGAAAGAAGTATTTCAGCATATTTTGGAATATCCATAACCCATTGTTTCATATTCTTACGAACAACAGGATAGCCACCTCTTTCACTTTTTCCATTTATTACTTCATCATTTGAAAGAACACAGCCTAAACCTTCGCACCAATTTACTGGCATTTCAACAAGTTTTGCTAATCCATCTTCATATAATCTTTTAAAAATCCATTGAGTCCATTTATAAAAATTTGGATCGCAAGTAGAAATTTCTCTACTCCAATCAAAAGATAGACCAAGCATTTTAAGTTGCTTTTTAAAAGTGGCTATATTCTTTGCTGTAAATCCAGAAGGATGATTACCAGTCTTTATTGCGTATTGTTCAGCAGGTAATCCAAAAGCATCCCAACCCATAGGGTGGAGCACATTATATCCTTGCATCCTCCTCATTCTAGACATGATGTCTGTTGCAGTATATCCTTCAGGATGACCAACGTGAAGACCTTGTCCAGATGGATAAGGGAACATATCTAGTGCATAATACTTTGGCTTAGAAAAGTCCCATACGTCAGTCTTAAAAGTCTCGTTTTTATCCCAATATTCCTGCCACTTTTTTTCAATTTCATTAAAGTTGTATGACATATTATCACCCTTTCAAAGTTAATGCATATATTATACACCATTTTTTGGAAGAATAGAAGAGAAAAAACTAAAAAACTGCATAAAACTTTAGAGTTTAATGATGTGAAAGGAACATATGTATATTGACAAAAACTGTTAAATTATTATATCTTATTTAGTGTAAATAAAATTTTGTTAGAGCATAGGGGTGCTCGAATGGAGGTTAAAATGAACAGATTTATGGAAATTGCAAATAATTGTGCGAAAAACGGAATGAATAGCAATGAAGGAGGTCCATTTGGTGCGGTTATAATAGATAAAGATGGAAATATAATTGCTTCTGGAAATAATACAGTAATAAAAAATGGAGATCCTACAGAGCATGCAGAAATGAATGTAATAAGAGAAGCGTGTAAAAAGTTGGGAACATATGATTTGTCAGGATGTACACTATATACATCTTGCGAGCCATGTCCAATGTGTTTATCTGCAATTATATGGGCAAATATAAAAGATGTGTTTTATGCATGTACTAGAGAAGATGCAGGAAACATAGGCTTTAGAGATGATATGATATATGAATATTTAAAGGGAAATAAAAAAGATATAATAAACTTAAAACAAATTGATAGAGATGATTGCAAAGATCTATTCAAAGAATATAAAAATAATGGAAAAACTATATATTAGTAAAGAAATCTGCTTGTGAATAAGTGCATAAAATGATATAATAATAAACAATTATTAACTTTTTCTTAGAAAGGATGTTTGCATGGATAATACGAATTTAGATAATTACATAAGAAAAAGAATAGAAGAAGAGTTAAAAAAAGCAGGAGTTAAGGTAGAACTATTACCATATTCTATTATAGACGAAGAAATAAAGCGTATAGCAAAACAGATAAGAGGTCAAATAGATGTGGAATCTAAAGATTTTGCAAGTAGAGCTAAAACAATAAGAAATCCTCAGGAGACTAACACTTCACATAAAGAAGATGATTCAAGGGTTGTAAAACAATTATTATTAGGTAAGACGCCAGAAGAAATTCATATGATGCCAGAATGTGGCAAATACCCTTTAAGAGCAATACAAGATATGAAAAAAAATAATATGGCAGAGTTATTAGCCATTCAGCTTATTCCGTTAAGAGATATATCCAATATACTGGGAGTACAATTTAAAGAAGTATATAAAAAATTAAATGGTCATGTTATTGATGGTAAAACAATCCTACAAATGATTGATGAAAAAGAAGCCGAAGTTATAAGAAGATTAGAAGCTGGAGAAACAGTAGTAGATTTAATAAATGATAGAGAGTTATTTGTATCTCAAAAAGGTATAGATTCTATAATAAATAAAATGAGTATACGACGAGAAAATAAACCTAAAAGAATGGATAAAAAAGAGGAAGAATGTGTTTTAAAATTCTTTTTATATGGTTATACGGTAGAAGAAGTTCAAAATATGTCTAAAAAACATGGACGATACAGTAGAAGTGAGTTTGAAAGGATTTATACAACAAATCTTGCTAAAATTTTAGCAGTACAATTAATTCCATTCGAAGATATAGCAAAAAAAGTAGGTATAGATTATAATATGCTAGTTGAAAGTATGCAGACATATACAATAAATGGAAAGAGCATTGCAGACATAATTAGAAATAAACAATTACAAATAGAAAAACGACTAAGAATGGGACAATCAATGGATGAAATAGTAAATGATAGAATACTAAATGTTTGTAGAGAATCAGTAGAAGAAGTAAAAAGCAGAATGAATGTAGTTAAAGAAGAAGATAAAATAGATTTTATGAGAAAAAGATACCAAGAATTATATAAAAGGTCTTCTAATACAAACGGAGAAACTAGTGAAGAAAAACCTATAGAAACACTTGGCAATCCAAGACTAGATGAAGTTGCAGAAAATATTTTATGTGGGATTGTTGAAGGGGATATCGATGTAGACATAGCTAAAAAAACAATATTAGAAGAAGCAGAAAAAATGGTAAAAGATAAAAAGAACACACAATTTAGTTTATCTGAAGAAGAAGAAGTGCAAAGATTGTATAATTATTTTAGCCAACAATTAGCAAAAAATGGAGGCAAATATCCAATAAAAAAACCATATAAAACAATGGAAATACTACAAAATTTATTAGGAAATGGAGCATCGGATAATTTAGATACAGTAATAAGTAATCTTTTAAGTAGAAAACGTTTTGGTGATGCAGAAGATTTATTTGATAAATTTTGGCAAAAAGTATCAGGTAGTGATGACAAAAAAATAATAGGATATATGCAAGAAATAAAAAGAAAGATTACAGAGGCAAAAGTAGGAGATTTGGTATATAGAGCAATTAATTCATATCCAAGTGAAGAAGATGAGAGAAAATTATGGGAACTTTTGAGAAAGGCAATAGAATTACAACACATAAGAATAGAAAGAACAATTATTGGTAAAACTAAAAATGGACAAGGAGTGATTAGATTACAAGATATATGGCCAGAGAAGGGAGCATATATCAAGTAAGAAAATTTCTTGACAATAAATAATTTTATTTATATTATAATTGTTAGAAACATATAATTTTACATATTAACTTTATAATACCAAAGGTTAAATTATATAAAATATGGGAGGAAAACTTATGGGAAAAGAAGTAAGTGAAGAGGAACAAGAGAAAATAAAAAACATGATAGATGAACTTATTAACAAAGCTAAAAAAGCATCTGAAGAATATATGAAATTAACTCAAGAAGATGTTGACAGAATAGTTAAAGCAATGTCAATGGCAGGCTTAGAACATCATATGGAACTGGCTAAAATGGCTGTAGAGGAAACTGGCAGAGGAATATACGAAGATAAAATAACAAAGAATATGTTTGCAACGGAATATATTTATCATAGTATAAAACATGATAAAACAGTAGGTATAATAAATGAAAATGAAGAAGAAGGATATGTACAAATTGCAGAGCCAATTGGAATAATAGCAGGTGTTACACCAGTTACAAATCCGACTTCTACTACAATGTTCAAGTCAATAATTGCTGCTAAAACAAGAAATGTTATAGTATTTGGATTTCATCCATCTGCACAAAAATGTAGTGTTGCTTCAGCAAAGATATTAAGAGATGCTGCTGTAGAAGCGGGAGCACCAGAAAATTGCATATTATGGATAGAAGAACCATCAGTTACAGCAACTAACATGTTAATGCATCATCCAGATGTTAATTTAATACTAGCAACTGGTGGAACAGGAATGGTTAAAGCAGCATATTCATGTGGAAAACCAGCACTTGGTGTTGGACCAGGAAATGTTCCATGTTATATAGATAAAACAGCTAAATTAAAAACATCAGTAAATGATTTAGTAATGTCAAAATCTTTTGATAATGGAATGATATGTGCATCTGAGCAATCAGTAATCGTTGATATTGAAATAAAAGATGAATTTGAAAGATTAATGAAAGAAGCAGGGTGTTATTTCTTATCTGAAGAAGAAACAAACAGATTAAGGGATACAATGTTTTTAAAAGAAAAAAATGGAGCTTTAAACTCTGCAATAGTTGGGCAAAGCCCTTATAAAATAGCAAGAGAAGCGGGAATAGAAGTTCCGAAGGAAACTAAAGTATTAGTTTTAAAAGAAAATGGTGTAGGAATAGAATATCCATTTTCTAAAGAAAAATTAAGTCCAGTTTTAGCATATTATATTGTAAACAACAGTGATGAAGGAATTAAATTAGCAGAAAAACTAATAGAATTTGGAGGAATGGGACATTCAGCAGTAATCCATTCTGAAGATAAAGACACAATATTAAAATTTTCTGAAACTGTAAAAGCAGGAAGAATCATTGTAAATTCTCCATCAACCCATGGTGCAATTGGTGATATATATAACACAAATATGCCATCACTTACACTAGGTTGTGGTACATTTGGAGGAAATTCAACAACGGCAAATGTATCAAGTGTAAACTTAATAAATATAAAAAGAGTTGCAGATAGGAGGGTAAATATGCAATGGTTTAAAGTTCCAGAAAAAATATATTTTGAAGCAGGTTCAATAGAATATTTAGCAAAAATGCCAGATATAACAAGAGCATTTATAGTAACAGATGAATCAATGGTTAATTTAGGATATATAGATAAAATATTATATTATTTAAGAAAAAGAGAAAAATATGTACATTCAGAAATATTCTCAGAAGTAGAATCAGACCCATCTTTTGATACGATAAACAAAGGTGTTAAGATGATGAATGAATTTAAGCCAGACGTAATAATTGCTGTTGGCGGAGGAAGCCCAATAGATGCAGCAAAAGGAATGTGGCTATTCTACGAGCATCCAGATGCAGATGTAGAAGGATTAAAGCTAAAATTTATGGATATTAGAAAAAGAACATATAAATTCCCAAAATTAGGAGAAAAAGCAAAATTAGTAGCGATACCAACAACATCAGGAACAGGTTCAGAAGTTACATCATTTGCAGTATTAACAGATAAAAAGTTAAATAAAAAATACCCATTAGCAGATTATGAATTAACACCAGATGTAGCAATAGTAGATCCAGAATTAGTAATGAGTTTACCAAAGAAAATTACAGCAGACACAGGAATGGACGTACTAACACATGCAATAGAAGCATATGTATCAAATATGGCATCAGACTTCACAGATGGTTTAGCAGAAAAAGCAGTAGAATTAGTATTTAAAAACTTAAGAGAAGCATATAATCATGGAGACAACAAAGAAGCGAGAGAACATATGCACAATGCAAGTACAATAGCAGGAATGGCATTTACAAATGCATTTTTAGGAATAAACCATTCACTAGCACATAAAATAGGAGCAGAGTTTCATATGGCACATGGAAGAATAAATGCAATATTATTGCCATATGTAATAAGATACAATAGCAGTAAACCAACCAAATTTGTATCATTCCCAAAATATGAATACTTTATAGCAGATCAAAAATATGCAGACTTATCAAGAAGAATGAACTTCCCAGCATACACAAACGAGGAAGGAGTAAACTCATTAATAGAAGAAATAAAAAAATTAAATGCAGACTTAGGAATAGAAAAAAGTTTCAAAGAAGCAGGAATAGATGAAGCAGAATTTATGGCAAAAATAGATATGCTAGCAGATAGAGCTTTTGAAGATCAATGTACAACAGCAAATCCAAGAGTACCACTAGTAAGCGAGCTAAAACAAATACTAATAGATAGCTATTATGGAAATTAAATTTATAAAAAAGGACGACTTGTTTTGCAAAACAAGTCGTCTCATTTTGTAAATTATATATCTAGTTTTATATGAACATCTTTTAATTGTTCTCTTTTTACTTCTCCAGGTGCACCCATTAATAAATCTTCAGCTTTACTATTCATTGGAAATGCAATTACGTCACGTATTGTTTCACTTTCCGTTAATAACATTAACATTCTATCTATTCCAGGGGCTATTCCAGCATGTGGTGGTGCACCATATTGGAATGCATTATATAATGCTGAAAATCTAGTTTCTATTTCTTTTTCATTGTATCCTGCTAGTTCAAATGCTTTCACCATTATTTCTGGGTCATGGTTTCTTACTGCTCCAGATGATAATTCTATTCCATTGCAGACTATATCATATTGATATGCTAATATTTCAAATGGATTTTTGTTATTTAATGCTTCTAGTCCACCTTGTGGCATTGAGAATGGATTATGGCAGAATGTAATTCTACCATGTTCATCTAATTCAAACATTGGAAAATCAATAATCCAGCAAAATTGGAATGTAGAATCATCTATTAAATTTAATCTTTTTCCTAATTCAGTTCTTATTTGTCCTGCAAGTTCATTTGCTCTTTTTTCATAATCTGCAATAAAAAATATTGTATCTCCTTTGTTTAAATCTGCTAGTTTTAATAATTCTTTCTTTAATTCATCAGGAATAAACTTGTCAATTGGACCTTTGTAAGATAAATCATCTTGTACTTCTAGGTAACCAAGACCTCCCATACCTATTGACATGGCATATTTTAGCATTTTTTCATGGAACCCTTTAGACATATGACCATTTACTTTTATTGCTCTTACTGTAGTATCTATAAATGGCTTAAATGTGCATTTATTAAAGAAGTCTGATAAATCTATAATAATTAAAGGATTTCTTAAATCTGGTTTATCTGTACCATATTTAACCATTGCATCCTTATATGAAATTCTAGGGAATGGATATTGTCCTACTTTTTTGTCTGAAAATTTAGAAAAAGTATTATATATTACAGGCTCCATAACACTAAACACATCTTCTTGTGTAGCATATGCCATTTCCATATCTAATTGATAGAATTCGCCTGGAGCACGGTCTGCCCTGGCATCTTCATCTCTAAAGCATGGTGCAATTTGAAAATATTTATCTATGCCTGATACCATAAGCAATTGTTTAAATTGTTGAGGTGCTTGTGGAAGTGCATAGAATTTTCCTGGATGAAGTCTACTTGGCACTAAATAGTCTCTTGCACCTTCAGGCGATGAACTGGTAAGAATTGGTGTTTGTACTTCTAAAAATCCTTGTTCAATCATTTGGTTACGCAAAAATTGTAATACTTTTGCTCTTAATATTAAATTATTTTGCAATTTGTGAGAACGTAAATCTAAAAATCTGTATTTTAAACGTAAATCTTCTCTAACTTCTTGATTTTTATTTACTTCAAATGGTATCATTTTAGTTCTTTTTCCAAGTACAGTTATATTTTTAATAACTACTTCAACTGTTCCAGTTTCAATACTTGGGTTGTAGGTTTCTGGATCTCTCTTTTTTACTACTCCTTCTACACATACACTAGACTCAATAGGAATTCTTGAAGAAAAATCAACAATATCTTCCTTTCCAGATGTAACTACTTGAGTAATTCCATACATATCTCTAATATCTAAGAAAACTAAACCACCTAAGTCTCTGATTGTTTCCACAAATCCACATACTTTTACTTCTTTGCCAACATCTTCTATACGAAGCTCTCCACATGTGTGGGTTCTAAGACTACTCATTATAAAAACCTCCATTCGAGAAATATATACTCTAACAAAATAATATTTAAAAACCTTATTATCCATTCATTAAAGTATTTAAATAAAATTATTGCTCAATTCCCATTAAATATATTTCAGGGATAATCAATAAATAAAAACAACTTAAGCATATTTGCTTTTAGGGCATAAAAAAACACCCATGCAATAAATGCAGGGACGAAATATTTTCCGCGGTGCCACCCAGCTTGGAAATAAACTCATGCTTATTTCCCACTCTATATAAGATTGCTCCAATGTGTTGGTGAATTATGTTCTTCTAAAAAAGGTTTTCAGCCAATGACCTTTTATCTCTGTTAGTAACTTTTAATTCCTCGTCATTTTCAACGCAATATTTAATTTTAATAAACATAATATATATTTTACAATAATTTATGCAAAAAAGTCAAGTTTTATGCATAAAGTTTTTAAATATCTTGAATTGATTTAAGTTAAAAGCATTTTAAAGTACTTATTAATTATTTTACAATTGGGTAGATATATAAATAAATTTATGATACAATAATGCAAGTATACAAGAGGTCATGGGGACAAACACCATTGGCACAAGAAAGAGTAAAAGTATGATATTAGCTTTAGTAATAATAATTTTAATTTCAATAATTATGGGTTTTGTAGTTGGAAATTTTTTGTTTGATTTAGCCTTAAATCCAAAAACCTCCAAGAACATTATTTTTAACAATGATTTTGACGAAGAACAAGAAAAAAGAAAAGTTGAAAACGAGAAGTGGTTAGCCGAAAATAGTATAGAAGTATTTATTGAAAATAAAAAAACGAGGTTGCAGGGATATGAAGTAAAAAATTGCAAAGAATCAAATATATGGGTAATTGCTGTTCATGGTTATGTAGATTCAGCAATTTCAATGGTACCAAGTTGCAAACAATTTTTAATATTTGGGTATAATGTATTAATGCCTAATTTGCGAACTCATGGAAAAAGCGAAGGAAAATATATAGGTATGGGCTGGTTAGATAGACTAGATTTATTAAAATGGATAGAACATTTAAATAAAAAATATGAAAATATAAAAGTTATACTTTATGGAATATCTATGGGAGCATCTACAGTAATGATGGTAAGTGGAGAAAAATTGCCAAGCAATGTAAAAGCGATAGTTGAAGATTGTGGTTATACTTCTGTATGGGAAGAGTTTAGTGACAAATTAAAAAATTTATTTCATTTACCACAGTTCCCAACTTTATACTATGCAAATTTAATTACAAAAATTAAGGCGGGATATTCTTTAAAAAAAGCATCATGTATAAAACAATTAAAAAAATCAGTTACACCAATATTATTTATCCATGGGGATAAAGATAAATTTGTACCTTTTTATATGTTAGACAAATTATACAATTCAGCAAATTGTGAGAAAGAAAAATTGATAATTCATAATGCTGGACATGCAGAAGCACAAGAAATTAATCCGGAAAAGTATTGGCGAACAGTTAAAAAATTTATTAAAAAATATATATTTTAATAAATTATGAGGTTATAAAAAATATTTAATTGAGCATAAACTTGCTCGAATGGAGGTTTAAATGAGAAAATTAGATTATGCAATATTATTTGCTACAAAAGCACATGATGGACAAAGAAGAAAAAGCGATGATGTAGACATGATATTTCATCCTTTTACTGTTGGAATGATTTTGCAAGGAGCCGGAATGAAAGAAGAAACAGTTATGGCAGGAATATTACACGATGTGGTAGAAGATACAAAATACTCTTTAGAAGATATTGAAAAAATATTTGGAAAAGATGTTAGAGATATTGTAGATGAAGTTACAGAAGATAAATCTTTAAGTTGGAAAGAAAGAAAAATAGAGGCAATAGAAAAAGTAAGAACAGCAAGCTTTGAAGGTAAGATGGTTGAATGTGCAGATAAAATAAATAATTTAGAAACATTATATGATTCGCTTGAAAAAAATGGAGAAAAAGTATGGGAAAGTTTCCACAAGCCTCTATCTGATCAAAATTGGTATTATACAGAAATGTATAAAGCTGTAGTAGATAATTTGAAAGATGCTGAAAGCTATGAATTAGTAAAAAGATATAAAGAAATTTTAGACAAAATATTTTAATAGTTAATGATGGAGGAACTAATAATGATAACAATTACAAAAACAGATATGCAACAAAAGACAGAAAAAATTCGCAGAAACATGAGAGAAATTAATTCAAGAATTAACGAAAATACTCCACCAATTTTTGTTGAACTTTTGGGTACACCTAAAAGTGGAAAAACGACATTATTAAAAAGCTTAACAAGACTTTTTAATAATAGCGGCATGCAAATTTCTTCGAGAAGAGAAACTGCTGAATATAATCCTGTAGCAAAAGATTCAAAGCAATATGATTTGTGGATGGTATTAGAATTATTTAAAAATTTATTAGATGATATATCAAATGGGCAAGGAAATATAATTGTTTATGATAGAGGAATTATAGATAGATTAACATGGCTTGAAAATGCAGTGCAAAATGGAATGATGACAAAAGGAGACCTTGAAAAAATAAAAGGGTTATATGATTTAGAAAGTATAAAAAATGGTTACAGACCAATATCACTTGGATTCTTAACATCACCGGAGCTAAGTATAAAAAGAAAAGGTTCTGTTGGAAGATATGTAAATTTAGAGTCGCTTACAGCATATAATAGGACTCTTTTAGCCAAACAACCGGAAATTGCAAGTTTATCATCAAATTATAGATTAATAGAAACAGACAAGTACCAGGGAAGAATAGAGGACTTTATACTAGATTTATCATCAGATATAACAGAAAAAATTGCTCACCAATTAGAAGTAAAAAAAGATGAAAGAGAAACAAGGTAAATATTTGTTAGAATTAAACTAGTTAAGCTGGAGGTTAAAATGAAACAAGGAAAAATATTTGTAATAGATGGAACAGATGGAAGTGGAAAACAAACACAACTTCAAAAATTAAAAGAGAGATTTGGAAAAGAAGGAATAGAGTATAAATCAGTAAGTTTTCCAAATTATGATAGTCCTTCATCAGCATTGGTGAAGATGTATTTAAATGGAGAATTTGGAACAGATCCATTAGCAATTAGCCCATATATAGCATCAACTTTTTATGCTGTAGATAGATATGCAACTTTTAAAACAGAATATGAAGAATATTATAATAATGGCGGAATAATTTTAGCAGATAGATATACAACATCAAATATGGTACATCAAGCAGGAAAAATAAAAGATGATAAAGAGAGAAATAAATTTCTAGATTGGTTATGGGATTTTGAGTTTAATTTATATGGATTGCCAGTACCTACTAAAGTTATATTTTTAAACATGCCAACTGAATATGCAGAAAAACTAATGAAAAATAGAGCTAATAAAATAACACATGAGGAAAAGAAGGATATACATGAAAACAATAAAAAACATTTGCAAGATGCATATAATGAAGCATGCAAGTTAGTAAACAAATATGACTGGTGTGAAATACAGTGTGTAAAAGATGGTAAAATAAAAACTATAGAAGAAATACATGAAGAAATATTTAATAATGTAAAAAAATATATTTAACGTGCCACTCGGGCATACCCTATTGGCACAAAATGTCGATTTTCGAAATAATTTGACGGACGATTTTTCTTGAAAAATAGCATATTATGTGATTTAATATATTTGTAATTGCATAATATGCTATTTTTATATCAATAATTTAATGGTCTGTTTTAATTTAAATCTATGTGATAATCATATACTTTTATAAATCTATATTCACCCCTATATAAAAAATATTAGTATATAAGTAAAGAAAGGAGGATACTCTTTTTAGCATTTATGCAATTCAAAATACGAACATAATGTAAAAAGCAACTAATATTTATTAAATAATTATTAGTTGCTTAATTTTTGTGATTTTTATTTAAATAATCATCACTTATAACATACTACTTATATATTTTTTATTTTTCTTTATGTCCTCTTATAGTATCAACAAAAACTGAACATATTACAAAAAATACAGAAAAGAACAAAGCTGAACTTAATATATTTATTCCAAAATAAAAAGAATATGGGTTATGTACAGTTAAATATATTGTAAGAGAAAAAGTGGCTATTAAACATAATACAAAACAAAATTTTAAGCCACTTTGTAAAACATTTTGTATAGAACTGTCCATTGCTTTAAATTCATTCAAAAATAGTTTTTTCATATATCTTTCTACCTTTCTTTTATATTTATAAAATTGAATAAATTATGTAATTTAATGAAAGTAAGTTAGCAATACAGCTTAGAGATATTGTTAAAATAAATTTACAAAATGAAGTATATTACAAAAACATATTTTAATAAACAAAATGCACATTAAATAACATATAATAATGTTAACATAATATGAAAAACAAATCAAAGGAAATTTTATCCACTTTTTATGTAATAGGAATTTCAGAAAAAATTCCTATTACATAAAAAAAGATTGTAAAACATTATTTTACAATCTTACATTAATAAAAAACTGTGCACAATTTTCTATTAAAATTCTATGCGTTTGCTGAATTTAATTTTTTAGCTAAATTAGATTTTTTTCTAGCAGCTGTGTTTTTTACAATAACACCTTTTGTACAAGCTTGGTCTATTTTTTTTGTTGCTACTGAGAATAATTCTGTAGCTTTTTCTTTATCATTATTAGCTAAAGCTTCTTCAAATCTTCTTATAGCTGTTTTATATTCAGATTTAATCATGTTATTTCTTAATGTTTTCTTTTCAATAACACTTACTCTTTTTATAGCTGATTTAATATTTGGCATGTTTTGCACCTCCTCTTTAAGTGACCTAAAATTAACGTATAATATTCTATCATAAAAATGCTTAATATGCAAGCTTTTTATCAAAATTTTGTTAAAACACAAGCAAAGAACACCCAGCGTGTGCCAGGTGTTCCTCGCTCCTCTTTACAAAGAGGAAGAGTAGATAACAGAATCTTCATCAAGCAGAGCCTCTTCTCCTACCAAAATCCCGGTGGAATCAAGATAGTTGTTGATGAGCTCAACATCCTCTTTAATCTCCACAAGCCTATCTATGGCAGAGTCGGCAATTGTAGTAAGATCGTCGATGGTTTTCCGCTGGCTCATACATACAGACAGAAGCACACCAACGAGAAGTGACAAAATGAAGATGATGATGAAGTAGATCTTGGTAACTCTGTAGTTCTTCTCGGCTTCGCTAGTCTCGGACATGATTGTACCTTTCTACTCTTGTTTCGGGATTTGCTCAAAATAAATTACAAAACCCATTTCCTTTCTACTAAGGTGTATAACACTTATATTATACCATAATTTACATAATTTTTCAAATTAACAGAAACTCAAAAGTGATTGATACAAGTAATTAGTGGTAATTAGAAAACAAATATTTAATTAAAGGAACGAAATTACTTAAATTACTTGAAAAATTAATAAAATCAATATATAATATATTCACATTATAACTAATGAACAATAATTGGAAGGAGAGAATAGTTATGAATATAAAAATAACAAGTAGAGAATTAGAAGCAACAGAAGCAATCAAAGACTACATAGAGAAAAAAGCTGAAAGATTAGAAAAATATTTTGGAGAAGAGTTTGATGTTTATGCTACAATAAAAACAGAAGGAAGCCAAAAAGTAGCAGAAATGAATATCAAAACAGACACAGAAGATTTTAGAGCAGTTACAGCTCATAAAGATTTATATGCTTCTATAGATAAAGATATAGATATATTAGAAGGTCAAGTTAGAAAAATGAAAACAAAAAAAGATAAACAAAATAAACTTGAAACAATAAGAGCTAAAGAAGAAATGAAATTAGAAGATACAGAAGTATCAAATGAAATTGTAAAAGTTTTATATTATGATATAAAACCTATGACACCTGAAGATGCTAAATTAAAACTTCAAGAACAACCACAAAATAAATTTATGGCATTTATAGATATTGAAACAGGAAAAACAAATGTAATTTACAGATTAAAAGATAATAAAAACTTTGGTTTAGTAGAACCAGAAGGATTATAAAAAATAAAAAAGCAACCTCTTTAAAAATAAATCTAAAGAGGTTGCTTTTTTACGTGATTCAAGCAAAACATATAAGTATATTAAATTATAAAAATGATATCTAATAAACTAATATTTTTTGCTAACTAGTTCTACGCAAAAACTATTTCATTTGGCTTTCAGCTTGTTGGATTAATTTTCTAACCATTTGTCCACCTATTTTACCAGCGTCTCTAGCTGATATATCTCCGTTATAACCTTGTTTTAAGTTAACACCAACTTCTGAAGCTACTTCATATTTGAATTTGTCTAAAGCTTCTCTAGCTTCTGGAACAACTTTTGAATTGCTGTTTGAGTATGCCATTCTAATTCACCTCCTAGAATGTGATAAATGTTTAATTTTTAATTTGAAAAAGTATAAGTACTTTTTCAATAAATATCATGCTCGTTTTTAATAAAAATAAACTGGAAATTTTTGAGAAATATTTATTAAAAATCGTTAATAAATATTGTAATAAAAATTTAAAATGGTATAATCTAATAATGATAAAGTAATAATAAAAATAAAATAGGAAGTAATTAAGGAGAAATTTAATGTATAAATTAATAGCAATAGATTTAGACGGAACACTTTTAAATTCGTATGGTCAAGTTTCTGAAAGAAATAGAGAAGCGCTAAAAAAGGCACAGGAAAAAGGAATACAAATTGTTTTAGCATCTGGAAGATCAACGAATTCAGTAAAAAATATAGCAAATGAATTAGGTGATAATAATTATATAATTTGTGGAAATGGCTCTCTAGTATATGATTTGCAAAGCGATGAAATAATATACGATAAATTCATTGAAAAGAAAAAAGCTTTGCAAATAATTAAAATATGTGAAGAAAATAGTATTTACTATAATGTATATACAGAAAATATGGTTATTGCAAAATCATTAAGTAATAACGTTTTATTCTATCATCAAGAAAATGCTAATAAACCAGATAGTAGAAAAACCAAAATTAATTTAGTAGAAAATATATATGAATATATACAAAACATCGAAAATGAAAATATTTTAAAGTTTACCATTAGTGATAATAGTAGTATTATATTTAATAGTATAATAAAAAAGTTAAGAGAAATAAAAAATATTGATGTTTTAGATGTAGCACATATGTCTAGAAAAATTATAAAAGCAGGAACTGAGGAAGTACAAATGGCATACTATTATACTGAAATAACTAGCGAAAATGTAGATAAATGGAATGCTATAAAATGGCTTGCAGAAAGATTAGATATACCTAATGAAGAAGTAATTGGAATTGGTGATAATGTAAATGACAAATTAATGATTGAAAATTCTGGTCTTGGAGTTGCAATGGGAAACAGTGCACCATATATAAAGGAAATAGCGGATAGAGTTGTAGCATCTAACAATGATGATGGAGTTGCTGAAATAATAGAAGAGATTATAGTGTAATAAGAATAAATAAAAATAAAATGCACAAACTAGATATAACTAGGTTGTGCATTTTATTGCGAAAAAATTTAATTAAAGAGCATATTTCTTGGATGGAGGTTATTATGAAAAATGATAGAAAGATTAATGGTATAGAAAAAGACGAAGATAAAGAGGATGTTACAAAATATGGAGAGTTTATATCATCTTATTTTGCTTGGGTAACACCAGAAAGACAGAAAAAAAGAGCAAAGGAATTAGACAATATGACTAAAAAAGATGAGACTAAAAAATAAGAATAATTGAGTAAATGATTTTATGAAAAAAGTGAAGTTTAATTTGCTAAGATATAAAAAAGTTTAGTTGTAAAAGTAAATTCAAAAAGATATAAAAAAATTTTTAAAAAATTATTGACTTTTGTAAAAAAGAGCGTATAATATAAATGTAAGTCAAAGAAAGTCAAAGTCAAAGCAACAAAGATAAATAAATTAAATCATAATAAAAGAAGCAAAATATACAATAAACCATAAAACAAAAATAGCAGAAACTAGAAACGGAAGTGATAGAATGAGAATATCGGATATGATAGAAGAATTTATAAAAGAATTATTTGATGATGACGACTATATAGAAATACAAAGAAATGATTTAGCAGAACATTTCAATTGTGTACCATCGCAAATTAACTATGTAATATCAACAAGGTTTAAGCCATCTCAAGGATATTATGTAGAAAGTAAAAGAGGTGGTGGAGGTCATATAAGCATAAGAAAAGTAAACACAACTAAAAGCAATTACTTAATGCATGCAATATCAAGTATAGGCAACCGTCTAACAGCACAAGAAGTTGATGTTTTCCTTAATAATTTCCTATCATTTGGAGTTATTACAGAAAAAGAAGCAAAACTTTTAAAAGTTGCAACAAGTGACAATGTACTTACAATACCACAAAACACAAAAGATGAAATTAGAGCAAAAATTTTTAAAAATATGTTAATAAATTTAGTTGAAGATTAATTTAAAGGAGGAATGTATTATGTTGTGTCAAAATTGTGGAAAAAATGAAGTTACTTTTAGATATACTCAAGTTGTAAATGGTGTAAAAAAGGAAATGAATCTTTGCGATAAATGTGCAAAAGAATTAGGATTAAAGGATATTAATTTTAGTATGCCAATTAGTTTTTCTAGTTTTTTAGGAGATTTCTTTGATGATTACACAGATAATCTATTGCCAAGTTTTATGGGAACAACTAAACTACAATGTAAAAACTGTGGAACAACATTCGATGATTTCCTAAATAGTGGAGTATTTGGATGTGATGAATGTTATGAAACATTTGAAGATAGAATTCAGCCATTACTTAGAAAAATACAAGGGGCTAATAAGCACATTGGAAGAGGCTACAAAAATGATGACCCTACAAGTAAAGTAAATAAAGCATCTAATAAAATAGTAAAGAATAATGAGAAAAATAATAATGAATCTAAAATAGAAAAATTACAAAAGGATTTACAAAAAGCAATTAAAGACGAAAGATATGAAGATGCGGCAAAAATACGTGATGAAATAAAAATTATAGAGAATAAAAATGACAAAGAAAATGAAAAATAAGAAGATTAAAACTAGGAGGTATATAATAAATGTCAAATTGGTATTTACAAAATGGTAAAGATTCAGATGTAGTAGTAAGTTCAAGAGTAAGAATTGCAAGAAACTTAAATGGATTTAAGTTTTTAAATAAATGCTCTAAAGAGGAACAAGAGCAAATATTACAAAGCATAAAAGAAGTTGTACCAAGTATTGGGTATGGACTAAAATTTGTAAATCTGGAAGATTTAGATAATGTAACAAAAGTAAGCCTCGTAGAAAAAAATTTAATAAGCCCAGAGTTTATTAGTAATAATAAAATAAAAAAGGCTATACTAATAAATGATGAAGAAAATATTTGTATGATGATAAACGAAGAAGATCATATAAAACTACAAGTTTTTAGTTCAGGACAAGAATTAGAAAATTTAATGAATTTAGTAATTGAATTAGATGAAAAAATTGGAGAAATGTTAAATTATTCATATAGTAAAAATTTTGGATATTTAACAGAGTCTCCAGTAAATATTGGAACAGGAATGAGAGCATCTGTTATAGTTCATTTACCAGCACTAACTTTAACTGGAAATTTATCTAAAATACTTAGAATAATAAACAATATGGGAATGAGTATAAAAGGAGTATATGGGGAAACCTCACAAAATGCAGGAGACTTATATCAAATTTCTAGTAATCAAACCATAGGCGTAACAGAAAAAGAAATTGTTTCAAATGTTAAAAGTATTACCGAAAAAGTTGTAGAACAAGAAAGGCTAGCAAGAAAATATTTATGTAAAAACCAAATAGAAATAGAAGATAGAGTTTATAGAGCTTATGGAATTTTAAGTAATGCATTAAAAATATCATCAGATGAATGTAAAAGATTGTTATCAGAAGTTAAGCTAGGAACAGATTTGGGAATCATAAAAGAACTAGATGATAGCAAAGTAAAAAAACTTGAAACTTACACAAAATCAGCTAATTTACAAAAATATCTAGGAAAAACATTTGATGGATATGAAAGAGAAATTAAACGAGCAGAAGTAATAAAACAAATACTATGTAACTAAAAAGGAGTGTGATAATTATGGTATATAAATTTACAAATAGGGCTGAAAAAGCCTTGGAAATTGCAAGTGAAATTGCATTAGAGCTTGGTCATAACTATATAGGTACAGAACATATTCTATACGGTTTGGCAAAAGAAGGAACAGGTATTGCAAGCAAAGTTCTAGAAAACCAAGGAATAACAGATGAAGAAATATTAAACGAAATTGAAATGCTTATAGGCACAGGAAATCCATTGTCGCAAAATGATTCATTGGGATTTACGCCTAGAAGCAAGAGAATTATAGAAAACGCTTTTGTAGAAGCACGAAGACTAGGTTCTGAATTTATTGGTACAGAACATATTTTAATAGGCATAATGCATGAGGGAGATAGTGTTGCAGTTAGAATAATGATGGATTTAAATATTGACCCTCGTAAATTATATAATGAAATTGCAAAAGTAATAAATGAAGATGGAGTCGATTCTAATTCTATAAAAAATAAAAATGATAAGAATTTAGGAAGCTATAATTCAACACCTACATTAAACCAGTTTGGTTCAGATTTAACTAAAAGAGCAAAAGAAGGAAAATTAGATCCTGTTATAGGAAGAAAGACAGAAATAGATAGAGTTACACAAATTTTATCTAGAAGAACAAAAAACAATCCTTGCTTAATTGGTGAACCTGGAGTAGGTAAAACAGCTGTTGTTGAAGGATTAGCAGAGAAAATAGTAGCAGATGATGTGCCAGAAATGATAAAAAATAAAAGAGTTGTATCACTTGATATTTCAGGAATGGTTGCAGGAGCAAAATATAGAGGGGACTTTGAAGAAAGAATTAAAAAATGTTTAAGCGAAGTTCAAAAAGCAGGAGACGTAATCCTATTTATTGATGAGATTCATACAATAGTAGGAGCAGGTTCTGCAGAAGGAGCAGTAGATGCAGCAAACATATTAAAACCTCTTTTAGCAAGAGGAGAGGTACAAGTAATAGGTGCTACAACATTAAATGAATATAGAAAATATATAGAAAAAGATAGTGCATTAGAAAGAAGATTTAGCCCAGTAACTGTCGGAGAGCCAACAGAAGAAGAAACAATAAAAATTCTAGAAGGATTAAGAGATAAATACGAAGCACACCACAATGTAAAAATATCAAATGAAGCAATGAAAGCAGCAGTTGATTTATCAATAAGGTATATTAATGATAGGTATTTGCCAGATAAAGCAATAGATTTAATGGATGAAGCAGCATCAAAGGTAAAAATGAAAACTTACACAATGCCAGATAGTATTAAAGAAATAGAAGAAAAAATAGCTTCTTTGGATAGAGAAAAAGAAGATGCAATACGTATTCAAGACTTTGAAAAAGCAGCAACATTAAGAGATAAAGAAAACGAACAAAAAGAAAAATTAGAAAAAGAAAAGAAAAAATGGCAAAATAAAAATAGCAAAAATGTTATGAACTTAACAGAAGAAGACATAGCTGAAGTTATAGCAAATCAAACAGGAATACCAGTAAACAAAATTACTCAGGACGAAAATGAAAAATTAAAACATTTAGAAGAGACATTACATAAAAGAGTAATTGGACAAAACGAAGCGGTAGAAGCAGTTAGTAAAGCAATAAGAAGAGGTAGAGTTGGTCTAAAAGACCCAAACAGACCAATTGGCTCATTTCTATTTCTAGGACCAACAGGTGTTGGAAAAACAGAACTATCAAAAGCATTAGCAGAAGCACTTTTTGGAAATGAAAGTGCAATGATAAGAGTAGATATGTCTGAATATATGGAGCCACATTCAGTAGCAAAATTAATAGGTTCACCTCCAGGATATGTAGGCTATGATGAGGGAGGTCAACTAACAGAAAAAATAAGAAGAAAACCATATTCAGTAATACTATTTGATGAGATTGAAAAAGCACATCCAGATGTAATGAATATGTTACTACAAATTCTAGATGATGGTAGATTAACAGATGCACAAGGAAGAACAGTAAACTTCAAAAATACAGTAATAATTATGACATCAAATGTAGGAGCAAGAATGATTACAGACAAAAATGTTTTAGGATTTAGTAATGAAGGCAAAGGAAAAGAAGGAGAAGAAAAAGAATACGAAAGCATAAAAAAAGATGTAATGGCAGAATTAAAGAAAGAATTTAGACCAGAATTCATAAACCGTATAGACGATATTATAGTATTCCATAAATTAACAGAGAAAGACATAGAACAAATAATAAATATAATGCTAAAACAAGTTGAAAAACGACTAGAAGAACAAGAATACAAAATAGAAATAGATAAATCTGTAAAAGAACTCATAGCAAAAAAAGGTATAGATGTTAACTATGGAGCAAGACCATTAAAAAGAGCAATACAAAGTAATTTAGAAGACAAGATAGCAGAAGCAATATTGGATGGAAAAATAGTTCCACACAAAAAAGCAAAAATAATAGCAGAAAATGATGAAATAAAAGTGTCAGTTTAGGGGACAGGCTCTTTTCTGCCATGTTTGTCACTTTAGGGGACAGGCTCTTTTCCGCCAATGTTGTCAGTTTTGGGGACAGGTTATTTTCCTCAAAATTTAAGTCTACAATATATCATTAAAAAATACTATACAATTTTTATCAAAATTCAATTAACATTTAGCTCAAGCTAATTTTAGAAGAATTTGTATTTAAAATTTTACTAGAGCACTCACTTGTTGTGAGAAATTCCTAGTAAAATTTTAAAACAACTTCTATCAAAAATTACTTTCGCAACAGCATGTTAATTTCTTTTTCTAAAAATTGTATAGTATTTTTTATTTTGGCTAATTGTGTCCTGAAACGCTGTCACCAAATAGTACGCAAACATTTATAAAACAAACCTGTCCCCAAAACTGACAACATTGGCGGAAAAGAGCCTGTCCCCAAAAGTGACAATTTTTGTTTAAATAATTGAATTTTGTGCCATAATGTGATAAACTAACTTGTGGCAAAGATGATAATTAATTTTAAGAAAGGAATGATATAAATGAAAAAAGGAAAAATAGTTTTAGTTGGCACAGGGTTTGTTGGTATGAGTATGGCATATTCTATGCTTAACAGAGGTGGAATTAATGAATTAGTTTTAGTTGATTTAAACAAGGATAAAACAATTGGAGAAGAGATGGATTTATCACATGGGCTTCCATATGCACCTCAAAAAATGGTTATAAAGGCTGGTGATTATTCAGATTGTAAAGATGCACAAATAGTGGTTATAACTGCTGGGGCTGCTCAAAAACCAGGGCAAACAAGATTAGAGCTTGCTGAAACAAATACAAAAATTATGAAAAGTGTTACTGAGCAAATAATGGCAAGTGGATTTAATGGTGTTATTATTGTAGCAAGTAATCCAGTTGATTTAATGACATATGTTGTAGCAAAAGTATCTGGGCTTCCTAAAAACCAAGTATTTGGTTCAGGTACAGTTTTAGATACAGCAAGACTTCGTTATTTATTAGCAGACTATTTTAAAATTTCTAGTAAAAATATTCATGCATATATAATGGGTGAACATGGTGATTCTTCATTTGTACCATGGAATCATGCATATATTGGCTGTAAACCTGTAATTGATGTAATGAAGGATAACAATCATCCTATTTCAGATTTAAACAAAATTCATAAAGGAGTTGTTGAAGCGGCTTATGAAATTATTGAGAAGAAAAAAGCAACATATTATGGGATTGGTATGGCTTTAAATAGAATAGTCAGAGCTGTGCTAGATAATGAAAATTCAATTCTTACAGTTTCAACATATCTTGAAAATGGAAAATATGGACAAGATGATATATATATTGGAGTTCCTGCAGTAATTAATGCTCAAGGTGTTAGAGAATTACTAGATTTAGAATTAAGCGAAGAAGAGCAAGCAAAACTAGATAATAGCTGTAAAATTATTAAACAAATGAGAGAAGACTCTATAGATAAAATTATTAATGGAGAAAAAGGATAATATTATGACAAGAACAAAATTAAAAGATAGAATATTACCTACCTACTCTAAAGGTGAAGAAATATTTAATATGACATCACATATTATTGGAGCGGTTTTAGGAATTGTTGCAATAGTACTTTGTGCTACTTTTGCAGCAATTAGAGATAATGGATATGGTGTAGTAAGCGGTGTAATTTATGGCATTACAATGCTTATACTATATACTATGTCTAGCATATACCATGGATTAAGCCCAAGATGTAAAGGAAAAAAAGTACTTCAAGTATTAGACCATTGTACCATATTTTTGCTCATTGCAGGTTCATATACACCATTTGCATTATGTACTTTTAGAGAATACAATACAGCAACTGGTTGGATTATTTTTGGTGTTATATGGGCAATGGCGATATTGGGCATTGTATTAAATGCAATAGATTTAAAAAAATATAAAAAGTTTTCCATGATATGTTATTTAGGAATGGGATGGGCAATAATATTTAAAGCAAGTCTACTTCCAGTGTTACTTTCAAAACCTGCACTTGTATTATTAGTTGCAGGAGGAATTGCTTATACCATAGGAGCAATTTTATATGGAGTAGGAAAAAAACATAAATGGATGCATTCTATATTTCATTTATTTATATTATTAGGTAGTATGCTTCATTTCTTTTGTATATTGTTATATGTAATGTAGAAACCAGAATAACTGTTAGCACCATAAGTTTGCAAAAATAGCATTCTTATGGTACAATTACATTATGTAACCAAAGGGGTTACATGTTTTAGACGCCAACGATTAGGGAGGCAGATTTATGGCAAGACTGCATGTTCAATGGATTAAAGAAGACGGCTGGGAGAAGGCCTACGAGATTTTCTACAGGGCACTCAAAAAGTTGACAGCTGAAGGAAAGGAGGATTTCTTCGGAGGCATGACCAAGAAGGGAATGGCAATAACCAGGCAGGGCAAGAATGCTCTCATTCTTGTCTATCGCGAGAACGATCCTTTGCCTGTGACTGCGATTTCCTTCCTCGCAGAAGGAAACTTCCAGCCCTATGCTGATCTTCTGAAGGGAGTTCCTGAGGAGAAAGCGGTGATTCTCAACGCCATTGCTGTTCGCCCCGAGTTGTGGGGACAGGGGTATGCTCGAGAGAGCATGAAGCTTTGCGTACGGTACATGAAGCGCATTGGGCTCAACTCTGTTGTTGGGACGGTTCATCCTAAGAACTCTGCATGCATCAAGATGCTTGAGTGTGTGAGCAAGGATGGCACCGTCGCGATGAGCGATCCCTACACGTGGGAAACCCCGAGGGGCAGGATCCTTGAAAGGAGGCGGTTCGCGTTCGAGATTTAATAACACGAAGCGCGGTGGAGCGGGCGAGTTTTACTCGCCCGCTTGCTTTGTGCTGATAAACCTATAAATTTATCGAAAAAGCTGTACTATTTTAAAATTATGGTATATAATAATAAATGTGTTTATCCGACAGGCTTACATTCTTAACTAAGAATGTACTGTGAATTATTAGAAACTAGAGGTAATAAACATGAAAGATTCAAAAGAATATTCAAATTTTGACAGAAAGGAAAATTTAAAAATTGCATCAAAAGTAGTACATGGTGCTCTTGGGGTTGATCCAGCAACTGGTTCAATAAGTTTCCCAATTTATCAATCAGCAACGTACAAACATAGCTCAATTGAAAAAAGAGACCCATATAACTATTCAAGATGTATTAATCCAACAAGAGAAGAATTGGAAAAGACAATGACAATATTAGAGGAGGGAACAAGAGCATTTGCAGTAAGTTCTGGTATGGCAGCTATAACACTTGTATTTTCTTTACTAAGACCAGGAGATCATCTTATTATGTCTGATGATATTTATGGAGGTACTTTTAGAGAAGTAAATGAAGTGTTAGAGGTGAATGGAATCAGCCACGATAGTATTGATTTGTCTGATTTAGATTTACTAAAGAAAACTATCAAGAAAAACACAAAAATGATATTTATCGAAACACCAACAAATCCTATGATGAAAGTTGCAGATATTGAAAAAATATCAAAAATTGGACATGAAATAGGAGCATTAGTTGTAGTAGATAATACATTTTTAACACCATATTTTCAAAGACCACTTACACATGGGGCAGATATAGTTGTTCATAGTGGTACAAAATATTTGGCAGGACACAATGATGTTGTTGCAGGAATAGTAGTAGTAAAAGATAGCCAAATTGGAGAAAAACTAGAAATTCAAATGTATATTTATGGTGCAGGTCTTGGACCAATGGATTCTTGGATAATGCTAAGAGGTATTAAAACTTTAGCATTAAGAATGGACAAGCATGCTGAAAATGCCATGAAAGTTGCAAATTGGATGCGTAAACAACCAAAAATCGAAAAGGTTTACTATGTAGGGTTTGAAGACCATAAAGATTATGAAGTAACAAAAAAACAGACTACAGGTTTTGGTGGAATGATATCATTTAAGGTAGATAGCACTAAAACTGTAAATAATATATTATCAAGATTAAAATTAATTTTGTTTGCTGAAAGCTTAGGAGGAGTTGAAAGTTTAATTACTCATCCAGTAAGTAGAACACATACTGAAATATTAGAAGAAACAAGAGAAGCATTAGGAATTACAGATACATTATTAAGATTATCAGTAGGAATTGAAGATGCTGATGATATTATAGCTGATTTAGACCAAGCAATAAATGGATAATAAGGAGGAATAAAAAATGACTAAATTCACTAAAATGCAAGCTTTTGGCAATGATTATGTATATATAGATGCGATAAATCAGAAGATAGATAATGTAAATGAACTTGCTAAATATGTAAGTGATAGACATTTTGGAATTGGATCAGATGGAATGGTATTAATTTGTAAATCAGAGATAGCAGATTTTAAAATGAGAATGTTTAACCCAGATGGAACAGAAGGAGAAATGTGTGGAAATGCTTTAAGAAGTCTTAGTAAGTACGTTTACGACCACAAAATGACAAACAAGGAAAATTTAGAGATAGAGACTTTAAGTGGTATAAAACATGTAAAATTAACTGTAGAAAATGGACAAGCTATTGATATAGATGCAAATATAGCTGTTCCAATACTAGATACAAAAAAAATTCCTGTAAATACAAATTTATCAGAGTTTGTTAATCAAGAAGTAAAAATATTAGACAAAACATTTAATATAACTGCACTATCTTGGGGAAATCCTCATTGTGTAGCTTTTATAGATGATGTAGATGATTTTGATGTAGCTAAATACGGTAAAGCAATAGAATACAAAACAGATTTATTTCCAAATAAAACTAATGTAACATTTGCACAAATAATTGATAGAAACACAATAAAAATAAGAGAATGGGAAAGAGGAACAGGAGAGACTATAGGATGTGCAACAGGATGTTGTACTGCAACCGTAGCGGCAGTTTTAACTGGAAAATGTGAAAGAAAAGTAAAAGTTCATCAAATTGGAGGAATATTAGAAACAAATTGGGACGAAGAAACGGGGGAAATGTTTATGAAAGGACCTTCACATACGGTTTTTGAATCAGAAATTGATGTTGATAAGATTATTAACAAAAAGGCTAATAGAGTTAAAAAACTTGGAAAATTATTAGAAGGTATTGAATATAAACTTGTTAAAGGAAGTTTAGATATAGAAATAGCAGATATAAAAGATGATTCAAGAAAAGTAGAAGAAAACGACCTATACATTGCAAAAATAGGTACAACTTCAAATTCTCATAAATTCATACCAGATGCAATTAAAAAAGGAGCTAAAGCAGTAGTAATAGAAGAAGATGTGGATATTAAAGATGATGTTACAGTCATTAAAGTAGAATCTTCAAGAAAAGCAATGGCTTATATTTCAGCAGCTTATTTCAATCATCCTGCAGAAAAACTAATTACTATAGGAGTTACAGGAACTGCAGGAAAAACCTCTACAACTACTATATTGAAAAAGATATTAGAAGAAGCAGGAAACAAAGTAGGATTAATTGGAACAATAGGAGCATTTATAGATAAAACAAAAATAACACTTCATAATACAACTCCGGAAAATTATGAAGTTCAAAAATTATTTGATAACATGGTAGATGCAGGATGTAAATATGCAATAATGGAAGTATCTTCGCAAGGTTTAAAAATGAATAGAGTAGATGGTTTTACTTTTGATTATGGTGTATTTACTAATATATCAAATGAACATATTGGCCCAAATGAGCATGCTAATTTTGAAGAATATATGTATTGTAAAAGTTTATTATTCCAAAAGTGTAAAACTGGAATTATAAATGCTGATGACAGCAATTGGAAAAATGTAACTAAAAAACATACATGCAATTTAATAAAATTTGGAATAGACTCTGATGATGTAGATAATAAAGCAAATAATGTAGAATTTATTATGACAAATGAATTTTTAGGAATGGGATTTGATGTTACTGGAAAAATTAATGGAAGATTTGAGGTTGCAATTCCAGGAAGATTTTCTGTATATAATGCATTATGTGCTATTACAATTGCATATGAACTAAATATAAATATAGATGCTATGAAAAAAGCATTAAGAAAAGTATATGTAAAAGGTAGAATGGAACTTGCAGTTTCTAAAAATGATTATAAATTAATTATAGATTATGCTCATAATGAAGATGAAATGATAAACTTAATGGAAACAATAAAAGAATATAAACCAAAAAGGATAGTATGTATATTTGGCGGTGGAGGAAACAGAGCAAAATCAAGAAGATTTGATATGGGAGAAATTTCCGGAAAATATGCAGGACTTACAATTCTTACTGAAGATAATCCTAGATTTGAAGATATTGAATCAATTAATAATGATATAATTACTGGTTTAAATAGAAGTAATGGTAAATATATTGTAATAAATGATAGGCAAGAGGCTATTGAATATGCAATGAAAAATGCTCAAGAAGGAGATATGATTCTTTTAATAGGAAAAGGCCATGAACAGTATCAAGAAGTTAAGGGAGTTCAATACTTCTGGGACGAAAGAGAAGCGGTAGAAAAAGCTATGGAAAAACTTTCAAAATAAACTATAAAGAGGATATGAATTTATATTTGTATCCCCTTTTTATGTAATAGGAAATTTCTCATTTCCTATTACATAAAAAGGCTATAATCGCCATTGTACACTAAATAAAGGAGAAGTTGCTATGTCAAATAAATATTTAAAAGGAAATGGAATTTATCTTATACCAATTGAGGAAGAAGATGCAAGTACATTAAAAGAAATGAAGAATGACGAATTTATTAGAGAAATGATGTCTTCTACTCTACCAGTAACATTAGAAGATGTACAAGCTGATATTAATAATACAAAAAAGTCTGCATCACCATATTTTTTAATATGCAAGGAAATTGAAGAAAACGAAAACAAAGATATTGCAATTGGTTTTGTTAAATTAGAAATAATTTCAAGTATTATTAGAGCTTCGGAGATTCATATAGGCATCATGAAAGAATATACAGGAAACGGATTTGGAAAGCAAGTAATTAATTTAATTACTGAATATGCTTTTAATAATTTAAATATACACAGTATAAGAGCACTTATACGAGAAAAAAATTATGCATCACAAAAGGCCTTTGAAAAACAAGGATACAAAAAAGTAGGAGTATTGCCGGAATGGTCTTTTTATGGCGGAGAATATCATGATTGCTATATATATGTTTGTATACCAAGATTTAGGGAAAACATATAACTTACCAGGAGATGTTTACATAAATACTAGGCTGTGATATAATATAAATAGTTCGAATTCAAGATATCTTAGAGATAAGGAGAGACAACGATGTAATAAAGATATCAAAGGAAATGAAGGATCTTCTTTTCCTTATAAGAGCTAATGTATTAGCTCTTGAGAACTAGAAAACAAACTAAAGAGAAAGAGGTGCTATGATATATATTCGGAAGGCTGACGGAAATGATCTCGAGAAGATAGTGATGCTGTCTGAACGGATTAGTGCAGACTTGGACAAGGGAGGACAAGCGTATTTGTTTGGAGGTGTCGATAGATACGAGATTTTGATGGCGATGCAGGCTCCTTCGGCAGTGATTATTGCAGAAGAAGGAAGCAGAGTGCTTGGCTTCCTGCTACTACAGCAACCAAGTGCAAAGGAGGAGAAGGAGTTCGCAGAAGAGTTTCCGAATAACTACAAGCTAGGCGAAGGAATCATCGCCAATGGCATTGGTGTTGATCCAACCAAAAAGAAGTTGGGAATCGCCACACTCATGATGAAGACTGCAAAGAAATATGCACTTAATCATGGGTTCACAAAGTTCATCGGTACTGTCCATCCAGACAACATAGCAAGCCAAAAGTCTTTGGCGAGCACCGGAGAGTTCCTGAAAGGCAGGTACTTCACTCTGAAAACCAGAGATGGTAGGGATCTGCTCCGCCAGCGATTTATTCAGGATTTGACGTAGCACATACTACTGGCCTCGGTGGTTACACCCTTTTAGGGTGTGACCACCAAGGCTTATATTGTGCCATTTTATTTTATAGGACTAGACTTTTTTATGCATTTGTTTTAAAATATTGTAAAAGATTTAAACACATTAATTTGTTAAAAATAATAGAGATATCAAGCTTTTATCAATAACATAGTGGTTACAAATCTAAAATTAAATAAATAGGAGAAGGTAATGTAAAAATGATTTTTGTGTTCCTTCGTGCAAGGAAAGAAAGGAATGGATTTAAAAATGAACATTTGGCATGATATAAATAAAGAAAGAATAAATAAAGATGATTTTATAGGAGTTGTAGAAATAGCTAAAGGTGGAGATGTTAAATACGAACTAGATAAAGAAACAGGAATGCTTAGACTAGATAGAGTGCTGTATACAGCGACTCATTATCCTACAAATTATGGTTTTATTCCACGTACATATGCAGAAGATAATGATCCACTAGATGTGCTTATTTTATGTAATGAACAAATAATTCCACTTACTTTGGTTGAATGTTATCCGATAGGTGTTTTAATAATGAACGACAATGGTGAAGAAGATGAAAAAATAATTGCAATATCTAAAAAAGATCCATACCTAAACGAATATAAAGATATTTCTTCACTTCCAAGGCATATATCTGATGAAATAAAACATTTTTTTGAAGTATACAAACAATTAGAAGGAAAAAATACAACAGTTGATAGAATGTTAGGAAGAGAAGATGCAGAAAGAATTATTGAAAAATGTATGAATGCATATGAAGAAAAATGGGGAAAATAAGTGTATTGTGTTACGATAGTAGTATACAACATATCACATACATTCTATACATTATGCAATATTAAAAAATTGAAATACACCAAAATTACAAAAGCAGAACAAATTAGAAAATAGGTGGTGACAAAATTGGTAGAGAAAATCATATTTAATTTATTAGCTTTTGCAATATTTATTATAACTTTTGGTAGATTTATTAGAAAAAACGATACAAGTTATGTATATATATTGGGAATAGAATTTATTGGAATAGTAATAAATTTTATCGAACTATTATCAGGAACAAGATTAAACATTTTCTTTAAAATAGTAATTTATTTATTATCTATTATAATTCCAGGAATTATTCTATTAATAGAACATTATAAAAAAGTTGATTTCCCAGAAATGCTTAATATAACATTAGCAAAAATAGCATTAAAATCTGGAAACACGGAAAAAGCAAAAGGATATTTGTTTAAACTAATTAATAAATATCCAGAGAGCTATATGGGACATAAAACTTTGGCAGAGCTTTATGAACAAGAAGGAAAATATGCTTTAGCGGTAGATGAATATATACGAACAACCGAGATAAATAATAAAGATATACGTATAAACCTTAATTTAGCAAAATTATTAAATAAAGCAGAAAGACCAGATGATGCAATATCAATGCTACAAGAAATTCTTAAAAAGAAACCAGAATATTATGATGCTTCAAATCTTTTAGGTGAAATATTATATTCAAATGAAAGATACAAAGAAGCAATAAATGTATATATGAATGCACTTAGATATCATCCAGGCGATTATGATTTATACTATAATTTAGGTATGGTTTGCACAATGGTTAATGATTTTCAAAGAGCAAAAGAGTTTTATAAAAAGGCAGCAGAAATTAATTCACTTTTATATAACGCAAAATTAAGTATAGGTCAAATTGCTTTAATAGAAGGAGATTTAGATGAGGCAGAAAGATATTTTAAGGAAAGTTTAAAGGGAGAAGATTCAGAAGCAGGTTCATACTATTATTTGGCTCAAGTTGCAATACTTAAGGGTGATAAAGAAAAAGCTACTAATTATATGAATATAGCAGTTGAGTTAGAACCAAACATGTATAAAAAAGTACAAAAAGAAAACGTGTTTACTCCAATAAAAGCAGAAATAAAGAAACCTGAAAAGGAAGTAAGAGAAGAAAGACGTAAAAATAAAATGAAATTAAAAGAAAAAAAGGCTATAAACCATTTATCTAAAATTTGTACACTAAGTGCTAGCCTTAATAATGAAGATATAGCTATGATGAAAAAGATACGAGAAAATGAAAGAAATAGAGACGATTTTCAAAGAAGTAAATAAAACCCAATTCATCCTCATATAATATATAAAATATTGTATGAGGATGTGATTTTTTTAATGGAAATTTCAATAATTGGTGGAGATTTAAGAATTGTAAGATTAGCAGAGATGTATGCAAAAGAAAAATACAAAGTATTTACTTATGGACTAGAAAAATATTTTGATAAAAATATGCAATTAAAATTTGACAATAATATTATAATGTGCAAAAATATTGAAGATGCCTTATCAGCATCAAGATATATTATAAGCGGAGTGCCATTATCAAGAGATGATAAATACATTAGCACACCTTTTTCTGAAAATAAAATAGAGTTAGAAAATTTTCTAGAAAAAATATCTAACTATTCTACATATTTATTAAATAAAACTCAAAAAGAGAATAATATTAATTTTATAGCTGGGAAGATACCAGATAATTTTTATAATGGCAAAATAAACAATATAGATTTATTAAAAAATGAAGAATTTAATATTTTAAATTCTATACCGACAGTAGAGGGAACTATTAAAATTATACTTCAAGAAAGAGAAAATACAATTCATGAAAGCAATATAGTGGTTTGTGGTTTTGGAAGAATTGGAAAAATATTGTGCAATAGGTTAAAATATTTAGGAGCAAAAGTATATTGTACTGCAAGAAAAGAAACAGATTTAGCATGGATTAGAGAAGCGGGATATGTTCCTTTAAATTATACAGAAATAGAGAAGTTTCGGAGATAAGTTTGATATATTAATTAATACAGTACCAAGTTTGGTTATTGATTCGAAAAAAATAGATTCATTTAATAAAGACATATTACTTATAGAATTAGCATCTAATCCAGGTGGAATAGATAAAGAATATGTTTTATCTAAAAACTTAAAGTTGATAGTTTCACTAGGAATACCAGGAAAGGAAATGCCAAAAGCTGCCGGAAGATATATTAAAGAAATCATAGATAAAATAATTTAGTTGTTCAATATATATGATATAAAAAGTTTATATATTATTGAAAATCTAGGGCAAATATATAATGTGAAAAATTTTTAAAATAAAATTAAGAAAAGAACTATAAAATTATGGTATAATAAAAAAACAAAACAAAAGAAAGGAAGAGAGAGATGTTTTTTGACATTTTAAAATCAATTATTTTTGGATTTATAGAAGGAATCACAGAATGGCTTCCAATTAGTAGCACAGGACATTTGATTTTAGCAGAGCAATTTTTAAAATTTGAGAATGTATCGCCAGAATTCTGGTCTATGTTTCAAGTGGTAATTCAGTTTGGAGCAATACTTGCTGTAATTTTAATATATTTTAAAAAGATATGGCCATTTACAAAAAACAAGGAAAAAGCAATTAAACAAAAAGGAATATTATCAATCCTTGATAAAAACATAATGAATTTGTGGGGAAAAATATTAGTTGCTTGCATACCTGCAGCAGTTATAGGCCTATTATTTGATGAAACTTTTGAAGCTTTATTTTATAATCCAACATGTATAGCAATTGCATTAATTGTTTTTGGTATTGCTTTTATAGTCATTGAAAATTGGAATAAAAATAGAAAAAGTGCTAAAAATACAAATTCTGAAATTACATATAAAGATGCTTTAATAATTGGAGTATTTCAATTATTAGCTGCAATATTCCCAGGAACATCACGTTCAGGAGCAACAATAATAGGTGGATTATTAATTGGATTATCTAGAGCAAATGCAGCAGAATTTACCTTTTACTTAGCTATTCCAACAATGTTAGGTGCAAGTTTACTTAAACTAATAAAATTTGGTTTAGCATTTACTAGTGCAGAAATAGCAATTTTGCTAATAGGAATGTTAGTTTCATTTGTTATATCTATGTTTGTAATAAAATTCTTAATGAATTACATTAAAAAGCACGATTTTAAAGTGTTTGGATATTATAGAATTATTCTAGGTATAATTGTTTTAGCATATTTCTATTTAGCATAAATACCAAGTATATATAATATAAAATTAAAAAAGGCAAGTGAGCCGTAGAGCTTCACTTGTTTTCTTGTCTATATGGGTAAATTCTCTTATGATTCTATCACGGAAAATGAATATAATTGCTAGTAAATCTATTAAAAAATAAAATATTACAAAAATATTACAATAGTGTTACAGTAATATTAAATCTCTACGGTTTATATTGACTTTTAAAGAAAAAACGATAAAATATAAACAAGAAATCATTGGTATAAAATGATAAAATTGGGCGGAAAAAAGTAGAAGTATTATTTATAAAAGACGTGAAAAAATAAATAATAAATCATTAAGAAACAAAGGAGAAGAAAATGTCTAGCAGTTTAGGATTATGTATTGAAAAAAATCTAATTAAATATGCTAAAGTGACAAAAAATCGTGATGAACTAAAAGTGGATGCTTTTGGTATAAAATTTTACGAAGATGTTAAAGTAGCAATCAAGCAAGTTATTTCAGAGACTTTAAGCGAGAACATTCCAATAAGCATAAACTTAACAAATGAAGTTTATAATTATTTTAATGTTTCTACACTTTTAAATAAAAACGATTTAAAAGCTGAAATAGAGAAGAATTTTGACAATTATTGTGAGAAGAAAAAAATATCTAGTGCAGATTATGAATCTAGATATAGTATGTACAAAGAAGATGGAAAAGATACATTTAAAGTAATGCATGTTTCTGCACTAAAATCTGATATTAATAATGTTTTAGATAATGTAGAAACAGGAAAAGTTTCATCAATTACACCAATTGGAACCAGCATAGCCAATATTATTTTAACAAAGCCAAATGAGAATGTGATTGTAGTTAATATGGATGATGAAACTATAATAACAAGTATAATCAATCAAAAAGTAAATGATGTGAAGAAAATTAAACAAGGACCAACAAACATTTTAAAAAAGATTGCAGGAAAAGAAAATTCATACTCAAAGGCATATGAGATATGTAAGAACTCTACAATTTATACAATGGAAGGAAAAGAAACTATAGATGAAGGCAATGAGTATATGGGATTTATAATACCAACATTGTATAAAGTTGTTACAGATTTACAAAAATATATAGCTAAATCTAAAGTAGTATATGACAAAATCTATATTACAGGTACTTTATCTGTTGTAAATAATATAGATTTGTATTTCCAAGAATTTTTCCAAGTAGAAAAATGTGAAATATTGAAACCATTTTTTATAAAAGATAGGGCAAAGATAAATATTAAAGATTATATAGAAGTTAATTCAGCACTTGCTCTAGCTTTACAAGATTTGGGATATGGAATGCAAGAAATCAATTTTCAAAAACAAACATTTTCAATGCCAATTCCAGATATTTTAAAAAAAGAACCTAGCAAAGAAAATGTAAACAATGAAAAGTCTTCTAGCAAACCGAAAAAAACACCTAAGAAAGTTCAAGTGGACATGGATATGTCTGGCAAGCTTGAAAAATCTGAAAAGTGGATGCTTAGAGGTGCAGGGCTTATAATTGCAATTGTAATAGTGTATTCGATTTTTTCTTTCTATATATATGGCAGAATAAATAATAAGTTGCAAGAAGCACAAGATTCAATTGATTACTCTGATAGTCAAATAGCTATGGCGAGCAGTGATATAAATGAGATTAATGCAAAAGCAACAGAGTACAATGAGATGATTGATGATTTAAACAATGTAAACAAAAAAATTGAAACGAATCTAGATTCAAAAGGACAAATTCCTAACCTTCTAACAAATATCATGTCAATTATACCAAAAAATGTTCAAATAACCGCAATAGAAAATACTGAAGATAATGATGGCAAGCATATTATTATAAAAGCTCAATCAGAATATTATGATGAACTTGGTTATTTTAAAGTAAAATTAAAAGAAGAAGGTATTTTAACGAATGTAGTATCTTCACAAGACACTACAGATAGCTTTGTAGAAATGGTAATAGAGGGGGATTTGCTATGAGAAAAGTTTTAATTTCGATATTAATTATAGTATTAATTATTTTAGCATATTTCATCGTATTCCAAGGAGTCTCTATAGGCCAATTTAAAATTTTGGGTACAAAGCAAATATCAGAATTAAGCATTACACTTAAACAAAAAGCAGATGAAGCAAATTATAAGGTGGCACAAGAATTGCCTAATAAAAAACAAGAAGTTTTAACAAGTGTAGGTACATTATTAGCAAATAAAGAAAATTATTTTAGAGTGGCAAATATTAGTACTGAAACAGAATTATCAGAAGCTACTATTGAAGAATCGTATAATGCTGAATATTTATATTTAAAAATAGGAGGTTATGCTAGACAAGAAGGTGTAAAAATGAGAATGGACATAATGGCAACAGACAATGAAGATTCAGAAATTAAAAATTTAGCATTTACTGTTACAGGAAAATATGTAGGTATTATAGATTTTATATCAGCTTTGGAAAATGATAATGAACTTGATTTTGTAATAAATAGTTTTAAAATGATACCAAGTGAAGAAAACGATGGAAACTTAAAAGCAACATTTAATGTAAATGGTGTAAAAATCAAATTGGATGAGACAAGCCAAACTAATAATGACTCTATGGAAAATGTAATGGATAATATGTTAGAAGAAAACATGTTAGAAGATTAGTTAAAACTAAGAAGGTGAGGTTAATATGCTAAAAACAGTAATAAAAGAAATTTGTATAATATTACTTTTAAGTGTAGCTATACTTTTAGTATTTGGTATAATTTTTTATGATTATATACCAATAGGTGTTACAATACCAACAAAAGAAGCATACGAAACACCAGCTGAAGTTCAAAATGAAATAGATGATTTAACAGCAGAATCAATTAAAACTGAAAAAACATATGAAGTTACAGATTCTGACTTAAATATATACAAGCAAAAAGCAAATTATACTGAAGGAAAAACAGATCCATTTGCTTTAGAAGAAAATACCAATACTACTACAAGCAATAGTACCAATATACAGAATACAAATAAAAATCAAAGTAATAATAAAAATGAAAAAAGTGATTATTCTACAAATGATAAAAGTAGCTTGAAATAAAATTTGAGTAAAAAAGGAGTCAAACGAAAGATTTAATTCCTTTCTAATACTAGAATATATTTTTATATTATATATAAGATATATGCAAAATTTTATATAAGGAGGAAGAAGAATGCTAAAGAATCAAAAAGGCGTTACATTAGTTGCATTAGTTGTAATAATTGTTTTATTAATTGTAATTGTTACAGTAGCAATATCATTTGCTTTTGGAAATAATGGTTGGGGATCATCATCAAATGATTATGAAAGCTATGCAGCAAATACAGATTACAAAATAGACACTTTTATGAATGAAACAGAAGTAAAACTACAACAAATTGAAGCAAATGTTTCAGCACAACAAGAAACTGTAACAGAGACAACAAATAAGCTAGATGAAAACCAAGCAAATGTACTTAATGATGTAAATGAAGTAGTAGAAAATGTACAATAATATAAAATTATTTTAAAATAGAAGAGGGTATGCTTTATTAATTTTGAATATTATTTAAGTATATCCTCTGTTTTAAATTAAGGGGTAATTATATGGATTATATATTATATATTTTAATATTTGTTATAGGTGCTTTATGTGGAAAATTTATATCAATATTTGTAAATAGAAAGCAACCTACAAAACAAGGTAATAAAAAGATAGATTTTGTAAAATTATTTATAGAAATACTTACCGGAGTAATATTTATTTTATTTGCTTCATCAATTAAATTAAGCTTAATTACAAGCCCAGTTTCTATATTTATATATTTTATAGTTGGTGTAATATATTTAACAATATTATTGGCAATAGCTGGTATAGATAAGAAAAAAATAATAGTAGATAAGTCCTTACTAATTATAGGATATATTTGTGTTACAGCATATATGATTTATTTGTATATAACAGAAAGACCACTAGATATTAGTGTTTATAGATATGTTATATACCTTGTTTTGGCTTGCTTCCTTGTCTTGTTTAGTGTTATATATCTAAAAAGAAAAGGAAAAGATAGTTATACAATAGATATTTTAATGCTTTCAATTTTTATAATATTATATACATATGAGGCAGTATACATATATACCGTTATAATTACACTTGTTGCAGTAGCAATTCAATTAATTATAAATAGTATTGTAAAGAGAAAGAAAAATAGTAAGTATGTAAAGGGAATTAAAATAGAAAATTCAAAAATACCAATAGGTTTTTATATGGGTGTTGCCAATATAATGGCATTATTTATTACAAATTTTACAATGTTTTATCTATAAAAATTTAAAACTATTCAAAAATAGATTAGTATGATATAATCTGCTTGAATAGTTTTTTGTTGACAAAAAACATAAAATAAGGAGTGAAAAATCATGAAAATAGGAATAGATATTGGTGGAAGCCATATAGGAATAGGACTATTAAATGATGAAAATCAAATAATTAAAAAAATAGAAAAAGATATAACTTATGATGAGCAAACTAAAAAGAATTTAATAAATTATATAGAAAAAATCATAGACGAGTTAATACAAGAAAATGATGTGAATTTCATAGGAATTGTAACTCCGGGAATTCTTAAAAACGGTATGGCTTTAAATCTTGTTAATTTAGGAATAGAAAAATTAGATTTTAACAATTTGATTAGCAAATATTCAAATATAGTAGTAAAGCTAAAAAATGATTCAAAATCAGCCGGACTAGCAGAAAAGCAATATGGAGCATTAAAAGAATATAATGATGCAGTATTTCTATGCTTAGGAACAGGAATAGGCTCAGCAGTATTTTTAAATAACAAATTATTAATTAATAATAGAAATACTGGATTTGAGTTAGGTCATATGATAATAAACAAAGATGGAATAAAATGCAATTGTGGGAAAAGAGGATGTTTTGAAACATATTGTTCTATAAAAAGATTTAAGGAAAGAATAAGAGATGTTTTAGATATGGGAAATTGTTCCCCTCAAGAATTATTAGAGATCATACAAAAAGAGAAAAATAATGAAAAAGTAAAACAAATAATAGATGAATATATAGAAAATATGATAGTTGGATTATCTAATATAATTGATATATTTAATCCTGAAGCAATTTGTTTAGGCGGTAGTTTTGTATTCTTTAGAGATATATTTTATGAGAAATTGGTTGTAGAAATGAATAATAGGAAGTATGTGTTTGATAAAAACAATATACCTAAAATTTTATTAGCAGAGCTAAAAAATGATGCTGGAATTATAGGAGCAGTATTATAAATTTGACAAAACTAATAAAAAATAGTATAATAATTTACAGTTGTTACCAAAACAAGGTAAAGAAGAGATTTATATAGTATTTATAAGATAGATAATTAATAAAAAATAATATTGTAAATTATTGAGCGGATAAAAATAGTTATAAAAAGTATAGAAATGCTTAAAGTGCGGAAATTAAAATTAAGCATTTTCTCAAAATCTAATTAAAAACAATAATATAGGTGTGTCTATTAGTGTTTTTTGTACGTGAAAGTAGTTTATGATATTATAAACTACTTTTTATTTGTATATTTTGTATATAATATATAAATTAATAAATAATATAAGAAAAGAAAGGGAGAGATTAAATTAATGGACAAAAATCAAACAATGGAGAAAACTGCATTAAATAAGGCGGAAAAGCCAATTAAAAGAAGAAATACAAGAAATGTAAACAAAAAGGAGAGTACAAACCAAACTAAAAAAGAAACTTTAAATGAAGGAAAGAAAATAACAAAAAGAGAAAATAAGAGTGAAGGAAAAACTATTAAAGAAAACATAGAACGAAGAGAAATAAATAGAAAAAGAAATACACCAAAATTTGAGTTCAAAAAAGAAAATTTAAAAATAATTCCATTAGGTGGATTAGATGAAATAGGAAAAAATATAACAGTATTTGAATATGGTGATGAAATAGTATTAGTAGACTGTGGACTAGAATTTCCAGAAGATGATATGTTAGGTGTTGATTTAGTAATACCAGATGTAACTTATTTAGAGAAAAACAAAGAAAAAATAAAAGGTTTAGTAGTAACACATGGACATGAAGACCATATAGGAGCAATACCATATGTATTAAAACAAATAAATATACCAATATATGCTACTAGATTAACTATTGGATTAATAAAAAATAAATTAGAAGAACATAAATTACTTTCATCAGCAAAATTAGTAACAGTAGAACAAGGACAAACAATTAATTTTGGAAATATAAAAGTAGAATTTATAAGAAGCAGTCATAGTATTCCAGATTCAGTAATGCTTGCAATCCATACACCAGTAGGAGTTGTATTGCACACTGGAGACTTTAAAGTAGACTTTACACCAATAGATGACAAAATAATGGATTTGGGTAGAATAGCAGAACTTGGAAATAAAGGAATCCTTGCGTTAATGTCAGATAGTACAAACTCAGAAAGAAAAGGATTTACAATGTCTGAAAGAACAATTGGAGATGTATTTGATAAATTGTTTTTAAATAATAGAAAAAGAATAGTGGTAGCAACTTTTGCATCAAATGTTCACAGAGTACAACAAATTGTAAATTCTGCAAAAAAATATGGTAGAAAAATTGCTGTTTGTGGAAGAAGCATGATAAACATGATTAATACTGCAAGAGAAATAGGCTATATAGATGCTCCTGAAAATATGTTTATAGATATAGACATGATAAAAAATTATACAGATGATCAATTAGTAATAATAACTACAGGAAGTCAAGGAGAAACAATGTCAGCCTTAACCAGAATGGCAGCAGGAGAACATAAAAAAGTAGTTATTACACCAAATGATATGGTAATAATTTCTGCTACACCAATACCAGGAAACGAAAAATTAGTATCAAATGTAATAAATGCATTAATGCAAATCGGTGCAGAAGTTATATATAGTGCATTAGAAAATGTTCACGTTTCAGGACATGCTTGCCAAGAAGAGCAAAAATTAATACTAGCTTTAGCAAAACCAAAATATTTTATACCAGTACATGGTGAATATAGACAATTAAGAGCACATGCTGAAACAGGAAAAACAATGGGAATACCAACAGAAAATATATTTATATTAGAAAATGGTAAAACATTAGAATTAAATAAAAAAGAAGCAAAAATAACAACATCAGTGCCTTGCGGAAAAATTTTAGTAGACGGACTTGGAGTAGGAGATGTTGGAAATATAGTACTACGTGATAGACAACATTTATCACAAGATGGATTAATAGTAATTGTAATGACAATGGATGGAAGCACAGGAGAAATCGTATCTGGTCCAGATGTAGTATCAAGAGGATTTGTTTATGTAAGAGAATCAGAAACTTTAATGGATGATGTGAAGAAAGTAATAAAAGAAGAAGTAAGAGGATTTGAAGAAGATGGAATACGTGATTGGTCTACAATTAAATCAACATTAAAAGATGATTTAAGAGACTATATATTCCAAAGAACAAAACGTAACCCTATGATATTGCCTATTATAATGGAAGTGTAGTAAAATGCAGTAATACCAGGACTTTGCAGTCTTGGTATTATCTATTTGGATTATGAAAACCCCCTGTTTTACAGGGGGTTCTAAAAGCTTCTAGCTATGAGTAAAAAAATTCCTCCTTTTTGATATAAT
>CALXWR010000001.1 GCA_944392465.1 uncultured Clostridia bacterium | reverse complement strand
AAAAAAATCTAATTAATAATTTAATATTTTTTATATAAATAAATAATTAATTTTTATAATTAATAAAAATTAAAAAATAAATAATAAAAATAAATTAATTAAATATAAAATATTAATTATAAATAAAATTAAATAAAATAATTATAAAAATAGAAAAAAATTATCGAATAAATTATAAAATAAAAGTTAAAAAATAAGAAAAATAATTAATTATTAAAAATTAATGAATAAAAAAATTGTAATTAATATATAAAAAAGGGGTTTCAATTATTATTAAAAAATATGTTAAAAAAAATAGTTAAAGAAAAAAAGTATAATTTATGTAAAGTAAGGCAAAGGATAAAATTATTTTTTTAATTGCATTTTTAACTTTGAAAATAATTATATAAATAAAGAATAAGACCTAAAAAAATAATATATAGTAAACTAAAAATTAAAAGTATTACAATAATAAATTGATTACTGTAAAAGTGAAGAAATGGTGCGGAATAAAGATTTAATAAGAAAATTGAAAGAAGAAAAATAATTAAAGCAATAGTATACATAATTAGCATTATAATCTAGTAATAATAATGTAAATTAAAAAAAGTACGAAGTGAAAATAATATAAAAAAAGTATAACAGTAAATTTAATTAATTAAATAAAATTAAAATGTAATATAAAACTTAAATAAAGAAAATAATAAAGTTAAAATTAAAAAATAAAATTTCTTATAAATTAAATTAATTAATTATTTTATAAAAAATATAAAAATAAATATAAAAATAAATAAATAAAAAATAATAATATTTAATATAATATTTGAATAAATAATTATTATTAAATAAATAATAATAAAAATAATTAAATAAAAAAAAAATAAATAAATAATTTAAATAAAATAAATAATTAATTTAATAATTATTAAATTAAAAATAATAAAAAAATAATTATAAAAAAATTTAATTAAAAATAAATTAAAAATAATTAATAAAAAATAGGCTTAAGAAGATATTTTTTTAAGCCTATTTTTTAAAGATTTTATAATAATTATTAATTAAACTTCTATTTTAGTTTTTTCATAATTATTTTTATTTGTTTTATTGGTTGAATTTTCAAGATTTAGTTTTTTGTTTTCTTTTTCTCGTTGTTTTAAATTATCTTTAGCTACTGTCATTAATAATTTTATTCTGTTAGTTTGGTTTGCTTCGCTAGCTCCTGGGTCATAATCTATTGCAGATATATTTGCTTCTGGGAATTTGTTTCTTATTGTTTTTATTACTCCTTTTCCTACTACATGATTTGGTAAGCATGCAAAAGGTTGTACACATGCTATATTTGGAATTCCGTTTTCTATATATTCTATCATTTCTGCTGTTAGGAACCAACCTTCGCCAGTTTGGTTTCCTATTGATAAAATATCTTTTACTTTATCTTCTAATTCCCATATATTAGCTGGTGGCAAATAGCCTTTTTTAGAATTTGCTAGTGCAATTTTTGAATCTTTTTCAAGTATGTCTATTAACTTTATTGCTGTTTTAAATAATTTAGATTTCATTTTATCTGTTTTTATTAATTGATTAAATGTAATTTTATGTGTTGCAATAAATTTAATAAATCCCATAAAGTCAGGTAAAATTACTTCTGCTCCTTCTTCTTCTAATTTGTTTGCAATAAAGTTGTTTCCAAATGGATGGTATTTTATTAATACTTCTCCTACTATTCCGACTTTTGGCTTTTCCTTTGAGGTATCTAATTCTATTTTTTCAAAGTCATTTACCATATCATAAATACTTTGTTTGAATTCTTTCATTGTTGATTTTTCTAATAATTTTTTGCATTTATTCATCCATTCATCAAATAATTTTTGTGTTTCTCCTTTATTTACTTCATATGCTCTGTTTTTAGTTAGCATTTTTTGAAGTAAATCTGCATATACTACCATTTTTATTAAACGTTCTATTAATGGTAGGGTTATTTTAAATCCAGGCATTTTTTCCATTCCTACTACATTAAAAGATATTACTGGAATATTTTCAAATCCTGCGTCTTTTAAAGCTTTTCTTATAAATCCAATATAGTTTGTTGCTCTACATCCTCCACCAGTTTGAGACATTATTAATGCTGTTCTGTTTAAATCATATTTTCCTGATTGTAATGCTTCTATCATTTGTCCTGTAACTAGTATTGATGGATAACATGCATCATTATTTACATATTTTAAACCTGTTTCTACTGTGTGGTTTGTACAGTCTCTTAGTAATTCAACTTTGTAACCTGATGACCTTACGGCTGCTTCTAGTAATTCGAAATGAATTGGTGCCATTTGAGGTATTAATATTGTGTAATCTTTTTTCATCTCTTTTGTAAATACTTTTTTTGTTACCTCATAATTTCCATCGCCTTTTAATTCTTCTTTATTTGCTAGACGTTTATTCATACTAGCTAATAAAGAGCGAATACGTATTCTAATTGCTCCTAGATTATTGATTTCGTCTATTTTGATAAGTGTATACATTTTGCCATAACTTGTTAATATTTCTTCTACTTGATCTGTTGTAACTGCATCTACACCACATCCAAATGAGTTTAATTGTACTAATTCTAAGTTATCATGTTTTCCAACAAAATCTGCTGCGGCATATAGTCTAGCGTGAAATACCCATTGGTCAACAACTCTTATTGGTCTTTTTACTTCTGTTTGGTTTGAAATACTATCTTCAGTTAATACACATAATCCTAAGCTTGTTATTAATGTATCAATACCATGGTTTACTTCTGGGTCTACGTGATATGGACGTCCAGCAAGAACAATACCTTTTAAATTGTTTTTTTCTATGTATTCTAGAGTTTCTTGACCTTTTTTATGTATGTCATCTTTACATTTTTGATATTCAGCTTCGGCTTTTTCTGCTGCTTCAATTAATTCTTTTTTTGTAAAGTTGTACTCTTTAAATTCTGGTAGTTCTAATATGGTTTTTGCTAAGTTTTTAGCATCGAAAGGTAGGAAAGGATTTAAAAATTTGATATTTTTTTCCTTTATTTCTTCTACATTATTTTTTAAAACTTCAGAATAAGATATTACGATAGGGCAATTATAGTGGTTGTCTGCTTTTTCATACTCTTTTCTAGAGTATGGCATACAAGGATAAAATATTGTTTTAATACCTTTGTTAATTAATCCTATAATGTGTCCATGTGAAAGTTTTGCTGGATAGCAAACTGATTCTGAAGGCATTGATTCCATACCTTTTTCATAAGTTTTTCTATTACTTTTTTCAGAAAGTATTACTCTAAAACCTAAACTTGTTAAGAATGTAAACCAGAAAGGATAGTCTTCATACATATTTAAAACTCTAGGGATTCCAATAGTTCCTCTTGTTGCATCTTTTTCCTCTAATGGTTTATATCCAAATATTCTATCATACTTATATTTTACTAAGTTAGGTAGTTCTGTTTTTTCTCCAACAATTCCTGCACCTTTTTCACAACGATTTCCAGAAACATGTCTTGCACCATTACTAAATTTGTTTATTGTAAGCAAACAATGATTTTCACAACCATTACAACGTACATGCGATGTTTCTATTTTTAATTTATCTAAATCTTCTAATTTTGTAAGATGTGATTTGTAATCCATATCTAAGTTAGCTTCATATTGCTCTTTAGCAAGAAGAGCAACCCCGTATGCACCCATAAGTCCAGCTATATCTGGTCTTACAACATTTCTACCGACAATTAATTCAAATGCCCTTAAAACAGCATCATTATAGAAAGTTCCACCTTGGACAACAATATGTGCTCCTAATTTTTTTACATCTCTTACTTTCATTACTTTTTGTATAGCATTTTTTATAACAGAGTAAGAAAGTCCAGCAGAAATATCTCCAACAGAATAACCTTCTTTTTGTGCTTGTTTTATTTTAGAGTTCATAAATACAGTACATCTTGAACCTAAATCAACAGGTCTTCTTGCTTCAATAGCAGCATTTACAAATTCTTCTATTGATATATTTAAACTTTTGGCAAAAGTTTCTATAAAAGAACCACATCCAGAAGAGCAAGCTTCATTAAGCATGATATTATCTATTGCACCATTTTTAAGTTTTATATATTTCATGTCTTGTCCGCCGATGTCAACTATACTTGTTACTTTTGGCATAAATTTTTTTGCTGCAGTATAGTGTGCGATTGTTTCTATTTCATTTAAATCTACATTTAATGCTGTTTGGATTAATTTTTCACCATATCCAGTAACTCCACTATATCTAATTATAGCTTTTTCTGGAAGTTCTGAATAAAGTTTTTTTAGCATTTTTATAACACTTTGAAGAGGATTTCCTTCGTTACTTCCATAAAGAGAATATAATAATCTTCCTTCACTATCTATTAATGTTAATTTTGTGGTTGTAGAACCAGCATCTATACCGACAAAGCAATCACCCTTAAAAGTTTTTAAATCTGCTCTTTCAACTTTATCTTTATCATGTCTTTCTTTAAATTCATCGTAATCTGCATTTATTGAAAATAAAGGGGCAAGTGGATGTGAAGTATCATCATGAGATACTTTTAAAACTTGAATTTTACTCTTTAATTTTTCAACTGATATTGGTTTTGCCTCTTCAAGGGAATCTAAAGCAGCACCTTTTGCAACTAAAAGATGAGCTTCTTCTGGTACAATTATTTCTTCTGGTGTTAAATGTAAAGTTTCTATAAATCTTTTTCTTAATTCAGATAAATAGTTTAAAGGACCACCTAAGAAAGCAACATTTCCTCTAATAGGCCTACCGCAAGCTAGTCCGCTAATTGTTTGGTTAACTACAGCTTGAAAAATTGATACGGCAATATCTTCTTTTGCAGCTCCTTCGTTTAATAGTGGTTGAATATCTGTTTTAGCAAAAACACCGCAACGTGAAGCTATTGGATATATAGTTGTGTAATTTTTAGCAAGCTCATTTAATCCAGATGGATCAGTGTTTAAAAGAGATGCCATTTGATCTATAAAAGCACCAGTTCCACCTGCACAAGTACCATTCATACGTTGTTCTATTGATTTATCAAAATATATTATTTTAGCATCTTCTCCGCCAAGTTCTATAACAACGTCTGTTTTTGGAATGTATTTTTCTACAGCTCTTTTACAAGAAACAACTTCTTGAATAAAAGGTAAATCTAAAAATTTTGCAGCAGACATTGCCCCAGAACCTGTTAATGCTATAGTAAATTCTGAGTTTGGATATTTTCCTGCTAATCCTTCTAAGACATTACAAATTGTATTTTTTGTATCAGAAAAATGTCTTTGATAATCTCTATATATAGTATTTAATTTATCATCCATGACAACAATTTTTACAGTTGTTGATCCTACATCTAAACCAACATGTAATAAGTTTTCCATATTAAAATCAAATCCTTTCATGATCTATATAAATTTATGTTTAAATCTAATAATACATGCTTAATTGTATACGGAAATGGGCAATTTGTCAAATGGAAAATATGTGCAAAATGTTTATATTCCTTAGAGAAAACAAGCTTATACTGTAAATAAAAAAGTTATAATCGAATGATGGTTCTAAAGTATACTTGTCTATAATATTATATGGTAGAAAGCAAAGGAAGGAGAGATAATATGAAAAAGAAAATAATTATATTAATAATTATTCTTTTATTAATAGGAGGGGTAATAGGTGGGTACTTTTTTATAAAGTCTAAAAACAATAATGAAATTCAAGATATAGTACCTGAAGAAGAAATTTCTGATGAACAAATGAGGCAAACCATTGTATCTTTATATTTTTATAATAATGAAACAAAAGAGTTAATATCTGAGGGAAGATTAATTGATGCAAAAGATTTACTGGAAAATCCATATCAAAAATTGATGGAACTATTAATAAAAGGACCAGAAAATCAAAGTTTAAGTAAAACAATTCCTGATGGTACAAAAATTAATAAAGTGGAACTAAAAGGAGATATATTATATGTGGATTTATCAAACGAGTTTATAGAAAATCACCCTGGCGGAGAAGAACAAGAATGTGCTTCCGTTTATTCTATAGTTGATACAATGACTAATCTTACAGAAGTAAATGCTGTGAAAATATTGATTGATGGCAAGGAAAATATGGCATTTAAAGACAATTTAATAAAATTTGATGATCCGTTTGTATTAATTAGAGAAGATTTAAATAATAATACAAATTCTGAAAATGCAATTAACACAAATGAAGTTACTAATAGTATTAATCAAAATACTAATGTAATTACAGATTAATATAAAATTTATTTTAAAATATGATAAAGAGAAATTGTGTTAAATATTTTCTTTATGTTACATAGAAAATGTTCTACTTCAAATAGCGAAGTTATTACATTTTCTTTTTTTGCAATTAAGCATTTATTTTTATTAATATTCTCTTTTTCCATAATTAATCTCATTCCTTTATAACTTATAAATTGATTTAGTAAATAAATTAAGTTATAATATTATATGTATAAAAGAGGTTGTGTGTGATGAAAATAAAAGAGAATGAAAGAATAGATGATTTAGAACATGATAATTTAAAAATAATTCAAAATAAAAATGGTTTTTGCTTTGGAATTGATAGCATATTAATTTCAGATTTTGCAAAAGATATTAAAAATAATTCTATTGGTGCAGATTTAGGTACGGGGACAGGAATTATAGGAATTTTGTTATGTGCTAAAACAAAATTAAAAAAGATATACGGAATAGAGATTCAAAAAGATGTAGCTGATATGGCAAATAGAAGTATAATACTAAATGGTTTATCAGAAAAGTTTGAAATATTAAATATAAACATAAGAAATATTAAAGAGCATATGCAACGAGACAATTTAGACTTTATAGTTACCAATCCTCCTTATAAAAAATTAGAAACAGGAAAAATGAATGAAAATGAATATAAAATTATTTCTAGGCATGAGTATAGTGCTAATTTAGAAGATTTTATTAGTAGTTCAAGGTATTTATTAAAAGATAAAGGAACTTTATACATGGTACATAGGCCAGAAAGATTGGTAGAATTAATGGAATTAATGAGAAAGTATAAAATTGAACCTAAAAAAATAAGGTTTGTATATTCAACAATTAATAAAGATGCTTGTTTAGTTCTTATTAAAGCTGTAAAAAATGCAAAACCATTTTTAAAAATAGAAAAACCATTAATTATATATAAAGAAAATGGAGAGTATACAGATGAAATATATAAAATATATAACAAAGAAAGGAAAAGTTAACAAATGTCAGGTAAATTATATTTAGTGGCAACTCCGATAGGAAATTTAGAAGATATTACATTTAGAGCTATTAATATATTAAAAAATGTTGATGTTATAGCTGCCGAGGATACAAGGCATAGTTTAAAATTATTAAATTATTATGAAATAAATAAACCTTTAGTAAGTTATCATAGGCATAATGAAGATACAAAAACAGAAATGTTAATTGAAAAATTGTTAAATGGTGAAAATATAGCTATTATTACAGATGCAGGAACTCCTGGAATTTCGGATCCGGGGGAAGAAATAGTAAAAGAGGCAATAAAGAATGAAATAGAAGTAATACCAATTCCGGGAGCATGTGCTTTGATTAATGCACTAATTACTTCAGGATTAAATACAAAGGAATTTGCCTTTTATGGATTTTTACCATTAAACAAGAAAAACAGAAAGAATATTTTAGAAAAGCTGAAAAGAGAAGATAAGACTATAATATTATATGAAGCACCTCATAAAATTATAAAAACATTACAGGATATATTAGCAAATATAGGTAACGTAAATTGTGTAATAGCAAGAGAGCTAACGAAAATACATGAAGAATTTATTAGAGATAATATTTCAAATATTTTAGAACAAATTAAAGAACCAAAAGGTGAATATATAATTTTGTTAAATTTAAATAATAATCAGATAGAAGAAGAAAAGACTGATATTTCAAATAAAAGTATAGAAGAGCAATATGAATATTATAAAAACAAAGGAATGGAAAAAAAGGATATAATAAAACAAATTGCAAAAAATAAAAATGTTCCTAAAAATGAGATATATCAAATGTTTGTATAAAAAATAAAAAACTTCTAAGATTTAACTTAGAAGTTTTTTATTTTTATATTATATACTTTTAATTTATATATTATTTTAAATTTTGAGCTATTTGCTCAGAACATTTATTACATACTAATTTTCCTTTGTATTCTGATAAATTTTTTGTATTTCCACAGAAAATACAACTTTGCTCGTGTTTTTTTAATACAATATTAGAACCTTCAACATATATTTCAATTGGATCTTTCTCAGCTATTCCAAATTTATTACGTATTTCAATTGGAATAACTACTCTGCCAAGTTCGTCAACTCTTCTAACAATTCCTGTTGATTTCATAGAATCCTCCCCCATAATAAAAATTTTTAATTTGATATTCGACAAATCTATACATATAATAGCATAAATTACTATAAAACGCAAGGAAAAGGCATAAGAAACTAGTAAATAATTTTACAAAATAAGTAAATATACTTGTAATAAAAACATTTTAACTAGAATAAAAATAAATAGGTGAAATTTATGTTAAATATATTATGGCCAATTTTTATTACTTTATCAATTGTATATGCAATATATACAGGAAGAGTAAATGAAATAAACAACGAAATATTTGATGCTTTAGAAAGTGCTGTTGGACTTTCTATAACTTTTTTAGGAACTATTAGTTTATGGAATGGAATAATGGAAATTGCCAAAAGTACAACATTAATCAATAAATTAACTAATATCCTTAATCCAATAGTTAAAAGACTGTTTCCAGAGCTAAAAAATAACCAGAAGGTTAATCAAGAAATTTCAATAAATATAATAGCTAATATATTAGGATTAGGAAATGCAGCAACTCCACTTGGGATTAAAGCAATGAAATCAATGCAAGAAGAAAATAAAAGAAAAGATGAATTATCAAATTCAATGATGATGTTTATTTTATTAAATACTGCGTCACTTCAATTAATACCAACAAATGTAATAGCTATACGAACTTCTTTGGGGTCACAAAATCCGACATCTATAATTATTCCTGTGTGGATATCAAGTATAGTTGCGGCAGTTGTTGGTATATTAGCTGTAAAAGTATTAATAAAGAAGGGAAGAAAATGATTAATATTTTAAATTATTTTTCTAGTTTAGCAATTCCTTTAACAATAATAGTAATTATTTTTTATGGTTTGAAAGAAAAGAAAAAAACATTTGATGTTTTTCTTGTGGGTGCAAAAGAAGGTATAGAAATAGTTTTGAAAATGCTTCCAACATTAATAGGCATATTTTTAGCAATAGGTTTATTACGAAGTTCAGGTATAATTGATTTTATTGTAAATTTATTAACACCTATTACAAATTTTATAAAAGTTCCAAGTGAAATTATGCCACTTGCTTTACTTAGACCAATATCAGGTAGTGCATCAATGGCAGTTGCTGTAGATATAATGAACAATTATGGGGTTGATACTTTAATTGGTGCAATATCATCAGTTATAATGGGTTCAACTGAAACAACTTTTTATACAATTGCAATTTATACAAGCTGTGTAGGTATAAAGAAAACAAGAGGCATTTTATTGCCTGCTTTAGTTGCAGATATTGCTGGAATACTTATATCAGTAGTAATTTGTCGAATTTTGTCTTAGAGTTTTTGTTGACAATAATAAAAAAAGAGATTAAAATAGAAATAATTAATTCAGAACATTAAAATTAATATTTTCATATAAAGATTTTAATCTTGTAGAGGAAATTTTTTAATTATTTCGCCCCCGTAAAAGAAAAATTTATTAAGTAAATAATTAAAAATATAATTTAAATATGCTGTTTAAAATATGTAATTAAATATATCATTCCTCATAAAATTTATATTCAGTTTTAAATTGATTCAAATTTAAATTAGTTCAAAATTGTTTATATTTTCAAATAATTTTTAATTCATGTTATTTCCATATTATAATTGTATTATATATTTCCTCTACAAATAAATATAAATAAAAAATTATCTATGATATGTTTCATTATTATTTATTTTAAAAGCTCTAAATATTTGCTCAAGTAAAAATACACGTATCAATTGATGTGGAAAAGTCATTTTAGAAAAACATATTAACTCATTTGAATTGTGGATAATTTCTGTAGATAGTCCAAGAGAGCCACCTATAACAAATGTAACACTACTATTATTTAATGTTATTTTATCTAATTTTTCTGCAAATTGCTCAGAAGAATATTCTTTTCCATTTAAATCCAAAGAAATAATATAACTATTTTTTATGGTATTTAAAATTTTGCTTCCTTCAATATTTTTAATATTATCAGCTAGCTTATCGCTTAAGTTAGAAGGAATAGGTTCATCAGCAATTTCAATTATATTTAATTTACAATATTTTGATAATCTTTTAGAATATTCTAAAAGAGCATCTTTTAAATATTTTTCCTTAACTTTTCCTACACATACAATATTTATATTTAACATTAAATCACCTTAATCTAATATTTCTTGAAAACAAAGAGCATCTCTTTTAGCAACAGATATTTTTAAAGAATTTTCATTAAAATTATTTTGGATTAATTCATCTACAACAGTTTTATATGCTAATTCTGGAAAATTATTTTCTTTACTTAAATGCCCAAGCATTACAGCTTTTAAACCACTATGAGTTAAAAAAGAAATGGTTTTACCTGCTTCTTCATTAGGCAAGTGGCCATTTGGACCAGCTATTCTCTTTTTTAACATGTATGGGTAAGGAGAGCATTTTAGTATATTAGGATCATAATTTGATTCTAACAAAATAAAACTACTATCCTCTAATTTATGTACAATGTTAGAAGTCATATGTCCAATATCTGTAGCTATACTTATTTTTTTATTATCATACATTATATTAAAACCACAAGGATTTGCGGCATCATGAGGAATTTTAAATGGGTGGACTTTAAAATCACCTATTTCAAAATTCTCTTCTATTGTAAAATTTTTTATATTATTTTCGCTTATTTTGGAAGCTTGTTCTTCCATAGCATCCCAAGTTTTAGAATTTGCATAAACAGGAATATTATATTTTTTTGATAATGTTCCCAGACCCTTTATATGGTCAGAATGTTCATGAGTTACAAGTATTGCGTCTATATTAGAAGGATTTACATCAATAGAAGAAAGAGCATTTGATATTTTCTTTGCACTTTCTCCAGCATCTATTAAAATTTTAGTATTAGAAGTTTGGACTAACAAACAATTCCCAGAACTTCCGCTATATAAACTATAAAAATTAAACATAATAACCTCTACTATTCATTAACTCTTAGAATATTAGCTCCAAGTTTTCTGAATTTTTCTTCAATTTGTTCATAACCTCTATCAATATGATTTATGTTATATAATTCTGTTGTTCCTTTTGCTATGATTCCAGCAATAAGAAGTGCAGCTCCAGCTCTTAAATCACTTGCGTAAACAGGAGCACCTAAAAGCTCTTTAACACCTTCAACAATTGCTGTTTTTCCTTGTGCAGTTATATGGGCTCCCATATTGTTTAACTCATTTGTATATTGAAATCTAGATTCCCAAATGCTTTCATTTATAATACTTGTCCCATCAGCTATTGACAATACAACTCCCATTTGTGGTTGCATATCTGTAGGAAATCCTGGATATGGAAGAGTTTTAATATTTGCTTTATTAGGACGTTTGTTATTCCAAACTCTTATACTGTCACCTAAATCTTCGACATGTCCGCCAATTTCAACTATTTTTGCAGTAATACAATCTAAATGTTCTGGAATACAATTTTTTATTAGTATATCTCCCTTTGTTGCAATAGCTGCAGCCATAAATGTTCCAGCCTCTATTTGATCAGGAACTATTGAGTAGCATCCTTCATGTTTTAATTCTTTTACACCATTTATTTTAATAACATCAGTACCAGCACCACGAATATCTGCCCCCATTGTATTTAAAAAATTTGCTACATCAACAATATGTGGCTCTTTTGCAGCATTATCTATAGTGGTTGTTCCCTCTGCTAAAACACTAGCAATCATAACATTAATAGTTGCACCAACAGAAACAACATCCATATAAATAGAAGTACCAGTTAATTTTTTTGCTTTAGCAGAAATTTTTCCTTGACCTATATCTACTTTAGCTCCAAGTGCCTCAAAACCTTTAATATGTTGGTCTATTGGTCTTGCGCCTAAATTACAGCCACCTGGCAATCCGACTTCTATTTGACCACATCTACCAAGCATTGCACCTATCATATAGTAAGATGCTCTAAATTTGCTTGTTTTATCTATAGGGGCTTCTCTTCCGTCTATTTCCCTGGTATCTATTACGATTTCGTTTCTTGAATTCCAAGTTATTTTAGCCCCAAAATCTTGTAATATATCACAAGTTATTTTTACATCACTTATATTGGGCAAATTGCTAATAGTATATATACCATTTAATAATAGGGTTGCAGGTAATATTGCTACTGCTGCATTTTTTGCTCCACTTATTACTACTTCGCCTTTTAATCTTGTTCCGCCTGTTATAACTAATTTTTCCAAGTCAATTCCCCTCCATATATAACTACATAAAAAGAAGAGTTTAATAAAATTAAACTCTATCTAATATATATAACATACTTTTTAACAAAATACAATACTAGTAAAGAAACATAGTGAATATGCAAGAAAAATAAGGGAGAATAAAATTAATATAGTTATTAGTGATTATTTTGTATTTTTAGCATAATTAATATTTTTAAACCATTCAATTAAACCAAACTTGAATTTAACATCTTTTGATTCGGTATCGCTAATTAATCTATATTCTTCATCAGATAAATTTTCATGCATTATTTGTTTTGATTCATCTGGAACAATACCAGAAGAAACATCTACGAAACATAAAGGAGGAAACATTACACACCACCAATTTTGACCTTCAGCTTTTCCTATTTCAACTTTTAAAGCATCATAATATCCAGCTGGTAACGATATATCTCCGTAAGTTTTGGTAGGAAATTCAAAATTGCCAATACTTATTTTTACTGAATAATTATAACCATTCTTTTTAATAGTTTGCTGAGCTATATTATAAAAGTCATTTTTATGAGATTGGGCAAGTGAGATAATTTCTTCTTTAGAAGAGCAATTAACAGCCAAATTATTCATATATTCTAATAAAGAATCTCTAACCTTATATTTTAATTCTTGATCGCTTTTGCTATCACTATTAGCAATAACATGAAGTCTAAACACACTATCTGAAATATCACTAGATACTGCGTTAACATATGAAAGAGCAGAAATAAAAACAAAAAAAGAAAAAAGAATTAGTACAATTAAAAAGCGTTTAAGAAATGAAAAAATACCAAATTTAAATATATTTTTCATAGAAAACCTCCAATAGTAAATTTTACTTGTACTAAAATTATTTGCTATTTTAAAAATTTTATACATTTTTTCCAAGATTTAAAATAGAGCATGTCGAATAAGAGCATACGATTTAAGTTGACTTACGGAAATCCAAATGGTAGAATTTACCATATCGAAAATAAAGGAGGCTTTTAATATGGATATATTAAAAAATAATATAGAAAAATTGTGTAGCTTTTATGTAAGTGATTGGCATTTAGTTACAATGTTACTTCCATACATAAACAAACAAATAAACGAAAAAGCCAACATTATAACAGTATTAGAAAATAATATAGAAGAAAATGTAAAAACTTTAGTTTCAAAATTAAATTTAAAAAACAGAGAAGAAATTTTAAATTTAAATTGGAAAGAAAATAAAATTTCAAAATATTCAGAAATAAAAGAAATTATGAAAAAACTAAAAAGAGAAAATATAGAAAATATAATATTTATTAATGGTAGCAAAAATTTTGTAGATATTGTAAACAAAAATATTAATAAATATTTAGAAAATATAGAAAAAAAATTTAAAAAAAATAAAAACATAGAAGAAAAAATTAAAGACATGAAGATAAAAATAGTTGATTGTTATGAAGTAGGAGATTTTAACTTAAATATACAAGAAATATTACAAAATCATGATAGAATACTAAATACTTCTGGAGAAAAAGAGATAAATGATGTATTTGAAGGATATGCTTAAACTTATACTTGATTTTTTATATAAAATAATATAGAATACAACTATTCTATGTTATTTTTATTTATAGTAAAGATAAAATTAAATAAATTAGGAGGAAAAAGATGGGTGTAAGAAAAGCAGTAATACCAGTAGCAGGATTTGCAACAAGATTCTTGCCTGCATGCAAAAGTTTGCCAAAATGTATGCTTACAATTGTAGATAAGCCTATAATCCAATACTTAGTTGATGAAGCAGTAGCAGCAGGAATTGAAGAAATACTATTGGTAGTAGGAAGAAAAAAAGAAATAGTAGAAGACTATTTCTCAGAAGACAAAGAACTAGAAGACTTTTTAGTAGAAAGAGGAAAAGAAAGTTTCCTTCCACAAGTTACAAATTTATCAGGAAAGGCAAAAATTCATTTTAAAGTTGAAGAAGGTGGAGCAAAAGGACTTGGACATGCTATTTACATGGCAAAAGACTTTGTTGGAAATGAACCTTTCGCTATAATGTACGGAGATGTTATAATGCAAGGAAATAAGCCTTGCTTAAAAGAAATAATTGAGCAACATGAAAAATTAGGTTCTTCAGTAATTGGTGTGGAAAGAGTAGATTGGAAAGACGTTCCAAAATACGGAAATGTTTCTGGAGAAGCTATAACAGATAGATTATATAAAGTAGAAAAAATGCAAGAAAAACCAAAAGTAGAAGAAACAAAATCAAATTTAGCTATATCAGACAGACATGTTTTGATGCCAGATTTATTTGATTTCTTAGAGAAAACAGAACCTGGAAAAGGTGGAGAAATCCAAGTAACAGATGCATATAATAGTATGGTAAATACAAAAGAAGGTGTATATGCATATCTTTATGAAGCAACAAGATTTGATTCAGGAGATAAACTAGGATTTGTAAAAGCATCAATAGATGAAACATTAAGAAGACCTGAATTAAGAGAAGATTTAATTAAGTTTATTAAATCATTAGACATATAACTGAAAATATAGCGGGATATGCCATTATCTTCTAATGACTTATTCCGCTATATTTAGCTTAAAAAATTTAAGAAAGGATATAAAAATATGAAGGATTATGAAGTAAAATATAACGAATGGCTAAACAACCCTGTGTTTGATGAAGAAACAAAAAAAGAATTAGAATCAATAAAAGGAAATGAAGCAGAGATAGAAGATAGATTTTATAAAGATTTAGAATTTGGAACAGCAGGTTTAAGAGGAATTATTGGTGTTGGGACAAATAGAATGAATAAATATACAGTTACAAAAGCAACACAAGGTTTAGCAAATTACATAATAAAACAACACGGACAAGAAAGAGGTGTTGCAATAGCTTATGATTGCAGAATAATGTCTAAGGAATTTAGTGATGAAGCAGCTCTTTGTTTAAATGCAAATGGAATTAAAACATATAGATTTGAAGATTTAAGACCAACTCCGGAACTTTCTTATGCAGTAAGAGAACTTGGATGTATAGCTGGAATTGTAGTAACAGCTAGTCATAATCCACCTGAATATAATGGATACAAGGTTTACTGGGAAGATGGTGCACAAATTGTTGAACCAACTGACAAAGAAATAATAAATGAAGTAAATAATATCACAGATTTTTCAACAATAAAAACAATGGATAAAAAAGAAGCAATAGCTAAAGATTTATATCATACAATAGGAAAAGAAATTGATGATAAATATATTGCAGAATTAAAGAAATTAGTTGTACATGGTGATGTAATAAAAGAAATGCAAAAAGATATTAAAATAGTGTACACACCACTACATGGAACAGGGAATGTACCTGTACAAAGAATTTTAAAAGAAATAGGATTTGAAAATGTTTATGTTGTAAAAGAACAAGAAATGCCAGACGGACATTTTTCTACAGTAAATTATCCAAATCCAGAAGATCCAAAAGCATTTGATCTTGCTTTAAAGCTAGCTAAAGAAGTAGATGCAGATATAGTTTTAGCAAATGATCCAGATGCAGATAGATTAGGAGTATATGTTAAAGATACTAAGACAGGAGAATATATTCAATTTAATGGAAACATGACAGGAAACTTAGTATGTGAATACATACTTTCTCAAAAGAAAGCTAAAAACGAATTACCTTCAAACGGGGCAGTTATAAAAACAATAGTATCATCAAATTTAACAGATGCTATAGCAAAAGAATATGGAGTAAGATTATTCTCAACTCTTACAGGGTTCAAAAATATTGCTAAAATTATTAGAGGATTTGAAGAAGATCATTCATATGATTGTTTGTTCTCATATGAAGAGAGTTATGGCTGTATAATAGGTACACATGCTAGAGATAAAGATGGAATAGTTGCAGTAATGACAGTATGTGAAGCTGTAGCATATTATAAAAAACAAGGATTAACTTTATGGGATCAAATGAATAAAATATATGAAAAATATGGATACTATAAAGAAAAACAAATGTCTATTACCTTAAAAGGCTCAGAAGGTGCAGTACAAATTAAAAAGATGATGGAAAATATGAGAAATAATCCTGCAAAGGAAATAGCTGGATTAAAAGTTATTTCTTTTGGCGATTATGATAAACAAGAAATAGTAGATGAAAATGGAAACAAAACATCTACAGGACTTCCAAAATCAAATGTTTTATATTTTGATTTAGAAAAAAATGCATGGGTTTGTGTACGTCCATCAGGAACAGAACCAAAAATAAAATTCTATATGGGAGTTTGTGGAGATAGCATGGAAGATGCAGATAATGAACTTGAAAAGGTAGAAGAGGCTATTAAAGAAATGGCTGAAAATGCTCAGAAATAGTTGAATAACAATAAAAAACAATAGTTATAAAAGCCAAGAAAAAAGATGTGGATAAGTTTTTTAAATTTATCCACATCTTTTAAAATATATGTAATTAATTATTTAATATCCTTCCAACCATTGATGTTGGCCCTTTTAATAGCACCAATCAAATTAGCTCTAACATTAGGAATTTCAACAGTAAATTTATATAGTAAACCTTTCATAGCTTCTCTTTTAGATACTCCATCCATAGGGCAGTTTTTGTTCATTACAGTAATATTATTTCTTTTTATAAACTTTTTAATTTCTTTTTCAGATGCATATACTAAAGGTCTAATTAGAGTTATTTGTGACCTATCCATATAGCTAATTGGAGCAAATGTGGATAAGTTGCCGGCATATAACATGTTCAAAAAGAAAGTCTCTAGCACATCATCTTCATTATGACCTAAAGCTAATTTATTGCAACCATGCTCTATAGCAGTTGAATTTAAAATACCTCTACGTAAATTTGCACATAAAGAGCAAGGATTTTTTTCTTTTCTAATATCAAATACTATTTCTTTTATATTGCTTTTGGCTTCTATAAATTCAACACCAATATTTTTGCAAGTTTCTTCTAGAAAATGTGTATCAAAAAATTCAAAACCTGGGTTAACGCTTATAGCAACTAAATCAAAGTGATGTGGATAAAACCTTTGTAGTGCTTTTAACCCCATAAGCAATGTTAATGAATCTTTTCCACCTGATAAAGCCACAGCAATTTTATCTCCATCTTGAATCATATTATAATGTTCTATAGCTTTTCTTAAATATCCAAGTATTTTCTGCATAATTTACTCCTATAATAATTTTTGGTTATTAGTACAAAACATATTATAACATTTATGTCAAGCAACAAAAAGAGTTTATATAATTATATTATTGGAAACTAGTTAAAAAAACACATAAAAAATGATTTGATTTAATTGTAAAAAATAATGTAAATGATATATAATATTTGCAATAATTATTAATAAAAATAGAGGTTATTATGGAAATTTTAAAAGTAGAGAATTTGACTAAAATATATGGCAAAGATGAAAATAAGGTTATAGCTGTGGATAACGTTTCTTTTTCAATTAATAAAGGTGATTTTATTGCAATAGTAGGAAGTTCAGGAAGTGGAAAGTCTACATTGTTACACTTAATTGGTGGAGTAGATAAACCTACAAGTGGAAAAGTTTACATAGAAGGAAAAGATATATATGCATTAGATAATGATGAATTAGCAATATTTAGAAGAAGAAATATAGGAATAATTTATCAATTCTATAATTTGTTGCCCATATTGAATGTTGTGGAAAATATAACACTTCCTTGTGAATTAGATGGAAAAAATGTGGATAAAACAAAATTGAATGAGTTGTTAAGAACACTTAGTTTAGAAAATAGAAAGTTATACTTGCCAAATGAACTTTCAGGAGGACAACAGCAAAGAGTAGCAATTGGAAGAGCATTAATAAATAATCCTGCAATTGTTTTGGCAGATGAACCAACTGGAAATTTAGATTCAAAATCTAGTGAAGATATAGTGAATTTGTTGAAAAAAGCAAATAAAAAATATAATCAAACAATAATAATGATAACTCATGATTTAGATATAGCTAAAGAAGCAGATAGAATTATAAAAATAGAAGATGGAAAGATAGTCTAGGAGGTGTAAGAAAATTGAATATACTTAATAGACTAGCTAAGAAAAATTTAAAATTAAATAAAAAACGAACCATAGTAACAATAATAGGAATAATACTTGCTACAGCACTAATTACAGGTGTTACAACTATAGTTACTAGTTTTCAAACATCAAGAGTAGAACATCAAAAGGAAGTAGAAGGTGATTATCATTATGAGTTTATAGGCATACCAAGAGACGAAATAGAGAAAATAGCTAAGAATGAAAATGTGGATAAAATATTTGTTACTAGTGTGGATAATTCTTATGAAGATAATTCAGAAGATTACAACACTAAATATAATGTTTATATAAAATTTAAAGATTTGGATAAAAGATTAGATACTGTTGGAACGATACTAGATTTAAATATGGATAATTACAAAGCAATGAATAATATTGTTAAAGCAGAAAATAAATTATTGGATGACAAAACAAAAAAATATGAATTGAATATTAACAATGTACTTATACAATTGGAAGGTGGAGGATATAGGGATTCAACAGAAGAAATGGCTTATTATTTAGCGTTTATAATTATTATTGTAATAGTTATAATTTCAGTTTATTGCATAAAAAATAGTTTTAATATATCAATGTCAGAAAGAATACGAGAAATTGGAATGTTAACATCAATTGGAGCTACTAAGAAACAAATAAAAAAAGAAATTCTTCATGAAGCATATTTAATTGGTTTGATTGCTATTCCAATTGGTTTAATACTGGGAACGTTAGGAATATACATAATCTTATCAATAATCCAAAAATCCTTAAGTGAAGAATTATTTGGAATGAAATTTGTTTTTTCTTTGAATTTACTTTCAATATTAATAGCAATAATATTTAGCATAGCTGTGATATATTTTTCATCAATAGGAACGGCGATAAAAGCTTCAAAAGTAGAACCAATTGAAGCAATAAGAGAAAATAAAGATATAAAATTAAATAAAAATACTATAAAATCATCTAAATTTATTAAAAAGATATTTGGAATAAGTGGAGATATAGCATATAAAAATTTAAAAAGAAGCAAAAGAAAGTATGGAACGACAATTGTTTCAATAACTTTAAGCATTATAGCATTTATAACTGTGATGTCATTTGTAAACTATACAAATAAAATAAACGAAATACTTTATGGAGATATTAGTTATGATGTGCAAGTATATGGAGATTATAAAGAATTAAGTAAAATTGCTAAAGATTCCGAAATTATAAACTATTCTTTATTGAGCATAAAAGATGCCAACTTATTAAACTATGACGGACATGTTACGGCAGAATCAAATTTAAAAGGAACAGATTATCCATCACCTGAGAACATAAGTATTGTATCCTTAGGAGAACAAGAGTATTCAAGGTATATTCAAAGATTAGGTCTAAACTATGAAGATGTAAAAGATAAAGCAATATTATATGATTATAAGTTAAGAACAATAGAAGAAGGACAAAAAGATAGATATCTTTTATATAGAGTATACAATTTTAAAGAAGGGGATTACATAACATATAGCATAAATTCCGATAATGAAGATATTAAAAGTTATGAAATTGAAATTGCAAAAATAGCAAATCAAAAGCCAATGTATCTAGTAAATAGTAATACATCGTATTTAATAGTTAGTGATGAATATTGGAATAATGTTGAAGAATCTGTTTTTGGAGTAGAATCTGTGCTATCTATAGTAACAGACAATGCAGAAGAAACAATGGAATATATACAAAACAAGTTTGATGGGATTTATGATGGTATTGTTAATATTGACAAAGCGGAAAAAGAAAGAAAAGCACAAATAATAACTATTATTGTATTCTTAAGCTTATTTATAGTCATAACCACTTTGATAGGAGTAACTAACATTTTTAATATTGTTACAACAAATATGGAATTAAGAAAGCCAGAATTTGCAAACTTAAAAAGTATAGGCATGACTAAAAAAGAGTTTAATAGGATGATTAGGCTTGAGACAATATTTTATTGTATAAAATCATTAATTATAGGGATACCAATAGGACTAATTTTGTCATATATATTATATAAAGCGTTTGAAATAAATTTTGCAGGTTTAGAATTTATATGGCCTATTTCAGCAATTTTAATTTCAATACTTGCAGTTTTAATAATAATTGGAGCAATAATGAAATATTCAATCACAAGAATAAATAAACAAAATATTATAGAAACATTAAGAAAAGAATGTATATAAAAATTATAATAAAGTAAAGTATGTTAAAAAATAAACATACTTTATTTTTTAGTAATACAAAAAAGTAAAACCATTATCTTGTAACAATATATCAAGTAACAATCTAAGAGGGCTTGATTAATTTTTTAAAATAATATACAATATATAAGCATATAATTTAATACGTTCCAGTAGCTCAGTTGGATAGAGCGTTCCCCTCCTAAGGGAAAGGTCGGAGGTTCGATTCCTCTCTGGAACACCAATTAAACATATCTGCATAGTACATTAAAAAAGGAACGGAAAACATGAACGAAAAAGAGCATTTTATGAAAGAAGCTCTAAAGGAGGCAAAAAAAGCATATGACAAACTAGAAATTCCTGTAGGAGCGGTTATTGTAAAAAATGGAAGAGTTATAGCAAGGGGGCATAATGTAAAAGAAGAAAAGAAAGATACAACAAAACATGCTGAGATTATTGCTATACAAAAGGCTAGTAAAAAACTAGATAATTGGAGATTGAAAGATTGTGAAATGTATGTAACATTAGAGCCTTGTTCAATGTGTGCTGGAGCAATAATTCAATCAAGAATAAAAAAAGTATATATAGGAGCAATGGATGAAAAAACAGGAGCATGTGGTTCTGTTTTAAATTTATTTAAGGATTTTAAATTTAATCATAATGTAGAAGCAGAAACAGGTATCTTAAAAGATGAGTGTGAAGATTTATTAAAAAAATTCTTTATAGAACTAAGAAAAATGAAAAAAAACATGGAGTGATATCGAAGAGGTCATAACGAGACTGACTCGAAATCAGTTAGGTATGAATAATGCCACGTGGGTTCGAATCCCACTCACTCCGCCAGAATAAGAAAAAATAAATTTATATAGACCTAAAAAAGAGGAGGATATATGGAAAAAGAGCGAAAAAAACAAATAATTAAATTATGTGTTGCTATAGTTGCTTTTGCTATAATTATTATTTTAGTTGCAACTATAATGATAAGATATGAGGTGGAAGGAGATAAAAACTTACCATTTAATTTGAGCAAAATCATTTTAATAAGTACAGCAGAAGGAAATGAAAACAAGAAAGATGAAGAAAAAAGTAGCAAAAGATGGAGTTTTGATGTAGAACAAAATAATGATATGTATTTATATATAGATAAAAATGAAAATTATCATGGTGATGAAAAAACAATAAAAAGTGTTGTTATAGAAAATATTAATATAACACAAGCTCCTCAAAAAGGAGAAATAAAAGTATATATGCCAAATAGTACAAAAGGAAGAGTTTTTGAAAATTCAGAAGACTATTTAGTAGAAGAAAAATTAGAATATAAGGGAGCTACTGAAAGTAATCCACAAACATTAGAAATTGGTAGAAATGGTGGTAGTTCATTAATTAGATTTAGTAATGTTGGTATTGGAAAATATACATCTAACAAAGACAAAGAAATAACTCATGATGGAACTCTTTTAAAAAAACTAAAAGTTACTAATGATGAGGCAAAGTTTAGTGTAAGCTTTGATTTAGTAATAACTGTAGAAAATTGTAAATATAGAGCAAATATATCTATGCAAATGCCTTGCGGAGACATAACTGAAGAAGGAACTTGCAGTTTAGAAAAAACAGATATGAGTGACATTATTTTTAAAAGAGAAAGACTTTAGAAAATATTAATTAACAGCTTGATAAATACACAAAAAAAGTATATAATACAAATGGTATGAGAAATTTAACTATTGTATGGAGGGGACCAACAAGAATCTGCGAACCTTGTCAGGTCCGGGAGGAAGCAGCAATAAACAGTAATTCTTGTGTGGGAACTTCCATAGAGTAGTTAAATAGCTCACACCATTTTTTAAAGATAGAGGGTGATATAGATTGTCATATACAGCTTTATACAGAAGGTTTAGACCTTTAAAATTTGAAGAAATAGTTGGGCAAGAACATATTACAAAAACATTAAGAAATCAGATTATAGCAGGAAGAGTTGGACATGCATATTTGTTTAATGGTGGAAGAGGAACAGGAAAAACCTCTGCGGCAAAGGTACTGGCAAGAGCAGTAAACTGTTTAAATCCACAAGATGGGGAACCATGTAATGAATGTGAAATTTGTAAAGCAGCACTTTCAGGTTCGCTTACAGATATTGTTGAAATGGATGCTGCATCAAATAATAGTGTGGAAGATATTCGTTCAATAAGAGAAGAGGTTAATTTTTTACCTACTCTTGCGAAATATAGAGTATATATTATAGATGAGGTTCACATGTTATCTACTGGAGCATTTAATGCATTATTAAAAACATTGGAAGAACCGCCAGAACACGTAAAGTTTATTTTGGCAACAACAGAACCACAAAAATTACCCGCAACAATACTTTCGAGATGTCAAAGATTTGATTTTAAAAAATTATCTAATGACAGTATTATAAAAAGATTAAAATATGTAGTAAATGAAAGCAATATAGAAATTAGCGATAATGCACTAAAACTAATTGCAACATTATCAGAAGGTGCAATGAGAGATGCCTTAAGCATTTTAGAAAGATGCTTGCAAGATGGAAACACAAATATAGATGAAGATAGAATAAAAGATTTAGTAGGTATTCCAAAACTTACATATATAAATGCTATAGTAAAATCATTTATAGAGTACAATGTAGAAGATGCAATAAAAGCAGTTGATACAGTATTAAATGCTGGAAAAGATTTAAATAATTTACTATGGGAAATAATAAAATATGTAAAGGATATTTTGGTATACAAGGTAACAGGAGAATTAGAAATATATAGTGAATCTGAATTAACTGATATAAAAGTTTTAGCTGATGAAGTCTCAAAAGAAAGATTGTTATATATAATAACAGATTTATCTAAGTTAGAAAATGACATGAAATGGTCTACACAAAAAAGTATACTTTTTCAGGTAGAGATTATTAAACTATGTAGTGAAAATATAATAGAAACACATGTGGAAACTGTGGATAAATCGAAAGAAAAAGAAGCCAAAGCTATGGATAAATTCACAAAACAGCCAGAGTCTAATATTAAATCTACAGAAGGAAATAATTCAAGTACAAAAAATGAAACTAATAATATATCAAAAGCAATTTCTGGATTTAAAGAAGTTGGAGGTTGGAAAAATATATTAGAAGAGTTAAGAACATCAGGAAAGATTATGATATACTCTAATTTAATTAAAGCAAAAGCTATAGAATTAAACGATATGACAGTAGGAATAAGTTTTCCAGATGGAATAACTTCTTTTGGAAAAACAATTTTGAAAAAACCGGAGAACATAAATGAACTTTCAAGAGTGATTTCAATTGAATACGGAAAAGACATGAAAGTAAGAATAATAGATAGTGTGGATTCACTTCCAAAGAGTGATAAAAAAAGCAAAATGACATCAATTGAGAGCATGGCAAATGATTTAGATATACCATTAAATATTATAGATTAAAAAGAAAAGGAGAAATGTATTATGGCAAAAAGAGGAGGATTCCCAGGAATGGGAGGATTTGGTGGAATGAACATCAATCAATTAATGAAGGAAGCAAAAAAAATGCAGTCTGATATGGAAAAATCACAAGAAGAATTAGCTTCAAAAGAATTTGAAGCAACAGCAGGCGGAGGAGCGGTTTATGTAAAAGTATCAGGTAACAAAGAAATAAAAGAAATAAAAATAAAACAAGAAGTTGTTGACCCTGATGATGTAGAAATGTTACAAGATTTAATTTTAACATCTGTAAATGAAGCTTTAAGAAAAGTTGATAGTGAACAAGCTCAAGCACTTGGTAAATACAATATACCAGGCTTAATGTAAGGGTGAAAAAATATGTCATATTATTCACCATCGATAGAAAAATTAATAGAAGCATTTGAAAAACTGCCAAGTATAGGAAATAAGACTGCAGCAAGACTTGCATTCTATATTTTAAATGCAAGTAAAGAAGAGACAGATGAATTTATTTCAGCCATACAAAATGCTAAACAAAATTTAAAATATTGTTCTAAATGTTTTAATATATCAGATACAGATCCGTGTGAAATTTGTGCTAATCCTAGAAGAGATAATTCTGTAATATGTGTTGTAGAAGATGTAAAAGATGTTGTTGCAATGGAAAGAACACATGAATTTAAAGGTTTATATCATGTTTTACATGGTAGTATATCTCCAATGAATGGAGTAGGTCCAGATGATATAAAAATAAAAGAGCTATTATCAAGGCTTATGACAGGAGAAGTGAAAGAAGTAATTTTAGCCACAAATCCAAGAGTGGAAGGAGAAGCGACAGCTATGTATATATCAAAACTAATAAAACCTCTTGGAATTAAAGTTACAAGAATAGCACATGGAGTACCTGTAGGAGGAGATTTAGAATACACAGATGAAGTAACATTATCTAAAGCATTAGAAGGAAGAAGAGAATTATAATAACGTAAACAAAAAATCATATTGTAGTTATCCACAATATGATTTTTTTATAATCACTTTATCCACAATGTTATATTTATAATTTATTGCTAGGATTTTAAAAATTTTCACAATAAAATAATTAAATTTAAATTAAATTCATTAATTCAGTACATATATCCTGAGTAGCATATTTTTTTGCGATTTTTATTGCGTTATTCTTCATTTCTTCTAATTTATTTGGTTCTTTTAACATCTGGTGTATAACTTTATTAGGGTTTTCATCTTTCTTTAGCCACACAGCCACATTGTGACTTTCTAAAAATTCTGCGTTTTCTTCCTCTTGGCCTGGTATTGGATTTATAATCAATATTGGAAGTCCAGATACTAAACTTTCGCTTGTAGTTAATCCTCCTGGTTTTGTAACTACTAAACTGGCTATATGCATTAGTTCTGGTACAGAGTTTGTATATTCTAAAATTTTAACTCTATCATTCACATCTAATTTATCGACTAATTCATGAAAACTATCATTCATCTTTTTGTTTTTTCCTGAAATAGCTACAATTTGGTATGTGGATAAATTATTCACAATTGATTCTAAAACTTCTAAAGTTCTATCTTTTCCGAGTCCAAATTCACCGCCACCAAAAAATAGTACTACTGGTTTATCTTTATCTAGATTAAATGATTCATATATTTTATCTTTATCAAAATTTTCAAAAAATCTATCTGACAGAGGAATACCAGTAACAAATATTTTTTGTGGTGTAACACCAAATTTTATTATTTCATTTTTCATATTCTCATTTGATACAAAAAAAGCATCAGTATATTCATGTCCAATAAGCCATTGTTCATGTGGTGCAAAATCTGTTAGAACAGTAGCAAGTTTGCAAAATATTTTTTGTTTTCTTCTTAAATAACTAACCATCTGACTACTAAAAGGATGAGTGGATACAACTAAATCTGGATTTTTTTCTTTAATAAGATTTTTTAATTTAATTGCCATCATCTTATTTGTTCTGGAACTTACATGACCAAGTAACCCTTTTTGCGAATTTGAATAAACTTTTCCCCATAAATTAGGTGCTTTTTTTGCCATTTCTTTATATGCACCAGTAGTAACTCTATTTAATACTTTATTAATATATTCTATACAATCAATTATTTCTGTTTCAACTTCGTAATTATCATCTAAATATTTTTTAATTGATTTTGCAGCAGAATAGTGCCCACCACCATATGCTGCATATAATATTAAAATTTTTTTCATAACTTCCCCTCGTAAAAATTATATATTTTACCTTTATTTATCTAATAGTCTTAAACAAGAAATTTAAATCAAGGACATTTTATCATAAAAAACATTAAAAGTCTAAAATATAAAAAAATATTAAGAATAATTTAACAAATTTTATACAAAATATATAAAAATAGAAAAAATGGAAAGGATGAATTTTGTGGATAAAATAAAATCTAAACTTATTGATTGGAAAAACAGGTTAAAAGATAGGCATATGCTTAGTATAATAGTTGTTCTTTTTTCTATAATAGTAATTTTAGGAATGTATATATATAAAAAACAATTAGAATATAGACAATTATCTGATAATTCATATAACATGGCATTTTACGAATTAGTAGATTATGTGCAAAACGTAGAAGTTTATTTGGCAAAAGCTTTAATTTCAAATTCACCAGAAAGCGGAGCTACTAGTTTATCTAATGTATGGAGAGAAGCAAACATGGCATTAACATCATTAAGCCAGCTTCCAATAAACACAAATGAACTTGAAAATACATCTAAGTTTCTAAATCAAGTTAGTGAGTATAGTTACTCATTGTATACTAAAAATTTAAGAGACGAAGAATTATCAAATGAAGATATGGAAAACATAAAAAACTTACATCAATATAGTGTGGAGCTTGAAAACACATTAAATCAATTATCAGCAGATTTAAATAATGGAAGAATAAGTTTCGGGGAATTAGAAAAAAAGGGAAATAGCGTGTTCGCAAAAGAAGTAAGTAATATATCTAAAGATAGTTTTAGCAATTTAGAACAAACTTTTCATGAGTATTCTGGGTTAATATATGATGGTGCCTTTTCAGAACATATTACGACTAAAGAAAAAGTGGGCTTGACAGGCAAAAATATAGACGAGGAAACAGCAAAAAATAAAGCAATAGAGTTTATTGGAAATAATAATATAAAAGAAATAAATTCCTATGGAAAAAGTGAAGGTTATATAAATGTATTTAATTTTGGAATAACATATAATGATGATTCTACTTGTACGATATCTATATCGGAAAAAGGTGGGCATTTAGTATATATGGATAAAAATAGAGAAGTATTATCTGAAGTGATATCTGAAAAGGAAGCGGATAACAAGGCAAAGGAATATTTGAAATCTAAAGGCTTTAACAATATGGAAGAAACATATTATTTGAAAGAAAGCGGAATAGTAACGATAAATTATGCATATGTGCAAGAAAATGTTCTGATGTATCCAGATTTAATAAAAGTAAAAGTGGCATTAGATAATGGAGAAATCTTAGGAATTGAGACAACGGGATATTTAAATTCTCATAGTGAAAGAAAAATAAAAGAACCAAAGATTAGTGTGGAAAAGGCAAAAGAAAGTTTAAACAAAAACCTAAATATAGAAAGTGAAAGATTAGTAGTTATTCCAACAGAATGGCAAACAGAGATAGAATGTTGGGAGTTTGAAGGAAATGTTGAAGGATTAGACTTTATTGTATATGTTAATACTCAAACAGGAAAGGAAGAAGATATATTAATTATAACCAATACTCCTAATGGAATATTAACACATTAGATAATTAAAAATTATGAGTGATATAAATAAAAAACCTCCATATCGAGGAGGTTTTTTCTTGTAAAATGCGAAAAATTAGCATATAATACTGAATGAAAAATATAATATTAACTAATATATATTAAAAAACAAACAATACTTTTAAAGAAAAGAAAGTTGGAAAATAATTATGTTTTGACGTTGTTCAACTAAGTCTATGCCATAAGAAAGGGATGATATAAATAATGAAACAAATTTATGTAAAAGATGTAGTAAGACTTTGCAAAGGAGAAATTTTAATAGGAGATGAAAATGAAACTCTAGTTGATTTTGCAAAAGATACTAGGGAAGTAAAAGATGGAGATATATTTTTAGGAATAAAAGGAGAAAATTTTGACGGAAATTTATATTTTAAAAATGCCTTGAAAAATGGTGCAAAAGTTTGTATATTGCAAAAAGAAAGCATAAAAGACAAAATAGATAAAAGTGCAATAGAAAAAGAATATCCAGATAGAACAATCGTAATGGTAGAAGATACAATAAAAGCACTACAAGAGCTAGCTACCTATAAAAGAAGCTTATATAATATACCAGTTATAGGCATAACGGGAAGTGTTGGAAAAACAAGTACAAAAGATATTATAGCAAGCGTAATGAGTAAGAAATATAATGTTTTAAAAACATTAGGAAATTATAACAATCAAATAGGATTGCCACTTACAATTTTAAGATTAAAAGACCATGATGCAATGGTAATAGAAATGGGAATGAGTGAGCTAGGAGAAATTAGTAATCTTACCAAAATAGCAAAACCAACTGTGGCAGTTATAACAAATGTTGGAACAGCCCATATAGGGAACTTAGGTTCAAGAGAAAATATTTTAAAAGCAAAATTAGAAATTTTAGAAGGATTACAAGAAAATGGAACATTAATTATTAATAATGATAATGACATGCTACAGGATTGGAATAAAAATAACCACGACAATAAATTTAATGTAGTGACATTTGGGTTAGAAAATAAAAGTGACATTATGGCAAAGGATGTGAAAACATCAGAAAACGGAAGTACATATAAGATAGATATAAACAATAAAACATATAATGTTAATGTATCAGTTGGCGGAGCACATTTTGTATTAAATAGTTTATGTGCTATAGCAGTTGGAAATTTATTTAATATAAAAATGGAAGATATTTTACAAGGGACAGCTAATTTTGAATTAACAAAAAGAAGAATGGAAATACATAAAAATGAAATGGGAGCAACTATTATTAATGATTGCTATAATGCAAATTATGATTCTATGAAAGCAGCACTAGATTATTTAGGAAATATAAGTACTAATAGGAGAATTGCAGTATTAGGAGATATGCTAGAGCTAGGAGAATTTTCAAAAATGCTTCATGAGAAAGTAGGAGAAGAAGTTGTGAAAAATAAAATAGACATATTATTAACAGTAGGTGATATGTCTAAATATATTTCAAAAAAAGCACAAGAAGAAGGATTAAGCAAAGATAAGATTTTTGTATGTAAAAATAATGAAGAAGCTATAGAAATATTAAAAAATAAAATACAAGAAGGAGATGCAATACTTTTAAAGGCTTCTAATGGAATGAATTTTCAAGAGATTTTTGAAAAAATTTGTTAAAATAAAAATAGTTTTATTATAAAGAAGGGGATGTATATGATGAATAAGTTAAAAGTAGGCGTTATATTTGGAGGAATGTCAACAGAACATGATGTGTCTATTACATCAGGCACATCAGTAATAAAAAACTTAGATAAAACTAAATATGAAATATATCCAATATATATAGATGAAGTAGGAAATTGGTTTGAATACACAAGAAAGATAGAGGATATAGAGGTTATTGAAGTAGGCGAAAAAATAAACGAAATTAATAAAATAATAAATCCAATTGAATATTTACAAGAATGTGATGTGATATTTCCGGTATTACATGGGTTATATGGGGAAGATGGTACGATTCAAGGAATGTTAGAGTTAATTAATAGACCATATGTAGGATGTAAAGTATTATCGTCAAGTGTGTGTATGGATAAAGTGTATTCAAAATTTATATTTAAAAATGCTAATATAGAACAAGCAGATTATATTTATTTAAGAAAATATGAAGATAAATACATATATGTAGATGAAAAGTTTAATGAAAAAATAATAAGCTTGAATAAAATACCAGACATTGTAGAAGAAAAATTGGGATATCCAGTATTTATAAAACCATCAAATTCAGGTTCTTCAATTGGAATAAATAAAGCAACAAACAAAGAAGAATTAAAAAGATATATAGAATATGCTGGAAAATTCGACAAAAAAATACTTGTTGAAGAAGAAATAAAGGGTAGAGAAGTAGAGTGTGCCGTATTAGGGAATGAAGAGGTGGAAGTCTCAGGTATAGGAGAAATACTATCTGCAGAAGATTTTTATACATTTGATGCAAAATATAAAAATAATGAATCTAGAACTGTAATACCTGCAGACGTTTCTAAGGAGATAGTAGAAAAAATAAGAAAAACAGCAGTAAAAGCTTTTAAAGCAATAGACGGAAAAGGGCTATCTAGAGTAGATTTCTTTATTGAAAATAAAACTAATAGAATTTTATTAATTGAAATAAACACTATGCCAGGATTTACAAAAATAAGTATGTATCCAAAATTATGGGAACAAGAAGGAGTTAAATATAGTGAATTATTAGACAAACTAATTAATTTAGCAATGGAAGAGCAAGTAAACTAATTAAAAATATAAAATTAGCTAATTTGGTTGAAATATTATACAACAATTTATCAGAAAGGAATGAACAAAATAATGGAAGAAATATTTGATGATAATAAAACAAAAAAACTATTAAAGCAAATAGATGAAGATTTAAAAAAAGAAATTTCTGAAAAAAGATACAAACATTCTATGGGTGTAATGAAAAAAGCAGAAGAGTTAGCTAAAATTTATGGAGAAGATGTTAACAAAGCAAAATTAATTGGATTAGCACATGATATAGGAAAAGAACTATCAAAAGAAGAAAAACTACAATATGCTATTGAAAATAAGCTAGGGGTAGACGAAATAGAGAAAGTTAATATTGGATTATTGCATGCTAAAATTGGTGCAGACATATGTAAAAAAAGATATGGATTTACAGAAGATATGCAAGATGCAATAAAATATCATACAGTTGCAAATAAAAATATGAATCTTTTAGCCAAGATAATCTTTGTTGCTGACAAAATAGAGGAAAATAGAAATTATAAAAATGAAGAAAAGCAAGCAAAATTAGAAGAAGCAAGAAGAATAGCAATAGAAGATATTGATAAAGCAGTACTATATGAAATTGATATGTCTTTAGAATATACTTTAAGAAAAAATGAGCTAATTCACCCTGATAGTATATTTACTAGGAATAAAATTATCACAAATTTACAAAAAAAACTGGTTTAGTATTTATTTATTTTGTAGAATATGGTATAATAATGGTGCTTTTAGGGGGAGGAAGGCTTATGATATTTAAAGATTATTACAAAATACTAGGCCTAGAAAACAATAAAGTAACTCAAGACGAGATAAAAACAGCTTATAGGGAACAGGCCAAGAAATATCACCCAGACATCAATTCAGGAAACAGCTTTTCTGAAGAAAGGTTTAAAGATATAAACGAAGCCTATAAAGTATTATCAACACCTTCATCAAAAAGAAAATATGATAGAACGTGGTTTTACAATGTTGGTAGAAAGAAAAAACCAGAAGGAGCTAGAAGAGAAGAAGGCTCTATAATTAGTAACTTTTTTAATATGTTTTTTGGAGAAAAATTGGACAAAGAAAAGAAAATAACTAAAAAGAAAGAAGAAAAACGTACGAGAAAAGGTGAAAATATTGAAACTGAAATAGAAGTATCAATTGAAGAAGCTTTCTATGGTTTGGAAAAGAAAATTTCTTTAAGAACACAAAATGGCAAGATGAAAACATTTACAATAAAAATACCAGCAGGAATAAGAAATAATGAAAAAATTAGGTTAATAGGACAAGGCAAAAAGGGTGAAAACGGAGGAAAAAACGGGGATTTATTAATAAGAATTAATATCGTTAATAGCAAGAAATTCTCATTAAAAGGAATTGACCTATATACAAATTTATATATAACACCATGGGAAGCGGTGCTTGGTACAAAAGTTTCAATAGAGACAATTGGGGAAACTATATATTTACATATCCCACAAGGAGTTGAAAGTGGAGAAAAAGTAAAGATACCAGGAAAAGGATATAAAGATGGAAAAGGTGGAAGAGGAGAATTGATAGCAGACGTAAAAATAATGATACCTAAGAAGCCAACGAATGAGGAAATTGGAATTTATAAAAAACTTGACAAAATATCTAAGTTTAATCCAAGAGTGAATGTAGAATAAAATATGTAACAGTAGTTGATAGCTTATTTTTGCAAAGTTAACATAAAGATAAGAAAAATATTGACTTATGTAGCCAAATGCTATATAATGGAAATATAGTGATTCAAACGAAGGATAAGCTATGGCAACGAAGATTCATAGAAAGAGGGTAAAAGTGTATGGAGATTGTACAGGGGAAACACTTCAGTATAACTGATCCACAAGGAGTAAACACAGTAATATATAAAATTAATGAAACAGAAAAAGAGTATTTAAAAGAATCACCTAAATATACAATAGAAAGATTGGACTTTACAGAAGAATTGAGGGGAGATGTTAAAAAAAAGACTTTTTTTGTTGACGAGCCAAAAGACGAGCAAGATTTAGTTATATTGTCTTTTGGAAAAGATAGAGTAGTTGTAAATATGGGAATTTTAGAAGATAATAAAGTTACGATATCTAAAAAGCCAGCATTAATAAAGTTTGATACTTTATATTCGGAGGAAGAAACAGTATTTAAAGAGTTTAAATATACTCCAAATTTAAAAAGACCTATAACAATAATAGATCCAGAAACTACAGAAGAAGTAAAACCAGTATTATATTTTGACAAAGAAACAAATGATGTTAGAGGAAAATGCAAGTTAAAACCATATAAGTCATACTTTACATTCGAAATTAGAGATGAGAAGAAAGACTAGAGAAAGGGGAAATATCATGAGTAGTACGAATGTACATTCAAGTAGTAAGCATGTTTGTGGAGGACAAGTAATAGCAAAAGATGAACAAACATTGGTAATGCCTCCAAAATCAGCAAAAAGAGGACCATCTAAGTTAGAAGTTATTGAAGGACCAAATACTACACTTGCAGCAGCTGATAATATAGTTGTAAAAGATGGAAAGAAAGTCATTGGTAGAGCAACAAAAGATGGACAAGTTCTATCAGGAGATGCTGCTAAAGTTAAAAAAGCAATAGAAGGAAAAAGAGATAGTGATAGGGGAAGAGATTAATATAACAAAAGCGAAGGTGGAATAATAATATGAACTATAAAATTAGTAAGACATTAAAAGATAATAAAAATAGTTTAATAATTATAGCTGTACTATGGATATTTTTTGCCATAGTACTTGTTGCGCCTATTGGAGTTTCAGTTGGAATTGCAAACCAGAGTGGCAGTTTTGATTTTAATATATTCTTAGAAAAACTATTTCCAGAGTTTTTAAGCTTTACATCAATAGGTGAAGCATTATCAGCTGATTATATTGGATACTTTTTTAAAACTTTACTATATTTCTCAATTATATATTTAGTATTAGTATTTATAGGATTATTTAGATCAAAACCAAAACACGAGTATACAGATATAGAGCATGGTTCTAGTGATTGGAGCGAAGGTGGAGAACAATATAGTATATTAAGTAAAAGTAAGGGAATAATACTTTCTAAACATAATTATTTGCCAGTAGATAAAAGAGGAAATGTTAATGTATTGGTAGTTGGACGGTTCTGGTTCTGGTAAATCAGCATCATATTCAATACCAAATGCTTTTCAAATGTTAGGCTCATATGTATTTACAGATCCAAAGGGAGAACTTTATGATAAAACAGCAGGATATTTAAGAAAAAATGGGTATGAAATAAAAGTATTAAATTTAGTAAATCCAGCAAATAGTGATGGATATAATCCTTTATTACATATAAGAAACGAAATAGACGTTGATGTTATTGCAAATACAATAGTAAAAGGACAAAAGTCAGAAACATCAGGAAGTGATCCATATTGGGATGATATGGCAGAAATGTTATTAAAAGCACTTATATATTATTTAATGGCAACAAGACCAGAAGAAGAACAAAACCTAGCAAGCTGTTCAGAATTAGTTAGAGCTGCTAACACAAATGGAGGAAGCAATTTATTAACAGATTTAATGAATCAACTTCCTTATGATCATCCAGCAAGAATGAATTATAAATCAATTGAGATAGCACCAGAAAAAACATATGGTTCAATTCTAAGTTCATTACAATCAAAATTAGGTAAATTTGATTCAAAAGAAATAGCAGAGGTAACTTCAACAGACACAATAGATTTTGACGAAATAGGAACAAGAAAAACGGCAGTGTATGTTATATCATCAGATACACATAAAGCATATGATTTCTTGTTAACAATATTCTTCTCACAAATGATTCAACAACTATACGATTTTGCAGATAAAAATGGTGGAAGATTAAAAATGCCAACATTCTTTATATTAGATGAGTTTGCAAATATAGGGCAAATACCAGATTTTGATAAAAAGATTTCTACATCAAGAAGTAGAGGAATATCTTTTAGTGTTATTCTTCAAAACTTAGATCAATTAGAAGCTGTATATGAAAAGTCATATGAAACCATAATGGGTAACTGTGATACTCACGTATTCTTAGGAAGTAACTCATTTAAAACTGTTGAATATTTCTCTAAGGCACTAGGAGAGAAAACTATATCTAGAGATAATAGGTCTATAAATAGAGACAAACAATTCCATAGACAAGGTTATAGCGATTCTGATCAAGTTATGGCTAGAGCATTGATGACACCTGATGAATTAAGAAGAATGGACAACGATTTATGTATTATATATGAAAAAGGGTTAAAGCCAATAAAAGATGAAAAGTACTATTATTTCGAAACTCAAATGGGTAGAAAGCTAGGAGAATATACATTAAACCATTTAGAGTTTGATATTGGAAATAGAGGAAAATGGAGAAAATTTAATCCTTATAATCCATATGTAGAAGGCGAAGAGAATAAACCAAAAGATTTAAAGGTTGAATCTCTTGATGACTTATTTGAGGAAGATGACAAAGTAGGTGCAAAAAAAGAAGAAAATAATAAAACGAATAAAAACACGATTAATAGCAATAATGTTAATCATCAAAGTGAAGAAGCACCAATTCTACCACAGAACGAAGAACCAGAAGAAGATAAAAATGAAGATGATATAATGTCTGTGGATGTGCAAAAAGAATTAGAAGCAAAATTTGATGAGTTATTTGGTGCTTTTGATGAGGAAGATGCTAAATAAAATTTAATTAAATAAAAATAGATAATAAAAACACATATAATTTAAATAATATATGTGTTTTTTTAAATTATCTTGCTTAGACAAGCTAGACATAAACAAATGTTCTGAGAAAGTATTGACTATTTAAAAATACTAATATAAAATATTTAAAGAAAAGTAGAAAGGAAAGATAAGCATGAAATTTGTACATATGGCAGATATGCATTTTGACATACCTTTTACAGTATTAAATAGAAGAAATAAACTTGGGGAACAAAGAAGATTAGAACAAAGAGGTGCTTTTAAAAGCATAATAGAATATATAAAAAATAATAAAATAGAATATTTTTTTATAGCAGGAGACTTATACGAAAATGAATATATAAGGAAAAGTACAATAGAATATATAAATAATTTATTTAAAGAGATACCAGATACAAAAATATATATTACACCAGGAAACCATGATCCATATATTAATGGTTCTATGTATAAAACAGTAAAGTGGAATGATAATGTAAAAATATTTACAAATAACATAGAAATGGTAGAAAATGAAGATTGCAATATATATGGGTTTGGGTTTAATGATTTTTATTGTGGTCTATCTGATGTGCAAGATATTGTTATAGAAAATAAAGAAAAAATAAATATATTAATAACTCACGGAACTTTAAATGGTTCAACTATTGAAGATATGCAGTATAATCCACTTAATAAAACAAAATTAAAGCAAATGGGATTTGATTATATTGCATTAGGGCATATACATAAACCAGATTATAATAATGAAGAAAATCAAAGAATAGTATATCCAGGTTCACCAATCTCTATGGGGTTTGATGAATTAGGTAAACATGGAGTAATAGTTGGAGAATTAACAAAAGAAAATATAAAACTAGAATTTCTTCAAATAGATGAAAAAGAATTTAAAGAAAAAGAAATTGATATAAGTAATTTAAATAATATAGAAGAATTAATAGAAAAAATAAATGATCTAAAATTAGAAGATAATATATACTATAAATTAATTCTAACAGGAGATAAAAATTTTGAAATAAATATAAATAATTTATTTAAATACATTAATAATGAAAATATAATAAAAATAAAAAATAATACAAAATTAAAGATAGATATAGAAGAATTATCAAAAGAAAATAGCTTAAGAGGGTTATTTGTTAAAGAAATATTAGAAGAAATGCAAAAGGAAAATTATAATAAAGAAACTTTAGAAAATGTATTAGAAATAGGCTTAAATATATTAAGCAATAGCAAGTAATAATAAAATATGAATAAACTGATGAAATTATTTGTAGTTTTGTATGAATATGCAACATAAATTATTTAAAGCAAAAAGGAGAAATTATTTTGAAAATAAAAAATATTAAGATAAATAATTACGGAAATATAGAAAACAAAGAAATAAATTTAGAAAATAAATTAAATATCATTTATGGAAAAAACGAAAGTGGAAAATCTACTATACTTAATTATATAAAGAATACATTATATGGAATTTCAAAAAATAAAAATGGAAAAACTATTTCAGATTATGAAAAATACAAACCATGGGGAAAAACAGATTATTCAGGAAAATTAAAATATGAACTAGACGATGGAAGCGAATATGAAATTGTTAGAGATTTCAACAAGAAAAAACCTAAAATATATAATGAAAATATGGAAGAAGTTTCAGAACAGTTTAATATTGCTAAAAAGGATGGTACACAATTTTTCTATGATCAGACAAATGTAGATGAAACAATGTTTACTTCTACTGTAGTATCTATGCAAGAAGAAGTAAAGCTTAATAAACAAGAACAAAGTATTTTAGTTCAAAAACTTGCAAATCTTGCGGGAACAGGAGATGATAGTGTATCATTTAAAAAAGTTATAGATAAATTAAATAAAATGCAAATAGAAGAAATAGGAAGTGAAAGATCTCAAAACAGACCAATAAATATTATAGAAGATAGGTTGAAAAATATTGAAAATACATTAAAAGAATTAGCTTCATATAAGGAAGATAAAGAAATTAATGAAGCTAAGAAAAATTTATATGCTAGCCAAATATCAAAGTTAGAAACTGAAGTAGATGCTCTAAAAGAGTTAAAAATAATATTTCTACATAAACAAAACAATGAAGAAAAAATGAATATCAAAAGTAATTTTAAAAAAGAAAAAGAGGAAAAAATAAAAGAATTAAATATAGAAAAAAATTCATTAATGGAAAAAAATAAATCAAAAGCTAATGAGTATATCAAAAAAATAAATATAAAAAAATACATTTTGATTTTAGTGGGAATTCTAATATTAAATATTTTAATTTATTTTGTAAATAAAAACCTTTTAAATAATAAAATTATAAATATTATAAATCTTTGTTTAATACCTATTTATATTATATTAGTTATTATAATAGAAATAATAAATAATAAAAAACAAAACAATAAAATAAAAAAAGCAGAAGAGGAATATAGAAACGAAATCAATCTATTAGATAGACAAATAGAAATTTTAAATGAAGAAATACATAAACAAGACAACGAGATAGAAAGTGAACAAATAAGTTTAGATAATGAGCTAGAACAAGAGATAAACAATGTAAAACTTAAATTTAGTGGAAAAATTAATATAGAAGAATTATTAGATAAAATTGATGAAAAAAATATAGATTTTATTTCATTAGAAACACAGGAAAAGTTAAATAAGAGTAAAGTAGATTTACAAACTTTAAAATATGAAGAAAACAGTATAGCGGAAAAATTAGAAAATCTATCAAGCTTAAAAGAAGAATACGACAAATTAATTGAAGAGAGAGAAGAATTATTAAAAAGAAATGAAGAAATTAATTTAGCAAAGCAATTTATGAATAATGCATATATAAACATGAAAAATAATATTACACCAAAATTTACGGAAAATATGTCAAAGAATATAGCAAAAATATCTAATAATAAATATACTAAAGTAGGAATAAATGAAGAAAAAGGTTTGATAGTAGAAAACGAATATGGTGAATATATACCTGCTGAAAGGCTAAGTACTGGAACAATAGATCAACTATATTTATCACTTAGATTATCAATGGTAGATGAACTTTCAAACGAAAAAATGCCAATTATTTTGGATGAAGCATTTGCATATTATGATGATTATAGAATGGAAAATATTTTAAAATTTTTAAATGAGATTATGAATAATCATCAAGTAATAATATTTACTTGTACTAAAAGAGAAGCAAGCATTTTAAATAAATTAGGTATACAATACAATTTAGTAAATATATAGATTATAAAAAAGAAATATCATATGAGAGGATATTTCTTTTTTGTCCTTTTGAGAGGCGGAATAAAAATTGATATAATCTTGAATTATACTAAATAATGATGTATAATATTAATGTTTAAAATGTTTATAATGGAGGTTTGTATGTTTCAGAAATTAGATACAGTAGAAAATAGATTTGAAGAATTAACACAAAAAATAAGTGATCCAGATGTTATAGCTAATCAAAAAGAATGGAAAGAGCTAATGATAGAACATGCTGAATTAGAGCCAATAGTAGAAAAATATAGAGAATATAAAAAAGTACAAAAACAATATGATGAAGCAAAAGAAATTGTGGATGATCCAAATATAGATAAAGAATTAAAGGATTTGGCAGAAGCAGAAATGCTTGAAGCAAAAGATAAATTACCTCAATTAGAAGAAGAAATAAAAGTGCTTTTAATACCTAAAGATAAAGATGATGACAAAAATGTTATATGCGAAATAAGAGCAGGAGCAGGAGGAGAAGAAGCAGCTTTGTTTGCAGGTACGCTTTTTAGAATGTATTCTATGTATGCAGAAAGAAAACACTGGAAAATAGATGTATTAAATGAAAATGAAACAGGTCTTGGTGGATATAAAGAGATATCATTTATGATTACAGGAAAAGGAGTATATAGTAGGTTAAAATTTGAAAGTGGAGTTCATAGAGTTCAAAGAGTTCCAGACACAGAAGCAAGTGGAAGAATACATACTTCTACAGCTACAGTAGCAGTTCTTCCAGTAGTAGAAGATGTAGAAGTAGATATAAACCCTTCAGATATAAAAATGGAGGTTTATAGAGCATCTGGAGCAGGAGGACAACATGTTAATAAAACATCATCAGCAGTTAGATTAATTCATGAGCCAACAGGAATAGTAGTAGAATGTCAGACAGAAAGATCTCAGTTCCAAAATAGAGAAAATGCAATGAAAATGCTTAGAACAAAACTATATGATATAGAAAAACAAAAACAAGATGAAAAAGTAGCTAGTACAAGAAAATTACAAGTAGGTAGTGGAGAAAGAAGTGAAAAAATAAGAACATATAACTATCCACAAGGACGTATAACAGATCACAGAATAGGATTATCAATATATCAAATGGAAGATTTCTTAAATGGAAATTTAGATGAAATGATAGATAATTTAATTGCTGCAGATAGAGCAGAAAAATTGCAGGGTGATGAAGAATAATAAGAACCTGACCCGACATAGCAATCAAAGATTGAAGTCGGGTACCCCAGAACCTTGTTGTCTAAGACAATAAAAAAGAAAGGTTAACTTGTTAACCTTTCTTTTTATGTGTTTGGTGAGCCAGGAGGGATTCGAACCCCCGACACCGGGCTTAGAAGGCCCGTGCTCTATCCACCTGAGCTACTGACCCATTTGCAAATGCAATAAATATAATAACACCTTTTTTTAAAAAAGTCAACAAAAAAGATGGAAAAAAACAAAAAAGTAGTGTATAATGCTGAATATATTTCAAATGATGAATAAAAAAATATGTATTTAGTTAAGAATAGTAATATATATAGTATTGAGAGGAAAAATATATGGAAAAAAAACGAAATCAAGTAACTATTCATCATCTGTTTTGGTACTTTTTAATATTTAGTGTTATAGGTCTATTATTAGAAACTATATATTGCTATATTTCTGTTGGAGTTTTAGAAAGCAGAAAAGGTTTTATATGGGGACCACTTTGTCCTGTTTATGGTATTTGTGGTACGGCTCTTATATATGTACTAGATAAAATAGATTTAAAAAAATCTTGGCAATTGTTTGTAGCAGGTTTTCTAATTGGTTCAGTAGCTGAATATATTCTAAGCTATGTATTAGAGGCAATATATGGAATAAGATTTTGGAATTATGATTATTTAAAATTTAATTTAAATGGAAGAATTAGCATTATTTTTTCAATTTATTGGGGAGCATTATCTGTAATAATAATGAGAATTGTAAAACATTTAATTGATAAATTTGTGAATAAGATAAAACCAAATAATAAAATAATTATAGAGACTGCAATATTTGTTTTTTTAGTAATTGATTGTATAGTAACTGTATGGGGAATTCAAACATATCAAAACAGATTATTATACAATATAGAATATAAAACGGATTCTAATCGTTTATTGCCAAAGATAAGAGAAAAAATAGAAAACAATTATTTTACAAATGAAAAAATGTCAACAACATTTCCAAATTTAAGAGTAAAAACAGAAAATGGAGATGAGATATGGATAAAAACATTAATAGATAAACAGGAAGAAAATTAAGTAATAATAAAAAAGGAAAATAAAGGAGTGGAGGTAAGACAATAAAATTAAATATATAAGTAGCATCAAAAAAGATACTAGGGTTTATTTTAAAGGATAAACCCTAAGATTCCGAATAATAGAAACAAAATTCCAGAGATTTTCTTCATTTTGTCCTCTGAAATATATGTACTTAAAAACTTTCCACAAATAATTGCAATTGAATCACTAGCTAACATTCCTAGAATAGCTCCTAAAATAAGCATTAGTTTATGTGTAGGGTATTCAATTCCAAATCCTATAGAGGAAAGAAATGTTTTATCACCAAATTCACCAATAAATATGGATAAAGCAATAATAAAAGTATAACTAATATTTAATTTTAAAATTCTATTTACAAGAGAATGTTTTTGAGTTTCAGAAACACTCTCTTTTTTAGGTATTAATGACAATATCCCAATTAAAATAAATGATAAATATGTAATTGTTTTTAGTGTGTCTTGAAATTGTGGATTATTTAGTAACATTAATGTACTTCCAAAAAGAATTGCTAAACCATGGCTAAAGAAAGAACCCAAAGCTATTCCAAATAGTATTTTTTTAGTTTTAACACTTCCTGCAAATGATAGTATCAGTAATTGTGTTTTGTCACCAAGTTCTGCAATAAATACCATGATAAAAGAAATCAAAAGAGGATATATTTCCATAAAAGCCTCCATTCGAGCGATTTGTGCTCTAGCAAATTTATTTTAAAGAATCTCTCAAAATAAAAAAGGTATATTAAAATATATTCTGGATAATAGTTTTTATGAGTTTGGTTTTGTTGGTTAAAATAATGTGAAAATTATGTGAAATATATTGATAATAAAATATATTAATGATAAGATAAATCCGTATAAATCATACGGAAATACGAGATTGGAGGAAAAAAGAGTGATAGAAGTAAAAAATGTCACAAAAAAGTACGAATCAACTATTGCTGTCGATAATATTAGCTTTGAAGTTAAAGATGGAGAAGTAGTTGGTTTATTAGGTCCTAACGGAGCGGGCAAAAGTACTACAATGAATATGATTACTGGCTATATAGAGCCAACAAGTGGTCAAATTTTTGTAAATGGTATTGATATTTTAAAAAAGCCAAACAAAGTAAAAAAACAAATTGGTTATATGCCTGAAGGCGTGCCACTATACTATGAACTAACTCCTAAAGAATTTATTTCATATATGGCAGAATTAAAATTGGTAAAGAAAAAAGAAAGAAAACAAGAAGTACAAAGAGTAATAAATGAAGCTGGACTACAAGAAGTACAAAATAGATTAATAAGAAATATATCTAGAGGGTATAAGCAAAGAGTTAGTTTGGCTGGAGCTTTAGTTGGTAATCCGGATGTAATAATATTGGATGAGCCGACAGTAGGGCTAGACCCAAAACAAATAACAGAAATAAGAGAATTAATAAAAAAATTAGGAAAAAATCATACTGTTATTTTATCATCACATATTTTATCTGAAATTAGTCAAATATGTGAAAAAGTAATTATAATAAATAAAGGAAAATTAATCGCAGTTGATACACCAGAAAATCTAGAAAAAGCAACAATGGACAATAATGGAATATTATTAACGGTTGAGGATCCAAAAAATAATATAAGGAATTTAAAAGATCAAATAAAAGAAATAAAAAATGTTGAACTCGTAAAAGATAATCATGATGGAACAAAACAATACTTGATATTATCATCTTCAGATGTAGACTTAAGAAAACAATTATTTAATTTATTACCAAAACAAGATATTGTTATTTTAGAACTAAAAAAATCTGAAACAACTCTTGAAGAAGCATTTATAAAATTAATTGATGCTGTTGAAGTAAACAAAAATTATAATAGCAAAGAGGAAAATAAGGCACAAAAAAATGAAAACAAAGAGAAAGCTATAGAGCAAGAAAAATCAAACAAAAAGGAGGAGAAAAAATAATGTGGGCAATTTATAAAAAAGAGTTAAAAACATATTTTTTATCTCCTATAGGATATATTTCAATAGGAATTTTTATGTTAATGTATAGTATATTTTTCTATGCAACAACAATTACTTATTATTCTGTAGATATGGGAAATTTATACTATGCAACAGCAAGGTATGGTTTATTATTAATTGTTCCTTTACTTACAATGAGAATCTTTTCAGAAGAAAAAAGAAATGGAACAGAACAACTTTTATTAACATCTCCTAAAAGTGTAACATCTATAGTTTTAGGAAAGTTTTTTGCAGCAGTTACAATAATATTAATTACAATAATCTTGTCAATTGTTTATGCAGTAATTGTAAGTTTTTTTGGAACAGTAAATATTCCAACAATGCTAGCAACAATACTTGGATTTATTTTAGTTGCAATAGCAGCAATATCAATAGGAATGTTAGTATCTAGTCTAACAGAAAATCAAATTGTTTCAGCTATTATTACAATTGCTATATTAGTTGCACCTTGGTTTTTAATTGAAATAAGTGATATTTTTTCTGCTGTAGATTTAATGGATAAATTTATGAAGTTCCCATACGGACTTATATCTATACCAGATGTAATATCGCTAGTATCAATAACAATTATGTGCATTTTAATAACAATAATTTTAATAAAAAGAAGAAAAGCCATAAGCTAGAAGAGAGGTGAGATTACTTGAAAGAAAATAAAAATGAGAAAAAATCATTAAAGGTTAAGAAAGAACAAAATCCTGTAAAAGGAAGATGGATTAGAAAAACATCATTAACAGTTTTGTTAATATTAATTATAATAGCAGTTTGTATAGGAATAAACTTAGCTGTGGAGAATGCTAACTTTGAAGATATAGATGTTACAAAAGATAAGGTATATAGCCTATCAGAAAAATCTAAAGATATTATAAGTTCTATTGATAAAGAAATAAATGTAATGATGATTAACATGGGCGAAGCAGAAGAAGATTTCGTAAAAAAATACAGTAGTATAAACGATTTAATAAAAATAGAAATTATTAATAATATAACGGCAAGACCTGATTTGGCAGATGAATATGGAATTACAGCTGACCAACAAGCAATTATAGTAAAATGTGGAGACAGAGAAAAATTGCTTTCATCAGGTGATTTATATGAAATGGATTATTCAACATATCAAACAAAAGATACAACCGAAGAAGCATTAACAAATGCATTAATATCTGTAACGACTGAGAAAAAGCCAGTTATATATAATTTAACTGGACATAACAAATATTCTACAAGTGATATGTATTTATTTAATTTAAATCTTGAAAATGAAGCATATGAAGTAAATGATCTTGATTTATTAACAAAAGGAGTTGTTCCAGATGATTGTTCAGTATTAATGATAACAACTCTTATAGAAGATATAACAAAAAAAGAGAGAGACGAAATAATTGATTATATAAATAAAGGTGGAAAGATATTATTATTTAGTGAACCAAATGCTACAGGAAAAGAAATGAAAAATTTCCAAGATGTTTTAGATGAATATGGTGTTAGTATACCAGAAGGTATATTGGTAGAACAAGATAGTAATAAAATGCTATATCAAAATCCTACAGCTATACTAGTAACAGTAAGTCCATATACAAGTGTAACTAAAGAAGCAGATATGTATATGAATGCATGCTTTATAGCATCTGGAAAGATTGATATTGCTGATTCAGACAAATTAAAAGAGTTAGGTGTACAAGCTGAGATTTTAGCTACAACAAGTGAAAACACATTTCTTAGAACAGATTATTCTTTAGAGAGCAATAATTTTGTTGAAGGTTCAGATAAAGAAATGGGAAATGCAACTGTAGGAGCATTATTAAAGAAAACGGTTGAAGATGATAAAACATCAGAATTAATTGTGTATTCAAATAATGTGTTTGTTTCAAATTTAAGAATTTCAGAAGCGGATGGATATTCATATGTATTAAACTATTACAATAATGAAGATTTGGCAATGAATTCTATGGCATATTTAACAGAAAGAGATAATATGATTACTATAAGAAAAGATGTAGAAGTAACAGCATACACAGTAACTGATCAACAAAATAAAATAATATTAGCAATTATATTTGGAATTCCAGTAATAATTATTATTGTAGGCATTATAGTATGGCAATATAGAAGAAGAAAGAGGTAATATATATAAAACCCTCCTCATAAACATTTATGAGGAGGGTTTTTTGTGAAAAAGAGTTTTAAGGTTATTTTTACAATTATAGGAACAATAATAGGTGCAGGGTTTGCATCAGGTCAGGAAATCTATAGTTTTTTTAATGTTTATAAGGAATGGGGATTTTTTGGAGTTATCATATCGAGCTTATTAACAGGAATTATAATTTACTTAATTTTAAGAAAATCAAATAATCTAAAAATATCATCGTATAAGAAACTACTTGAAAGTACTAAATTACCAAAAAAAACAATTAACATATTTAACTTTATTGTTAACTTGTTTTTGTTATTATCTTTTTACATAATGGTGGCAGGATTTGCAACATACTTTAAACAAGAATTTAATATACCCAAAATAATTATGATACTATTTGCTGTAATAATTTCTTATATTACATTCATGAAAAGAATTGAGGGTATTACAAAAGTAAACAATATTATAATACCCATTTTAATTATAATAATATGCATTTTAGGAATAAAAACAAATATGATAGGAGAAATAAAATGTTTTAATATACAATGGGATCAAACAAACAACCAATTTATGTGGATAATAAAAAGCATTGAATATGCAAGCTACAATAGTATATTATTAATTCCAATGCTTATAAGTATAAAAAAATATGCTAAAAATAAAGAAAAAAGTATTAGCATAATATCCACAATGATTTTATTTGCTTTATCATCAATTATTTTTTTAATAGTATATAAATTTAACAATATTAAAGAAATAAGCAATATAGAAATGCCAATGGTTTATATAGCTGGTAAGATTGGAAAATTATACAAATATATTTATGGGGTAGTAATAATCTTTTCAATATATTCAACAATGATATCTGCAGGGTATGGGTTTTTAGAAAATGTTAAAAAAGAAAAATATAAATTTTTTAATAGAGTTATATGTATTTCGGCAATATTTGTAGCAAATATTAGCTTTGCAGACCTAGTAAATGTAACTTATCCTGTTTTTGGCCTTTTGGGATTAACACAATTAATTTATGTTCTAAGGTAGAATAAAAATGTTAAAATTACTTTACGGAATGAACAAATTCAGAAAAAAGTATTGAAAAAAAAAGCGAAAACTGGTATAAATAATTACGAGCAAAGGAGGAATAATTTTGAAAGATATAGTGGATTTTAAAACAGGAAAAAAGAAAAATTTAAATAAGAAAAAAATGATTATTGCTATATCTATTGGAATTATTCTTTTAGTTATAGGAATAACAATGCTAGTATATTATTCTAGTAGTGAAGCTAGAAACTTTTTAGATCAATACCTATTTAGAAAAAATGTAACACAAGAAAAATTAAATTCAATAGAGCTAAATTATAATTCAAATGTAAATGTTTTTGCATATAACAAGTACATATGTGTATTAGCAGAAAATAAGTTAATACAATATAATAGTTCGGGTAATGAAGAAAAAGTAATTGATTTAGAAATATCAGACCCTGTATATAGTGTTAATGATAAATATTTGGCAATAAGCGAAAAAAATGGATCAAAAATCAATTTGATATCAGGTTCAGAATTAATATGGTCAAAAGAAGTAGATGGACAAATATCAAAAATAAATGTAAACAATAATGGGTATGTAGGATTAATAATAGAAGGAACATCTTACAAATCAGTTATTGCAATATATGACAATAAAGGAAATGAACTATTTAAAACATACTTATCCACAACGACTGCAGTAGATGTGGATATCTCAGATAATAATGAGTATATGGCCTTTGCAGAGGTTAATACAACAGGAACAACGATTCAATCAAATGTTAAAATTGTATCTATAGAAAAGGCAAAAGAAACTCCAAAAGAGTCAATTATATATACTAATAAAGCAGATACAAACAAACTAATTTTAGGAATAACCTATCAAGGAAATGATAAATTAGTATGCATGTATGATGACGAAATAACAGTAATACAAAATGAAAATAGCACATCTGTAATGAAACTTAATGAAGAAGGAAAAAACATAAATTTTGCAAATATAAATTTAGATAAAAATATCTATAGAACAGTTGAAGAAACAGAGGGACTATTTGATACAAATACAGTAATAGAAATAAAAGAAGCAGATAGCGACAAATTAGTTGTTCATACTGTAGAGGGAGCTGTAAAATATGTATACAGTTACGGTAATATAATAGCCATAAATATGGGACAAGAAATAGAATTCATAAATATGAGTGGATGGCTATTAAAAAGATATTATTCAACACAAGAAGTACAAAATGTAGTAATTGGAAATAATATAGCAGGTATCGTATACCAAGATAGAGTAGAGATTATAAATTTATAAATTTTATAATATAAAATCAAAAGAAAAAGGAGGATAATTCATGACAATTTTAGTGGATTTAATTATTTTAGCAATTATTGTAGTATGTATTATTATGGGTTATGTAAAAGGACTTACAGGAGTTTTAATAAAAATAATTTCGTTTGTTTTATCAATTATCATAGCATTTGTTTTATTTATTCCAATATCTAATTTAGTAATAGATAAAACACAAATAGATGAAAATATTGCTCAATCCGTAAAAGGAATGATTGTTGGAAACGAGGATTCGAAACAAGTAGAAGAAAATATGCCATCAACAATTACAGAATACATTAGGGTACAAGCAGAAACAGCAACAGATACTGCCAAAGAAACAGTGGCAGAAACAACCGCTCAAACAGTTGCAGAAATAATTATAAAAGCAGTAGTATGGATTTTGCTATTTATAGTTGCAAGAATATTATTAATATTATTAAGATTTGTAACAGCTTTAATTGCAAAACTACCAGTTATAAAGCAATGTGATAAAATAGGTGGTATAGTATATGGATTATTAGAAGGATTAGTAATTGTATATGTTATACTTGCAATAATTTCTCTTGTATCTCCTATGATGAATGGAACACTAGCAAATATGATAGATAATTCATATTTAGGAAGTGTAATGTACAATAACAATATACTATTAGAAATAATATTTTAAAAAATGTTGTAAAAATATTGATATTTAAAGACGATTTTATTATAATGTAAAAGATATTGTAAAAATAGGAGTGAATAATTTTGAAGGAAACAGCTAAAGAAAAAAATATAAAGGGGAAAAAAGTAAAAGAAACTAAAAAAAAGAAACATGTTTTTAGAAATATAGTTTTAGTATTATTATTAATTATATTAATAGCAATAGGAATATTTGCATATAAAGTACATAAGAACGGAGGAGGAATTCAAGGAGTATTAAAAACAAGCTTAGGGCATGATGAAGAAACAATTAATACACTTGATAAAATATATTGTCTGGTTTTAGGGCAAAGCCAAAATTTAACAGATACAATAATGGTTGCATCATATGACCCTAAAACACAAGAGGCAGCATTACTTTCAATACCTAGAGATACATTTATAGGTACTGATAAAAACTATGCATCAGGATATGACAAAATAAATGCAGTATATCAAACTGGTGTGGACAATTTACTAGAGGATGTAAGAGAAATAACAGGGATAAATGTACAATATTATTTAAAAGTTGATACAGAAGCATTAAAGACTTTAGTAGATGAAATAGGTGGAGTATATTTCAATGTACCAATAGATATGCATTATACAGACAGAAAACAAGGACTATATATTGATTTAGAAGCAGGAGAGCAATTATTAGACGGTGATAAAGCAGAACAAGTTGTGCGTTTTAGACATAACTCAGATGGTTCAACATATCCTTCTGAATACGGTGGAGAAGATTTAGGAAGAATGAGAACACAAAGAGATTTCTTAAAAGCACTTTTAGAACAATCAATACAAAACATGGATGTAAACATGGTATTTGATTTCTTGGATATTGCAGAACAATATGTTGAAACAAATTTGGATTTTACAGCAATAAAAGACTATGTACCATATGTATTAGACTTTAATATAGATAATTTAAAAACATCTACATTGCCAGGAGTACCAGAGCAAGCAGCATATACAGGAACATGGATTTATACTGTAGATGAAGAAGAGGCGATAGAAACAATAGATGAGCTATTTTATGGAAAAGAACCTGTAAGTGATGAGGACGGAAATACTGTGGAAGATGGAAACAGTGTAGATTCTGAAGAAAATCTAGATACACCCTCAATAGATGTAGAAGTAATAAATGGAAGCGGAAATGTAAATAAAGCAAATGAAGTAATACAAGAATTAAGAGCAGCAGGGTATGAAGTTGAAGATAAAGGAAATACTTCTATAACAAATAATACAACAATTATAAAAAGAGAGGATGTAGGCACAGAAGAAGAAACAAAATTAAAAGATATATTAGGAGTTGACAAGATTTTATCAAGTGAGGCCAAAGGTCAGGAGATAACAGTAATAATAGGAACAGATTATATAATATAAACAAAAGAAAACAGTAAGCTAAAATAATGGCTTACTGTTTTGATATTAAATTATAAATAATCATGAATTTGTGTATATTTATATTGTCCACCATGTTGTTTTGTTTTAGAATTTGAATGTTTTTTATAATTAGAACCAGTTCTTTTTTTACTAGACTTTTTATAGTTTAAAGACTGACCTGACCTTTTTCTTCTTTTGGGTTTATTTAATTTTCCAATAATAATTATAAATATAATAAAAATTAAAAGAATTAAAAGAGCTCTAAAAAGTATAATTTCTATATCAGATTTTATAACAGAACTTTCTGCAATTAATTCAGTTGAATATTTTTCGCCATTTATTGTATAAGTTATAGAACCTAATACGGCATCTTTAGAAATCGGAGCAGTTAAATTATCTTTAATATCAACATTTTTTTCAATTCTGTTTAAATCAACACTATTTTTAATTAAAACATTTATATTATTCTTAGTTATAACATTTAAGATTTGCGTTTCTTTTGTTGCACCATTTATATTAATAGTATCTATTACTTTACCAGCTGTAACAATATTTTTATATGAATAATTATTAAAACCATAATTAAATAAATTTACGCAATCGTCATGTCTATCATCAACAGATTCACTACCAAGGATAACAGCCATTAATTCTACATTATCTTTTTTAGCGGTAGCAACTATACAACTTCCAGCTTTATCTGTATAGCCTGTCTTTAATCCAGTAGCATACTCGTAATAATCACTATCATTTTTATTTACTAAACCATTTGTAGTATTAAAAATTCTATCTTCTTTATTATATTTATTAGTCTTAGGCAATGTGTATTGAGGTACTTTTACAATTTGCATAATATCATCAAATTTCATTGCATATCTACCGATTAAAGATAAATCATAAGCTGTTGAATAATGGTTATCATTATGAATACCATTTGGATTAACAAAATTAGTATTTAAGCATCCAAGTTCTTTAGCTTTATTATTCATCATTGTAGCAAAATTTTCAACTGAACCTGCAATATGCTCTGCAAGAACTACGGCAGCATCATTTGCAGATGGAATTAAAAGTACATGCAACAATTGCTCTACAGTAAGTTGCTCGCCTTCTACTAAGTTAGCATGAGTATAACCATAAGGAATAGAATAAACAGCATTATGGCTAACAGTTGCAACTTCACTTAACTGGCAGTTTTCCATTGTAAGAATAGCAGTCATAATTTTGGTAGTACTTGCCGGGTACAGTGGGGTGAATGCGTTTTTAGAATATAGTATTTTACCAGTTTTAGTATCCACAAGTAAAGCTGCATTAGATTTGGTACTAATATTATCTGGATTATAATCATTTGTATCTATATTAACTGCCAAAACTTTAGCAAATGGCAGTAAAATTATCATAAAAATAATAGTAATAAGTACTATTTGTTTCGTTCTTCTCATTATATTTATACCTCTGTTAATTGTAAAAATTTAATTCGTTAAAAACATATCACTAACTATATATTAAAATAAAAAAAATTTCAATATATTTTAGTAAATAAACAAAAATAAATTGAAATGATGATAAGGATGAAAAATAATTATTTTTCAACAAATTTGTGCTTAGGAAAGGAATGTGATTAAATATGGAAATAACAAAGAAAAATAAAATAATAATAACTATAATTTTAATAATTGCAATTTTAATACTATTTGCAATATATTTATTCACAAATAAAGAAAATTATGTGGAATATAATTTGGATGAAGCTGTTTCAAATGTGGATAACTTATTAGATGAAAATATTATAGAAGATGAAAAAAATCAAATTGAAACTAAAGAATCGAGTATAAATGCAGAAGAAGATTTAGATGAAATAGTAATACATATTACAGGAGCAGTAAAAAAAGAAGGGATAGTATATTTAAAAGAAGGAGATAGAGTAATAGATGCAATAAAAAAAGCTGGAGGAGAAAATAAAAATGCGGATTTATCACAAGTTAATTTAGCATATATATTATCTGATGGACAGAAAATATATATACCAACAAAAAACGAAAATATACAAGATTTTATTGTGGAAGGAGGAATAGGTTTGAGTTCAATTCAAGCAAATAATACCCGAAATACAAGTACGGAAGAAAATAGTAAAATAAATATAAATAAAGCAGATGAAAAAGAATTAGATAATTTGCCAGGCATTGGACCTACTATAGCACAAAGGATAGTTGACTATAGAATAGAAAACGGAAAATTTAAAGATAAAGAAGATATAAAGAATGTAAGTGGAATAGGTGATTCAAAATATGAAGAGATTAAGGATAATATAACTGTTTAAAAAGAAAGATATATTTAAATTGTGTAATATATATAATATGTGATATAATACAAATAAAATTTAGGATAGTGTAAAACTATATATAAAAACATTATTTAAAAATAGATTTTAGAAGGGAGAAATATAATATGAAAAATGAATTAATAATAAAAAAATGTACAAGCTGTGGTGCAACAGTAAAAGTAATAGAAGACTGTAATTGCGAAGGCTGTGGAATAGTTTGCTGTGGAAAGCCAATGTTAGAGATGAAACCAAATTCAGTAGATGCAGCAGTAGAAAAACATGTTCCAACATACGAGGTAGAGGAAAGTGAAATATTAGTAAAAGTAAACCATGTAATGGAAACAGAACATTATATAGAATGGATATCTTTAGTACATGATAATAAAGAATATACAGTAAAACTGCAACCAGAAGAAAATGCAGAATGTAGATTCCCATATGTAAAAGGAGCTACATTATATGCGTATTGTAATAAACATGGATTATGGAAAACAGAAGTTGAATAAAATAAAAAATTATAAAAAAATTAGAATATACATTATATATTCTAATTTTTTTTGTTGATTAAGATCTCTTCCTTATAGTCGGAAACTTAAATCGGTATGAACAAATGGCAAAGTCGCCCTTTGTTCTGCAATAGAAATTACAGATAATATTTTTATTACAAAAAAAAGAGGCTAAAAGCCTCTAAATTTGGTAGCGGGGGGAGGACTCGAACCTCCGACCTTTGGGTTATGAGCCCAACGAGCTGCCAACTGCTCCACCCCGCGATGTATCAACATATTTATTATATAACTTTAGTAGGTAAATGTCAATAGTAAGGGGATAAAAAATATGCTATATAAAAAAATATATTAATATATTATATGCAGAAGCAAGAAAATTATTACTATAAAATATATATTTAAAGAACAAGTGCCATTGAGGCTATCCCCATTGTCACTAGCTTATCTATTTTGCAAATATTTATTGGTATTAACTACTGTTTTAAAGAATATACTTGTTATATAACTAAATTAGATAAATAAATTGTGATTAGAGGTGATCATTATTCAAGAAATTTTAAAAACTGGTTTAATTGGTTTGTTTTTTGGTACTTTTGGTACTACTTTGGGAGGAATAATTGGTGTAAAGTTAAATAAAACCAGTAATAGATTTCTGGGATTTGTACTTGCACTCACATCTGGACTTATGACTTCAATTATTTGTTTTGAGTTAATTCCAGAAGCACTAGATATATCAAATTTATTAAATACAGTAGTTGGGATAGTATTAGGAATTGTTGTTATGGTGGCATGTGATATATATGTGGATAACACAATTTCAAAATCAGTTAAAGCTGTGGATAATTCTAAAACAAGTTTATTAAAGGCAGGATTAATTATTAGCGTAGGACTTGCAATACATAACTTTCCAGAAGGACTTGCAATAGGTTCTGGTTTTGAATCATCTATTAAGCTAGGGTTGTCGCTTGCAATTACAATTTGCTTTCATGATATTCCAGAGGGACTTTCTATGGCTGTTCCATTAAAGAATGGAGGCATGAAGGTTAGTAAAATTTTGTGGTATGTAATATTATCAGGTATTACAACGGCAATCGGTGCTTTAGTTGGATGTATCCTTGGAGGAATTTCTGAAAAGGTAATAGGCATATGTTTAGCTTTCGCAGCAGGTGCAATGATATACATAGTATCTGGTGAGTTAACACCAGAATCGAATAAATTATATATGGGAAAAAGTACAGTTATAGGTAATATTATTGGTATACTAGTTGGTCTTATAGCAATGAGTATATAGATATTTATATACTTTAAAATTTTATCTTAAATTCTTGCAAATATGTTAAGAAAAGTGTAGTAATTATTTAAGTATAAGAAATATAAAAAATAATTAAATGTTCGCTTGAAAAAATAATACAGATAAGTTAGAATAATTAATGCAAATAAATGTTTAGAGAAACTAAAGAGTTTGCAGAATGAACATATAAAAAGTATTTGTAAAACTAAGAGTAAATATTTAATTAATATAAAATATTAATAATTGGAAGAATAAAATAAAGGAGAAAAGTAATGCAAGATTTAATAGAAGGATTAAATGATAAACAAAAAGAAGCGGTACTTGCCACGGAAGGACCTTGTTTGGTAATTGCAGGAGCTGGAAGTGGTAAAACAAAAGTGTTAACTCATAAAATTGCATATTTAATGAGTGAAAAATATATTAAACCATGGAATATATTAGCCATAACATTTACAAATAAAGCTGCAAATGAAATGAAAGAAAGAGTGGAAAACTTAGTTGGAGAAGCAGCAAAAGATATGTGGATAGGAACATTCCATTCAATTTGTGTACGAATATTAAGAAAATATATTGATAGACTTGGCTTTGACCATTCATTTTTAATATTTGATACATCTGACCAGAGAACACTTATAAAAGAATGTATGAAAACACTAAAAATAGACGATAAAATGTTTACGGACAGAAGCATTTTATCAGAAATAAGCAATGGAAAAAACGAAATGCTTGAACCAAAAGCTTATCAAACTAAATATGCAGGAGATTATAGAAAAGAGGTTATAGGAAGAGTATATGAATTATATCAGCATAGATTAAAAGAAAATAACGCAATAGATTTTGATGATATAATAAACTATACAATTAAAATACTTACAGAAAATGAAGATGCATTAGAATACTACACAAATAAATTCCAATATGTACTTGTAGATGAGTATCAAGATACAAATAAAGCACAATTTACATTGGTTACAATACTAGCCTCAAAACATGGAAATATAACAGTTGTTGGAGACAATGACCAACGGAATATATAGCTTTAGAGGGGCAGATATATCTAATATACTAAACTTCGAAAAAGATTTTCCAGGAACGAAGATTATAAAACTAGAACAAAATTACAGATGTACTGGAAATATACTAAAAGCAGCTAACTCAGTTATTAAACACAATGAAAACAAATACGAGAAAAAACTTTGGACAGAAAATGATGAAGGAAGTCTTCCTGTAATACATAAATCAGATGATGAGTATGATGAAGGTAGATATATAGTAGAAGAAATAAATCATTTAAGAAGAGAAGAATATTTTAAATATTCAGATTTTACAGTACTATATAGAATGAACTCACAATCAAGAGCAATAGAGGAAATCTTAAGAAGAGAAGGAATTCCATATAAAATAGTAGGAGGTTTAAAGTTCTACGAAAGAAAAGAAATAAAAGATATCATTTCATATTTAAGATTAATATATAATTTCTCGGATAATATTTCATTAAGGAGAATTATAAATGAGCCTAAAAGAGGTATTGGAAAAACTAGTATAGATAATATTAGCGAGATTTCAGAAAAAACTGGACTTTCAATGTTTGATGTAATAAAACATGCAGATGAATATGGTTTAAATAGAGTAAAAGTAAATGCAGATGAATTTATAAAAACAATAGAAGAATTAAGAGGACAAATAGAAGAATTAAGCATATCTGAACTTATAAAAGAAACATTAAATAAAACAGGATATGTAAAAGCTTTAGAACAAGAAAATACAACAGAAGCGGAAACCAGAATAGAAAACTTGGAAGAATTTTTAACAGTTGCGATAGAATTTGAAGAAGAGGAAGCGGAAAATACATTAGCAGATTTCTTAGAAGGAATAACCTTAAGCAGTGATATAGACGGAATGAAGGATACCGAAGATTCTGTTACACTTATGACACTACATAGTGCAAAAGGATTAGAATTTCCTGTTGTGTTTTTAGTAGGAATGGAAGAAGGAATTTTTCCAGGAAATAAATCAATAGGAGAACCAAAAGAACTAGAAGAGGAAAGACGTTTATTCTATGTTGGAATAACTAGAGCAAAACAATACTTGTATTTAACCTGTGCTAAAAAAAGAACAATATTTGGATCAACAAGTTATAATCAAATATCAAGGTTTATAAATGAAATTCCATCAGACTTATTGGAAGGATATGATGAGCTAGAAGGAAACAAAAACATAGATGAATTTGAAGACAGCCCATACAAATGGGAATACGGAGCAAGCAAAAATACAAAAAGATATTCAATAAATGGAAACTCAAACATAGGCGATATAAGAAGTGTAGAAAATGTAGGAAACATATCAAAAGTAGCAGCATCAAGCATAAACACAGGTTTTCAATTCAAAACAGCAGAAAGTTTCCTAAACTCATTAAACAATAAGAAAAAAGCAGAAACAAGCTTTGATATTTCAAAATATAAAGAAGGACAACGAATATACCATAAAAAATTTGGAGAAGGAACAATAAACAAAATAGAAGAAGAAGGAGAAGATTACAAATTAGACATATCATTTGACAAAGCAGGCCATAAGAGATTAATGGCAAAATTCGCAAACCTACAAATAATTTAACTGTCACTTTTAGGGACAGGCTCTTTTCTGCCACAGTTGTCACTTTTGGGGACAGGTTAAATAAGTGACAAAATTTTAGAATAAATTTTTTAAAAGTGGTCATAATAGAGATATAAATTTAAAGAAAGGGATGATGGTAAATTGTCTAATTTAAGTCAAGTTGAATTGCAAAATTTAAGACATTTCATAGGGGCTCATGAAACGTCATATCAAAAATTAAATGCATATGCTTCACAAGCAGTTGATCCTCAAATAAAGCAGATGTTTACTAAAGCTGCTCAAGATAGTCTTAATACAAAACAAAAGTTAATGTCTTTTTTAAATAATTAAATAGGAGGTTATTATGGACGAGAAAACAATGGTTAATGATATTTTATCAAGTGTAAAAGCAAGTCTTGGGTCTTATCAAACTGCTATTTCTGAAACTGAGAATATGTCTCTAAGACAGACTTTACAACAAATAAGAAATAATGATGAGAGTTTTCAATATGAACTTTTCAAAACTGCAGAATCTAAAGGATACTATAAACCAGCTGCTCCTGCAAGTATTACGGAAATACAGGATGTAAAAAATAGTGTACAACAATAAACTAAAGAAAAAAAGAGATTATGAGAGGAAAAAGAAGAGAGTTCAAATATAAGTAAGTTAAAAAAGGAATTTAAACAGATTTAAAAATTGTTTAAATTCTTTTTTTAATATACAATTATTTAGCAAAGTGAGAAGTATGTGAAATGAAGTAAAGCAAAAAATAAAATTGATGGGAGTGTTTAAAATTAGTATTTTAAAGAAAATTGCTGTAACAACAAGAAAATCAATAAAATTAATAATTCTAATGTTCTTGTCATTCTTAATATTATTAGCTTTAGTAGTATTGTTTTATAATCCAACATATGAGGTTAGTTTAAACGGTGAGGTTATTGGATATACATCAAACAAGAGTGAGCTTCAGGAAAAATTAAATGATTATACAGCAGGAGATTCAAAAGAAAATATTGCTTTTGTTCAAGTTGATGCAATGCCTACTTATAAACTTTGTTTACTGAAGAAAGATATAAACACAAATGATGATGAAATATATAGCAAAGTAACTGAAAGTGGAACTCCTTATTATAAATATTATGCTATAACAGATGATAAAAAAGAAAAGTTTTATGTTTCATCATTTAAAAAAGCTGAAGAAGTAATAGAAAAATTAGAAGACAAAGATAGTGCAAACCAAGATGAATTAGGAATAGTAGAAAAATATGATAAAAAAATAAAAAAATTTACGTCTGTGGAAAAATGTGTAGCAAAATTATATAAAGAAAAGCCGGTTGTTGTATATTCTGGAAATGCATATAGTTCAGGTTCTTCTTCTGGATATGTAAATTTGGGTATAAATCTAATAAATCCAATTTCAGGAGTTATAACTTCAAGATATGGAAGTAATGATAGTGTAAGAGACCATACTCATGCAGGAATTGATATAGGAGCACCTACAGGCACATCTATTAAAGCAGCTGCAAGTGGTACAGTAACATACGCTGGTTGGAGTGGCGGATATGGATATTGTATAAAATTAGATCATGGAAACGGTGTAACAACAGTATATGCCCATTGTAGCCAATTAATTGCTTCAACAGGCCAAAGCGTATCACAAGGAGAGATTATAGCAAAAGTAGGTTCAACAGGAAATTCAACAGGTCCTCATTTGCACTTAGAGGTAAGAAAAAATGGAATTACATACAATCCTCAAAACTATGTTTATTAGTATTTAAGGATTATTAATTAATAGATTGTTAATTAAAATTAAAAAATTAGTTGATTGACACAAAATATAAAATAAAAAACACTCAGAATGTTAAAATTAAATCTAACATTTTGAGTGTTTTTTATTTATTTGTAATTTTTTATTATGTAATAATTTCATTTTTTTTATATTTCAAAACTATTTTGCCTTTGAAGTAAAGTGAAGAAAGCTCTTTTTGAAAGCATTATTCTTCATAAATAATGTTCCAGATTCATTTAATCTATGTATAAAAATATCTGGATTTGATATATATGAACCAAACTCAGTTATAATTGTATAGAATTTTGTGATATTACTATATTTAGTGTTTAAATTATATAGTACTAAATAAAAACAATTCTTATACAAATATAAATATATTTTTTCAGCTACTTTAACAGCATTTATAAGCTTATTTTTTACTAAAAATTCGATAAAATAGCAATAATCATCAAACGAGTTAAATTTATATATTAAATAGTTTAGCTCAATGGGAGTATGAGATTTTCTTTTGGCAACAGGTTTTGACCTACGGCTTGGTGTATGAACACGTTTTTTATTAGTATTAGGTTTGATTTTCGTTATTGTAAGTACAAAATTATCATCAGACATTGCTAATGCTTCAATTCGAACTTGGCAATTTTTAGTTTGAAAGCCAATCTTCTCTTCAGCTTCTTCAAGTAAATCAAAAAACAAATCCTGTGATTCTAAAGAATTTGACATAAAATCATGTAAACTTATATCATTATCTTCTAAATCTTTTATAGAAATAATAACTCTCATTTGGTTATCGTTAATTTTTTCAAACTTCATTAAAAACCTCCATTCGAGCAATTTATGCTCTAACCAAATTTTATTTAATAACCTCTATATTGCGAGAACAAAGGGCGACCAAGGTCGCTTTGTTCTTTAGCTATTCTTAAATTTATAAAAAGTTTAAAAAGTAAGCAATTATAGTATTACAATATTATATTTGTATAACTAAAAAATGGTAACTAATAATATATCATATAATAAAACAAATTAAAAGACTTTTATCATTTTAATTTTTAAAATTAATAAATATTTTATGCTGAGCTTTTAAAATTGTAATTATGTTTAAAGATATTTTAAAATTAAAACTCTGGCTCTATATTTAGTATTTTTTCACATTTAGATATTTTAATTTTATCATAATAAATAAAAAAAATAAATAGAAAAACTTTCCTCTAAATCTTGAAAAAATTGGCAAGACAAGATATAATACATAAGTATAGTAATTAAGGTGAATATAAGCAAAAGAGGAGGATATAATAAATATGGCAACAAGAGATAAAAATATATGGATTTTAGTGGTTTTTATTTTATGTGGTATTGTTGTAGGAGGACTTCTTGGAGAGCTTGCATCTAGTGTGGACTTTTTATGGTGGCTTGGCTATGGCCAAAGTTTTGGACTTTCAACACCAATAACATTAGATTTAAGCGTAATTACTATAACATTTGGATTAATGTTTAAAATAAATATTGCTAGTATAATTGGCATGGTACTTGCCATATTCATATATAGAAAAGTTTAGTTTTACTTACGGGGGCTATAGAAAGGATTTATTTTTATGAAAATTAAAGAGCTTCCGTTATCGGAAAGACCATATGAAAAATTAGAAATTTATGGTCCAGAAAAATTATCAAATGCAGAACTAATTGCAATTATTATAAAAAGTGGAACTAAAGATGAAAGCAGTGTACATATTGCACAAAGAATATTATCTTTAGAAAAATCAAATGGTACAAACTTAAAATTTTTAACTGAGATGTCTATTAACGAACTTATGAAAATAAAAGGAATTGGAAAAGTAAAAGCAATACAAATTAAAGCAATTTGTGAAATTGCAAAAAGAATGTCTAGCCCAATGGATATAACTAATATACAAATAAATTCACCTAGAGATGTAGCTAATTTGTTAATGGATGAAATGAAATATAAAAAAAGAGAATGTGTAAAAGCTATATTACTAAATGTAAAAAATGTAGTAGTAAAAATTGTAGATATATGTTATGGAGGAACCAATTCTGCAATATTAAAGCCTAAAGATGTGTTATATGAAGCAATAAAAATTGAAGCACCAAAGATAATTCTAGTACATAATCATCCTAGCGGAGATCCTACACCAAGTAAAAAAGATGAGGAATTTACAGAACAGCTTATAAAGGCGACAAAAATTATTGGAGTAGAATTATTAGATCATATTATAATTGGGGATCAAAGTTTTAGGAGTATTTTTTACTTAAAGAGCTTAAACTGTTAATATTGGAGAGGGGTTATATTTAATGAAATTATTTAATTTTGGTTCAAAAGATATAGGAATTGACTTAGGAACAGCAAATATTCTAGTTACTGTAAGAGGTAGAGGAATAGTTTTAAATGAGCCATCTGTAGTGGCAATAAATAGAAAAACTCAAAGAATAATAGCAACGGGTAATGAAGCTAAAGAAATGCTTCGGAAGAACGCCTGAACAAATAAAAGCAATAAGACCAATGAAAGATGGTGTTATTGCTGATTTTACAGCTACACAACTATTGCTTAAAAATATAATAACTAAAGTTTGCAAAAGATACAATACTGGCAAGCCTAGAGTTGTAGTAGGAGTACCTTCTGGAATTACAGAAGTAGAGGAAAGAGCAGTAGAAGAAGCTGTTTTGCAAGCTGGAGCAAGAGAAGTTTATTTAATGGAAGAACCGATGGCAGCAGCTATTGGAGCAAGCCTTGATATAGCAGAGCCTAGCGGAAATATAATAGTTGATATTGGTGGTGGAACAACAGAAGTAGCAGTTATATCATTAGGTGGAGTTGTTGTAAGTAATTCTATAAGAATTGCAGGAGATGAGTTGGATGAAGAGATAACAAACTACGTAAAAAGAGAAATGAATCTTGCAATAGGAGATACAACAGCGGAAAGTATTAAGAAAGAAATAGGATGTGCAATGCCACTTGTTACAGATTTAAGTATGGAGATAAGTGGTAGAGATTTAACAACAGGGCTTCCCCAAACAGTAAAAATTTATTCGAGCCAAGTAGAAGAAGCCATAAAAGAATCTATAGAAAAGATAATAGAAATAGTCAAACAAACTTTAGAAAGAACACCTCCTGAATTATCATCAGATATTATGGTTAAAGGAATTGTTCTATCAGGTGGAGGAGCTTTAATTAAAAACCTAGATAAATTAATTGCAACAAGAACTGAAATGCCAGTATATGTTGCTGATGATCCTTTAGAATGTGTTGTTAAAGGAACAGGAAAAACTTTAGAGGATTTAGAAAGATTAAAAACAGTATTAATTAATTCAAGAAAAAGGAAGTAATTATTTTGAAAAGGAATGATTAGCTAACATGAATAGAAATAAGAAAAATGGAATAATAGGAATTATAATAACAATTATAATCTTAATAATATTAGTTGCATGTACTAATAGCAATGTTAACCAATTATCATTTATCGAAAATATTTTTAATGTTTTTGTAATGCCAGTTCAAAATGGATTTACTTATTTAAAAAACAAAATAAGTGGAAATGATACGTTTTTTGCCGATATGGATACTTTAAAGGAAGAAAATGCACAATTAAAGCAAATTAATAGTGAATTGGAACAATCATTAAGAGAACTTGAAGTAATAAAAGCTGAAAATGAAACTTTAAAAGAAAATCTAAATTTAAAGCAAAAGTATTCAGATTATGAAACAGTACCAGCAGACGTTATAAATAGAGATATTAGTAATTACAGTAGCACAATTGTTATAAATGTCGGTACAGATGATAATGTACAAGAAGGAATGACAGTAATTGCAGATAGTGGACTAGTTGGACATATAATATCTGTAACATCAGATACTGCCAAAGTACAAACATTAGTAGATACTGCTTCAGCAGTAACAAGCACAATTAGTACAACTGAAGATACAATTGTTGTGCAAGGGACATTAGACGATAAAACATCACTTAAAGCAACTTTTATACCAACAGATGCGGTGGTATTACAAGGCGATAGTGTAGAAACATCTGGTATAGGAGGAATATATCCAAAGGGAATTCACATTGGTACGATTAGAGAAGTTATAAATACAAGTAACATTACTGATAGATATGCATTAGTAGATACAGCAGTTGATTTTACAAAGCTTAACACAGTTCTTGTAATAACAAATAGCGAAACAAAGAAATAAGACGTAATTAGAGTTAGACAAAAAATATATAATAGAAAAATGTAAATAATACAAAAATAGATATAGCAATTTAAATAAAAAATTTGACTAAGAGAAAGGAATGGTGAAAGTGAAAAAAGTAATAGCAGTATTATTATTAATATTATCTTTTTTTATAATATATTTCTTGCAGTCAAATTTTTTTACATGGTTTACTATAGCTAGAGTACAACCTAATTTATTTGTAATATTTATATTGCTTATAGGGCTTTTTGCAGGGAAAAAAGTAGGCTTGGTATTAGGAATAATATTTGGGTTTTACTTAGATATTGTAATAGGACGTAGAATAGGGGTTTCTGGTATAATGTTAGGAATAATTGGACTTGCTGGGGAGTATTTAGATAAAAACTTTTCAAAAGAGAGTAGAATTACTATTATACTAATGATAATTTGCTCTACTATAATATTTGAAGTGGGAACATATATATTTAGCTTAATAACTTTACCAGTTACAGTAGAAATTTTAGGCTTTTTAAAAATTCTATTTATAGAAACTTTATATAATGTAATAATAACAATAATAATATATCCAATAATACAAAAATTAGGACATATACTTGAAGAAACATTTAAAACTAGAAATATTCTTACAAGGTATTTTTAAAAAATATACAGGAATAAAGGTGGTGAAAAATGGGTAAAGACATAGAAAGAGATAGTAGGATAAGATACAATATAGTTACAGCTATTGTATACATAATAGGAATTGTCTTATTAATTCAACTTTTCAATTTACAGATTATTCATGGAGCAGAATATAGAGAAACTTCAAATTCAAGACTTACTAGAGAATCTGTAATAAAAGCAGCGAGAGGTTCGGTAAAAGATAGAACAGGTGTAGAACTTGTATCCACAGCAACAGGCTATAGTGTGGAAATATATAGCACAAAAGTAGATGATGCTGGCTTAAATAATTCAATAAAGAAATTTATAGAAATATTAGAATCAAATAAAGATACTTTTATAGATAATTTACCAATACAAATTGATCCATTTAAATTTACACAAGAAACCCAAGAAGCACAAAAAAATTGGAAAAAGCAATACGACATGGATGAAAACTATACAGCTGAACAAGCTTTTCAAGCATTAAAACAAAAATACGAAATTACAGAAACAGATAATGCAATGGCAAGAAAAATTATGGCTGTTAGATATGAAATTTCTAGAAATGGATATAGTACAACAAAATCAGTAACAATAGCAAAAGATATTAGTAATATTTCTGCAGTTCAAATAAGAGAGCAAAACTCAATGCTTTCTGGAATGTATGTTATTACAGAACCTATAGTTTCATATAAATCAGGAAGCTTAGCATCACATGTGTTAGGTTATGTGGGTGCAATAAGTGCAGAAGAATATGAAGAAAAGAAAGATAAATACAGAAATGACGATGTAATAGGAAAATCCGGAATTCAATATGTTTTTGAAGATTATTTAAAAGGTACGGACGGAGTAAAACAAGTAGATATGACAGTAGATGGTGCAGTAACAAGTGAATATACAGCACAAGAGGCAGTTTCTGGCTCTGACGTAATTCTTACAATTGATGCTAATTTACAAAAAACAGCAGAAGATGCACTAGAGAAAAACATTAAAGACATAGCTAATGGAAAATATGGAGAAAAAACAGATGCAGATGCTGGTGCAGTTGTTGTAATGAATGTAAATTCTGGCGAGGTTTTAGCGATGGCAAGTTATCCAGACTACAATCCAGGAAAATATTCTGAAGAATATTCAGAAGCCTCAAACGGAAAATATTTAAATAGAGCAATAAGTTCGGCTTTTGCCCCAGGATCTACATTTAAAATGGTTGTAGCAACAGCAGCACTAACTACAGGAGAAATAACACCAACATCACTTGTTAATGATAATGGTATATATCCTTATGGAGATAGCCAAGCATGTTGGTACTATAGAAGTTATGGAAGAGGACATGGCTATTTAAATGTTACACAAGCATTGAAATATTCTTGTAACTACTTCTTCTACGACATGGGATATAGATTAGGAATAGATACTATTGCAGACTATGCAAGAAAATATGGCTTAGGACAAAAAACAGGAATAGAGCTAGAAGGAGAAGCGTCTGGTACAGTAGCAAGTAGAGAATATGCAGAAAGTTTGGGACAAGGCTGGTATATTTCAGACACATTATCAGCAGCAATTGGACAAAGTTATAATAACTTTACACCAATACAAATGGCAAGATATGTTAGTATGGTAGCTAATGGTGGAAAAAGTGTTGATACAACCATAATTAAATCTATTATAAGACCAGATGGTAGCGAAGTTTCAAAAGATGAAATTAATAAGTTTTCAAAAGAAAAGTTAGGATTAGCAGATGATAAATTAGCAGATGTTGAAATATCTAAAGAGGACTCACAAGCAATAAAAAAAGGCATGAGAGGAGTTACAAGTGAAGCCGGAGGAACAGCATATGCATACTTTAGTGACTTAGATATAGACATAGCTGGAAAAACAGGTTCAGCACAAACTGGTATAGATGGAGAAGCACATGGTTGGTTTGTTGGGTTTGCTCCGTATGATGATCCTGAAATTGCAGTTGTAGTATTTGTTGAAAAAGCAGGTTCAGGAGGTTATACAGCAGATGTTGCTAAAAAAATAATTAGAGAGTATTTTGGAATGAATTCAGAAAAAGTCACAGAAGACAAAAGTGCGGAATCTAGCACTCAAAGTGTAAGATAGAAAAAGAAAGTGTGATAAAATGAATAATTATATAAGTATTAGCATAAAGAAAAATCAAGTAGTAATTAAAGTTGACGAAAATGCAGAGCAAAGAGAAATAGTTTCAGATTTAAAAAGAAAAATTATAGAACTTAAAAATTTATATAAAGACGATAAAACACCAATACTAATTACGGGCAAAGTACTAAAAAACAAGGAAATGGATGAAATACAAAATATCATAAAAAGATTTTTAAATGTTCAAATAGAATTCGATAGTCCAAAAGTATTAGGATTACATGGGATAAAAAGAACTTTTTATAGAGAAGTTGCAACTTCAGAAACCAAGTTTCATAAAGGTTCTTTAAGGTCAGGTCAAAGAATAGAATTTGAAGGAAGCTTAGTTATAATAGGAGATGTAAATGCAGGGGCAGAAGTAATAGCTGGAGAAAATATAGTGGTATTAGGTATTTTAAGAGGACTTGCTCATGCAGGAGCTAAAGGTAATAAAGATGCAGTAATAGAAGCACAAGAAATAGAAGCACTTCAAGTAAGAATAGCAGACATAGTAAAAGAATTGGATAAAGAAGAAGGATCAATTCATAAAGTAAAAACTTCAGCATATATTAATGATAAAGATGAATTAATAGTTGAATAAAATAACTATAATTGCCATTGACTCTGGACTTCCATTCATATAGTCGGAATCTTAAGTTGGCAATAACAAAAGGCGACTTTAGTCGCCTTTTGTTCAATTCTAAAACTAGGAAAGTAATAGTAATACAAGAACTATAAAAAGAGACTCGTCTTTAATTCCTTCATTATAAAGAAAAAATATTAAACAAATTAAAAGAATATCATCATAATATAATTTTAATCCTAATATATTAAATACAACACTTTCAGATTCGCCTTGCTTTTCAATTGGTTTTTCATCTGGTTTTTTATTTTGTGAACAACTATGATGTGTACTTACATTTTGCTTATGTAAAGTGTTTTTTGAATGTATATAGTTTTTATTAATAGGATAATACCTGGAATGGTAATATGGATAAAAAGGAAAATTAAACATCATTTTTTAAGTCACCACCTAGGGAATTAAATGTTTCAAATGCTTTTTCCATATTAAAAAGCTTAATATATTGATCTACTTTCTTTTTTCTACTTTCCTTTAAGTATGGTTTTAAAGAAAGTAGTAGATTAGTTCTAGGATCAGGCTTGTTTGAGTTCATAGAATCCATAATTTGTTTTAACTTCAAGATAGTGTTCATATCTAGCTCAAATGAATCATTTGAGTTATTAGAAGTAGAAGAATTATTTGAGTCTCCAATATTATTTGAAGTTATCGAACAATTTGGAGTACTACTAGAAGTACTACTATTTGTGAAGTTATTTAAGACATCCTTTAGATTATCTGGAATCTCATTATTTTTAACCATCTCATTAAACTTATTTAAAATATTTCCTAAATCATTATCCCCCATAAAAGCCCTCCAATATAAAGAAAGTAGTCATATATTACTAAATATTTTTCTTCTTTATGTTGTCTATTATAGAGTTTGCATCATTAGATTTTAAAATTTGACTAACCTTATTCAAATTTTTTTCTAATTCTTTTTTATCCATTTTTGCTAGTAAGCTCATTAGTGTTGCCATATCCATATTGTTTTTGTTCATGTTATTATTCATAATCTCACCTCTATATAATATATGTTAATTATTTATATATAATATTATAAACATGTAAAAATGTTACTAAAATAATAAAATTTATTAAGTAATAAAGATGTTATTAATTTGTAATATAAATTTAATATTTCTTCTTAAAATGTACTTCCGTAAAGTGATATTAGCTATATAATTGAAGCAGATCTATTTACTTATTGAAATATAATGAAAAAATGCTAAAATATAGTTATTATATTGGATATTAGGGTATTTTGGCTAAAAATATAAAAAAGTTTAGCCAAGACACATAAAAAGTTGCTTAAAAGCCGTAAAAGTGTTGAAAAACCTGAAAAAATGTCGTATAATATAAGTATATATGTAAAAAAATGGAGGTTGTCATGAACAGTTTAGTAAGAAAGTTAATAGCAGTACTTTTAGTTATCATCCTAGTTAGTGCTAACTTAACAATACTAGGTGAATATACTATTGCTTATGCAGCAAGTGACGATGAATTAAACAAACAAGATGCAAAAACAAATAACAAAAATGTTTTGTTTAATTCTTATTTTGATGGAGAATCGCATAGCACAGTATTTGATATAAATAGTGAGGAGGCAAAGATTTATCTAAAGCTTGAAGTTAATACAGCAGGATACGTAGAAAACGGAACAGTTGAATTCCAAAATGTAAACTTTAAATTAAAAGATGGAATTAAAAACGACAGTATCCAAAGCATAGATGTTCAAAATAACAAAGTAGTTTTAGATAGAGTAAACAATGGGTCTGAAATTGTAGTTGAACTTCCTATTGAATTACTAAATGCAGACAATGTATCTATTGACCATTTTAATAAAGAGTTTGTAACAAAATTTACAGGTACTTATATTGATGAAAACGGAAATGAAAAGGAAATAGAAAAAGAAATTACAAATAAACTTTCTTGGAATGGAACTGCAGAAGCAGAAATAAGCTCGGAAGCAACTAAATATATACCATATGCGACAAATGGAATTTATGGAGTAATGGTACAAACAAAAGTAAATGTAGGTGTTAAGGATAATACATTACCTATAAAGAATACAAACCTAGAAATTACAGTTCCAGAAATAAATCTTATGAAACCTACATCAGTAACAGTTGTTGCAACATCTATGTCAGCAACAAATGGAAAAACAGAAGGCTTAGATTTTACTAACGAAAATTATACATATGATGCAGAAAACGGAAAGGTAACAATCAATGTAGATAATTTATCAGATTCAATATCATGGAAAAAGAATGTTAAAGATGAATATTTACTTACATATTTATATGAAGGAAAAGAAATATATGATTATGCTAAAGCAAATAATATAAATACAACTTCAAATATATTATCAAAAGTAACATTATATAATACTACAGAAGTTGTTTCAGAAAAAACTTTAACAACCGAAATTAAATTTGATAAACAAGCTGGAAATATAGCAGATTTTGCTATGGAAGTTCCAAATGATATAAGTAAAGGTTATATATATGCAAATTATGATGCAGAAAAGAAAATAGAAACAGAATATAATGAAAACTATATAGCTACAATAAATAGTGCTAGTTTAGTAACAGCAATTGAGTTTGTACAAGGAGTAGATTCTTTTGTTACTGAAGAAAAAGCAGAAGGTAGTACAACAGTTGCAGGAAAAGATTATGCATATAATAAAAGAATAGAAGTAAGACAAGATATATTTAATAAAATGCTTGGAGAAGATGGTGTCATCACAGTTAAAGATGATACTAATAAAGAAATTGGAATAATAAATAAAGATACAAAAATAGAAAACGGAAGATTTGTATTAGATATTTCTAAAGAGGAAACAAATAAAATTACAATAACAACTTCAGCACCTATAACAGAAGGTCAATTTGAAGTTAATGTAATAAAAGCATTAAAAGGAAATATTGATTACTCAAAAGACCAAATGAAAGATTTCAAAACTCTAAAAGCTAGATTAGAAGGACATACAGATATAACAACTACAAATGGAGAAAAAGAAATAGTTTTAAAAGAGCCAGAAACAAAAATAGATTTAGAAGTAAACAAAAAGGAATTAACAACAGTTGTAACTAATGAAAATGTGGAAATTAGAGCAGTTCTTGATACATCAAGTGTATACAATGCATTATATAAAGATACTGTATTAAAAATAATATTACCTTCAGAAATAAAAGATGTTAAATTAAAAGGTACAAATATATTACTAGCAAACGGATTAAAATTAAAATCTGCAAAAGTTACAGATGAAGATGGACATAAAGTAATAAATGTAGTAATAGAAGGTACACAAACAAAATATGCAATTAATGCAGAATACAAAGGAGCAATCGTTGTATTAAATACAGATTTAACTTTAGATACTTTATCAGGAAGCGGAACAGAAAAAATAATAATGCAATATGCTAACGGAAACGAAGTAGCAACTAAGAACGAAGGAACACTTGAAAAAGAAATTGATATAGTAGCTCCTACTGGAGTAGTAGCTTCAACAGCAATCGACAATTATAAAGATAATGCCGGAGAGGTACAATCAGTATCAGGAGAAGCTAAAACTGTAGACATTGATGCAAACTCACAAAATAGAGTTGCAACAATAAAAGGTGCAGTAGTAAATAATTATCCAAACGAAATAAGCAATATAGCTGTACTTGGAAGAATTCCAGCACAAGGAAATAAAGAAATAGACTCAGATAAAGAATTAGGCTCAACATTTACAATACCTTTAGCAACAGGTGTTGGAACAGTTGGATTAAACGCATCTGATTATACAGTATATTATTCAGATAATGCAAACGCTTCAAGAAATTTAAATGATGGAAGCAATGGTTGGAGCAAAGAGGCAACAACAGCTTCAAAATCATTCTTAATGGTATTTAATGATGGATTCAAAATGAATTCTGGAGACAAATTTGAATTTAATTATGATATCAATATGCCAGCAGATATAAGCAACAACAATAGTGCATATACAATGTATAAAGTATATTTTGATAATGAAGCTGAAATAGGAACAATTTCAGAAAATAAAACATCTGCAATACTTGGAGTAACTACAGGAAAGGGACCAGAAGCAGAGATAATGCTTGAGACAGATACAGACATAGTAAGAGAAGGACAAATAGTAGAAATAACAGCAACAGTTAAAAACATCGGAGACGAGGATATACAAAATGCTAAATTAAAAGCAATAGCTCCAGAAGGAACAGTCCATACAGGAATACCAGAAGGGTTCTTGAATTTTGAAGATAGTGCTGACAAAGAAAAGATAATAGAATTGGGAGATATACCAGTTGATAAAACTGTAACTACAAGATATGAATTAAGAATTGAAAAAGGAAAGAAAAAAACAACTATAACAGGCGATAATGGCGAACAACAGGTTATTACTGAAGATGTTTACCCTGGAGATAAAGATGTTGAAAACATAGTGTCATTAATAGGAGATAATATTGATGGAGAAATAAAATCTACACCATTTACTTTTAAAGTATTAGAAGGAGATTTAGCAATTACTAACATATCAAAAATAACATTGCCAGTTACATTAAGAAAAGGAAGAATAGTTGATTATAAAGTGACTATTCAGAACATTTCGTTAGACAAGAATTTATCAAATGTAACTCTTCGTGTAAACTTACCTGAGGGATTAAAGATAAAAAATGTATATTATTCAGATAGTGTAAGTTTTAAAGACAAAATTGAAAGCGGAGTTAATATAAATGGAAATAATATAACTGTAAATGTTGGAAATTTAGATAGTATGACAGCTTATTTGAAAGAAAATCCAAATCCGGGTAACGAGTTGATTGATTTGCGTACAATGTGTTATGTGTATATAGAATTTGAAGTGGATACATTTACAGGCAATTTAGATACTTTAATGACTGTTACTGCAGATCAAGTAGATGAGCATTATTCAAATATGTATCGATTACGTGCAGCGGAAATAGATATGAGTATAGTTCAAAACGAACTAGAAGAGCAATATATAAAAGAAGGAACAGAATATTCATATAGATTCACTGTAAAGAATAATGGAGATGCCGTAGCAAGGTCAAATGTTATGACAATGACAATTCCAGATGGGATAAGTTTTGTAAAAGCCACCTATACAATTAATGGAGAAACAAAAACTTTAGACAGAATAACCAACAATACATTTACTATAAAATTTGTTGATTTTCAGCCAGATTACGAAATGGTTGTTGATATTACAGTTAGAGCAGATATGTTGCCAAATTCAAAGGACAAAGAAATTATAACATCTGCTACATTAGAGACAGACGAAGTAAATACGATTACATCAAATGAGGTAACAGCAATAATAGAATATGATCCGAATGCAAATCATAATAATTCGGGTGGTCCAAATGAAACTATGGGGTACAAAATAACAGGTACCGCATGGTTAGACGTAAATCAGAATGGCGAAAGAGACGATGATGAAAACGGGATTGCAAATATTCCAGTACTATTGTTAGATAAAAACACAAACAATGTTGTAACTAATCCAGATACAAATGAACCAATACAAACATCTACTTCAAGTGATGGAAAATATGAATTAAATGGTTTGGAAAATGGAGAATATTTAGTAGTATTTGCATATGATTCTTCAAACTTTAGTTTAACAGAATATCAAAAAGAAGGAGTAAATGAAAGATTTAATTCAGATGCAATAGATGTTAATATAACTATTAATGGAGAAAGAAAAATAGCAGGTATTACAGACACACTAACAATTGATAACGAAAATGTAAGAGATATAGATATAGGTTTATATACAGCAAGCAAATTTGATTTAAGACTAGATAAATATGTTGATAAAATATCATTAACCACTCCAACAATTGGTACAAGAGTAGATGAATATAACAATAGTGAACTTGCAAAGGTTGAAGTTTTATCACAAAATCTAGGAAAGAGTAGTGCAGTAATAGAGTACAAAATAGTTGTTACAAATGAAGGCTCTGTACCAGGATATGTAAATAAGATAGTAGATTATTTACCAGAAAATGTAGACTTTAATACAGAACTTAATACAGATTGGTACTTATCAGATAATGGAAACATATACAATTCAAGCTTATCAGATCAAAAGATAAATCCGGGAGAATCAAAGGAAATTAAACTTATAGTTAGTACACAAATAACAGAAAGCATGTTAGGAACAACTACAAACAATTCAGAGATTTATGAAAGTTATAATGATTTGGGCTTACAAGATATAGATTCTACTGTAGCAAATAAGATAGAAACAGAAGATGATATGGGAAAAGCTGATGTAATTTTCTCACTTGTAACAGGTAAAATTGTAATGTATACCTCAATAGCATTCGTAGTAATAGCAATAATTGGATTTGGAGTTTATGAAATAAAAAAACGTGTGCTAAATAATAAAAATTAGGAGAAAGGAGGAAAAAGATAATGAATACCAAATTGCTTAAAAGGGTTTTCATAGTGATATTTTTGGGTGTTGCAACATGTATACTTACTATGCTAAGCAAAATGACACTTGCCGCAGATGTTGCAGGTACAACAAAAACGTCTACACCAATAGAGGTAGTAGCGGAAGCAAGTGTAAGTAATTCAGATGGTAGTACTGAGGCAAGAGTGTTTATTGAATGGTATCCTGCAGCCCATCATGTTATTGTTGGTGGAAAAGAATTATATTGTGTGCAACAAGGAATAGTACTATGGGAAGAAAACAGAAACTTTCCAATACCAGATGCACTAAAATATGGTTCTATAGAAAGTACAGCAAAAAAAGCATGGCCACAAACACACAAATATTGTAGAGAATTCGAAAATAATGGAAGAATTACTTATCCATATTTATGGTGCACAGGAAATCATATAGATTTAACAGTTCCTCATCCAGATGCTACTTATATATTTACATACCCAGGATTAGGAAGTTGGTCAGCGGAGAAACAAATGGCATTATGGGGTACCGACTTTGCATTAGAGCAAGGTTCGGCTGGTGCTATTGGTGGAAACGCAATAAATACTGAAGCTTTAAGATATGAAGAATATTTTAATAATATGATGGCTCAAGAAGGTTCAACTCAAGAACAACCAACAATTAATCCAACCGATCAAACAGATTTAGATGAAATAAAAGTATTAGTTGATAAGGATGCAGACACATTAGTAATAGGACCATTTTCAATAGACTACGTAAATGGTGTGTTTGAAGGAGTGGCATTTGGAGGAATATCTGACATGTATTTTAAAGGATATAACTCTAGTAAAGCACAAATAAAAGAAAGAATAGAAATTGAAAAATATATAGTTAATGATGAAGAATATGATTTATCATTTTTTGAACCTAATACAGGTGATAATTCTTTCGTGGATCGTAAAGAACAATTATATCCTAAAGGAAAATCAGCAGGGGAGGATGAATTCTATTTAAAAATTAAAAATCCAAACCAAGGGGTTACAACAGATGCAGGTAGTGTAAGTTTTCTAAAGTTACATATAGATTTTAAATGGATGGCTGCATATGCAACTGTATGTATAATGGATACTAAAGTTTATCAAATTTCATGGGATGATGTTCACTCTACTCATACGCATAGTAGTACAGATAGTGAAGGAAACACAACAACAACATCATGCTACTATTGTACAGCTTACTCATGGCTACAGCCTATAGATGCTCAAAACATTGCTAACTTATTATTAGGAAGAAGAAAATTGTTTACAACATCTTTAGAGATACCAGCAAATGATGACGACTTATTAGACATAAGAATGGAATTAGGTGGTATTGTATGGGAAGATGCAATGGCAACAAAAGAGAATAAAGCAGATGGTGTATACAACACAGAAGGCGACATCGATAAAAGAATGAAAAATGTAAAAGTAACATTATATGATGAAGATGGAAACATTGTAGAATTGCTAACAGACGAAAATGCTGCTGATAGTGATGAAGAATTAATGCATAGAATCAATCCAACATATACAGATGAACAAGGAAGATATTTATTTAGAGGATTAGATCCACTTAAAAAATATTATGTAGTATTTGAATATAATGGACAAAGATATTTGCCAACAGAATATTTAAATACAGCAAATGGACAACATGATTCTGTCGAAGCAATGGTTAATGCAGGATTATATAATACAAATGAATGGAATGTAACATCTAAAGGAACAGAGGCTGATAGTGGTAATCCATATGAGGGTGTAGAAATCTCAAGACAAGACTTTGACAAGAGATTCTCTAACATTACTGCTTATCCAGAAAATTATCCATCAAGCAACTCTCTAGGAAAAGTTGGTGATTATAATGCAACATTCACACAAAGAGATTTAATGGGATACACATTAAATGATAATGGAACATACAGTAAAACAGAAACACAACTAATAGATGGTTATGATTTTGATGAAAATGGAAATGAAACAGAAACATTCTCAGAAGGACAGATTTCTAAGAAAGTAAGAGAATATATTACAGCAAACAAGAAATTCCCTGATGAGGAAGCTATGAAACAAATCTATAGTGGATTAGCAGGAAATGATGAAGATGCATGGAGAAAATTCCAATTCATAGAAGACTGTCAAATCCAAGCATATACGGGATCACCAAAGAGTTTTGAAAGAGATTTATATCCAGTATATGATCAATTCGTAATAAATGATAATGATCCACAAAGCGAAGAACCAGATCCTTGGAGTGTTGAATATGATACTTCAACAGTAACTGTAGCAGGAGTTGAATATAAACCAATATATCCAGGTCAATACTATGTAAACTTAGGATTATGGAGAAGACAAGAATTTGATGCGGCACTAAGAAAAGATATGTTTAAAGCAGCAGTTAAAATTAATGGTAAAACATTAACATATGATTATGATAAGAGAAAAGAAGAAGATGAAGACAGTAAAAATAGTGAAGACGGACAAGATAATGATACTTATTGGGATATTAACATAAGAATGGAAGACTATGATAACTACTATGGAATTGGATATAACAGAGATGTATATGAATCAGATTATCAATTCGGAACAGATTTACAACCAGATCATCCAGGAGATCCACTAGAAGTTTATGCAACATATCAAATAGCAATTACAAATCAATCAATGAGTATAATGACACAAATAAAAGAAATTGTAGATTACTATGATGCAGAATATACATTTAAACCAAACTTATCATGGATAACATTCCAATACTATCCAAGAGGAAATAAAACAGTTTCAGAAAAATACTATGATATGATGGCTGAACCACAAGCAACAATAGACGATAACAATAATAACTTAGCATTAAAATACATGGCACTTAATGATGAAGATGAATTAATAGCAGTTGAAGAAGTAGATGCAAATAGACCAGGTACAAATAAAGAACTAGAAGGACTTAAGAATTTATATATTCATGCACTTGAAGATATAAAACTTAAAACTGGAGAAACTGCATATATGTATCTAACATTCCAAGTAAATAAAGATGATTCAGGAAAAATTATAGTTGATAATGATGCTACTCCAAAACATAACATTGTTGAAATTAATGGATATGCAACATACTATGGAGAAAATACAGAACTTCCAAATGGTGTTACTAAAGGACCTGACGATATTGCAGGTATCATAGATAGAGATTCTAACCCAGGTAACTTAGAACAAGAAGACCTAGAAGGAGAAAAATACGAGAAGAACTTTGAAGATGATACAGACGAAGCACCACCATTAAATGTAACAGTTAATCCAGATGATGTAAGGGAAGTTAATGGTATGGTTTGGGAAGATGAAAGAAATGAATCAAATGGTAAAGCTATGATAGGTGATGGTATAAGAGAAGAAGGAGAAGAGGATGTAGCAGGTGTTAATGTAGAGCTTATTGAAATATTGGAAGATGGATCAGAATGGCTATGGGGAACAGCAACAACAGACGAAAGTGGAAAATATGTCATTCAAAAATTCATACCAGGTGATTATATAGTAAGATTTAAATATGGTGACACAGATGCGACAGCTTTATCTACTGAATCTCTAGGACGTACAGGAGCAAATATAGTTTCATACAATGGTCAAGACTTTAAATCTACATCATATCAAGATGGTGTACCACAAGATGGACCAACAGATATAGATGAAACATACTTTGGATACACAGATACAGCAGAACAAAATGAATCAGGAACATTTGGATATGATATATATGATACTGATAAAGAAACTGAAGCAGGAAATAACTACTCAGATGCAAAAGATATATGGTCAAGAAGAGAAGCAGTTATAAACTATAGTAAAGACAATGTAACAAACCATGTAGCAGAAGTTTTAGCATCACCATATCAAGTTCCATCATATAATGATACACCATATAGTGAATCTCAAATGAGTGACCTATATAATGAGTTAATTTCTAATACAAATATGGTAGCAGAAACTGGTGTAATCGTAATGGAAGTTGAGTATGATAGACAAACAACAGATGGTGATGATGAAGTAAAAAATAACGAAGAGACTTCTACAAAAGATTACTACACAGGAGATAATAAACAAAATGGTAACTATGTAATTCAAAATCTAGACTTTGGTTTAGAGGAAAGACCAAAATCACAATTAGAAATTGATAAATCAGTAGCAAATGTAAGAGTTACTCTTGCTAATAACAATATCTTATTTGATATATCAGCTGAAGCAAATAATGCATTATGGCAAGACCATAAAGAATATAATATCGGAGCTGTAAAAGATGATTATGAAGGAATTTATCCAACATATTATGGAACAGACGATAAACACAGATATTCTTATAGAGAAATAATTGATACAATAGTAAAAGGTACAGATAAAGGTATAATTCAATTAACAATGGACGAAGAAATAATGCATGGTGCAACAGTTCAAATAACATATGCAGTAAAAGTAACGAATGTTGGTGAGACAGATTACATAGATGGAGCAAATAAAAACTTCTACTACTTAGGAAATACAGATGGAGCTCATGAGTCTACAACAACAACAAATCAACTTATAGATTATGTACAAAACAACCTAAGATTTGACGCAAACGCAATGAACAATGCATCAAATGCGGTAAATGGTGAAAGCGAAGACGGAACAAAAACCAACTCAGAAAACGGCTGGGCAGTTATAAATAAAGAAGAAATAATTAGCCAAGGATTAGTAAATAGCAACTTAACTGAAGATATAAATCAATTTATAGATGTAATCCAAACACCAAACTTCGGAGAGAAAGCATTACTACCTGGAGAAAGCATTACTAAGATGTTAATTCTATCTCAAGAAATAACACCAGAAAATACTGCAGACGATTTAACATATGCAAATATGGTAGAAATAGTTAAGACATCAAACGAAGCTGGTAGAAGAATGGCTTACTCAGTAGTTGGAAACCAAGATCCATCATTACCAGATGCATCAGAAGTTGATGCAAACGTTGCAGAAAGAATAGTAATTTTACCACCATTTGGTGAGCAAAGAATTTACTATCTACTAGGAATTACAATAGGAGCAATTCTAATTGGAGGTATTGTATTAATAAGAAGAAAAGTACTTAAAGGAAAAACAAATAAAGATAAATAATTAAAAGCAACATAAAATTCCAAACTATAATTGCATTAAAAAATAATTCAAATTAATATAATAACCAATATAAAAATAGAACCTTTGAAAAATAAGGTTCTATTTTTATGCAAAATATTGAAAAAAATGCTATTTTGAGATAAAATTATATGTAACTATTGTTAAAAAATATTATATAAATTAAGAACACATCACATTTTGTAAAAAACTTTTTTATATTATGGATTAAATGTGACAAAAAAATATTTTTAAGTGGGCTATAATTTAGTAGCATTAAGCTATGTAAACGAAAGACAAAGCTTTTATCTAACAAAAAAATTAGATAAAAAAGCTATAATCGCCATTGCCTTTAAGTTTTTTTACTATTATATAGTTAGAAATTCAAATCGGCAAGAACAAAGGGCGACCAAGGTTGCTTTGTTCCAGGAGAACATTAATGCATAAATAAAAGAGTAGAGGTGATTTTAGATGTTTCAAAATATAACAAAAGACTCTGATGAAAATCAAGAGTACTATGACGAAGGAGTAAAAAAAGTTAATACAAAAGATGTGTTAAAAAGATTATTTGCAAAACAAAATATAATTTTATATATAGTAACTTTTATGATTTCAATGGTAGGTTTTAATAACAGCAGTTTGTTATTTACAATAACACCATTTGGACTAGCCATTATAGCATCAGCACTAGGAAATAATAGACCAATAGGAATTATGTACGTATTATCATTAATTGGAACATTTGTAAGTTTTGGATTTACAAATTTATTAATATATTTTATAACATCATTAGTACTTTTTATATCGATTTTAATAGTAAGACCAAAACTACAAGAAAATGTTAATGAGAAAAGAAAAATAGGAGGACATTTATTTTTTGCAGTATTAATAGTACAAGTTATACCAATGTTTTTTAGAACTTTTTATGTGTTTGACTTATTAACATCTATAATGCTTGCAACAACAACACTTATATTTTATAAAATATTTGTAAACTCAATAACTGTAATAGTAGATTTTGGTGCTAGAAGAGCATTTACTATAGAAGAGGTTATAGGTACAAGTTTACTTTTAGCAATTACTATAACAGCATTTGGTAATATAAACATATTCGGATTTTCTATAAAAAATATTTTAAGCATTTTAATTGTATTAGTTTTAGGATGGAAAAACGGGTTACTTGTTGGAGCAACTGGAGGTATAACCATAGGAGTTGTATTAGGAGTAATTACAGAAACAGAACCACTAATGATTGCAGTGTATGCAGTATCTGGATTAATAGCAGGATTACTTAATAAATTTGGCAGAATTGGAGTAATAGTTGGATTTGCTTTAGGAAATATAGTTTTAGCATATGTAGCAAATGGAAATACAGCACCATTAATAATATTTCAAGAAATTTTAATTGCGGCATTAGGTTTGCTTGCGATTCCAAAAAATGTAGAAATAAATATAGAAGACTTAGTTGGGGCAAATAAACTATTGCCAGAAACTACAGGAGGAAGCATAGAGGCAAATCAAGATACGATATATAAATTAAATAGTATGTCAGACACAATAAACGATATAGCTGAAAGCTACAGTAATGCTGCAGCTACAATACTTACAGATGATGAATTAAAACTACAAGAAAAAAAGAATATAGATATTTTTAAAGAAGAATTAAAAAAGAATATAGAAGACTTAGAAGACAATATGTTATATGATGAAATATATTATTCTACAGATGAACTTTTACAAGATATTTTTAATTATTTATTAGATAACGACATAATTACAGAAAAAAACTTAATTAAAATATTAGAAAAACATAATAACTACATAGTAGGCTTTGAAAACACAAAAACACAAGCTAGAGAAGATGTATATAAAATAGTAAAAGCAATTAATTATTCATATAAAATTAGCAAAATGAATTTTATATGGAAAAAGAAATTAGATGAAAGCAAAAAAACAGTATCATCTCAACTAAAAGGAGTATCAGAAGCAATATCAAAAATGGCTGAAGATATTGATAAAAAGAAAAAAGAGGATAGAGAAGAATTTGCAGATAAAAAGCAAGAAATACTTAAATTATTAGAACAAAAAGAAATAGAAATAAAAACCATAGATATAAAACAAAATGCATCTAATAGATTTATAGTAGAAGTATATACAGATATATGTAATAATCTAGATGGAACAGAATGTAATATAAGGAAAATATGTAAAATAATCAGCAAAGTTTTAGACCAAAACATGATAATGCAAAAACAAGAATGTGGGCTAAGACTAGAAAAAAACATATGCAAATTTACATATATATCAGATGATAACTATCATATACAAATTGGAACAGCAAAATCAACAAAAGCAGACTCGCCAGTATCTGGGGATAGTAGCTTAGAAACAAGACTAGAAGATGGAAAATATTTATTAGCATTAAGTGATGGAATGGGATCGGGACCAGAAGCAATGAAGAGTAGCAAAATAGCAATAAAAATGTTAGAAAGACTACTAACAGCGGGCTTTGAAAAAGATGTATCACTACAGCTAATAAATTCTACATTATCAGCAAACACAGAAGAAGATATGTATGCTACATTAGACATAGAAATATTAGATTTATTTAATGGAAACATGGAATTCATAAAGAATGGAGCATGCCCAACATATGTAAAAAGGGGAAAAGAAGTACAATTGCTTAAGTCAATGTCATTACCAACAGGAATAGTAAGCGAAAACGATTTAGTAGTATATGACTTTGATTTAGAAGGTGGAGACATAATAGTAATGTGCACAGATGGAATAATAGATTCTAATAAAGAATACTTAAATAAACACTTATGGCTAAAATACTTATTGGAAGATATGGAAACAACAGATGCACAGCAAATAGCAGATATAATTTTAAAAGAAGCTATAGACAACGACTTTGGAAACCAAAAAGATGACATGAGCGTAATAGTAGCAAAAATTTATAAATAGAGAGAGTGCCGTTGGGGACAGACCCCAATGGCACTTTTGCAAATTCGTTAAAATATTACAAATTTCTTGTAATTACATACATAAATATGATATATTATATATGTAAAATTTTATTTGCTTATGGAGGTCTTTATGAGTAAAGGAAAAAGATATGACGGAGAACCAAAATTAAACTTAAAAAAAGTTTTTGCGGTTATAATAGCTTTCGCTGTAATTATAATGTTTATTATAGGTATAAACAAATTGTTTACAGGTGAAAGTAACACAGAAGAAAAGACTGTTTCACAAGCTTATTTTCCAGTTTATACAAATGGAAAATGGGGAGTAATTGATTCGAAAGGTAATACAGTTATTACACCAGAGTATGATGAATATATTATTATACCAGATAGTAGTAAACCGGTATTTATTTGTACATATGATGTTAATTATGACGATGGAACTTATAAAACTAAAGCTTTAAATGAAAAAAATGAGCAAATATATAGTGAATATGAGCAAGTTGAGGCACTAGAAAATTTTGATGAAAGTAATAATTTATGGTATACAAAAAATATATTAAAAGTTATGAAAGATGGTAAATATGGTTTACTAAATACTAGCAACGGAGCATTAATTGTTAATTGTGAATATGATTCAATAGAATCATTAAAAGCAGTAGAGAATAGTTTTGTTACTCAAAAAGATAATAAATATGGATTAGTGGATAATATTGGAACAGTAATAATAGAAAACAAATATGAAGATATAAAACCACTTTCTAATCAATATGAAGACGGGTTTATTGTAAAAAATGCAGAAGGTAAATATGGCTTAGTAGGTTATGGAAAACAAGAAATTTTAGAACCTGTTTATGATTCAATTAAACAAACAAATGGAGATGATAATTACTATATAGTTAAAGAAGGAAATGATATAGAAGTTGTAGATAATAATAAAGAAAAATTTTTAGTGGGAAAATATGATGATATCATTTCAGTAAATAACGGAAATGCAATTATAGAAGAAAATAACAAATTTGGAGTAGTTAAGGTGGATGGCACAGAAGTTATAAAACCTTCTTATAATAGTATTTCATATGCTACAGGAAATAACTATATAGTAGAAAATAATAAGAAATTTGGAGTTATCAATACAAATAATGAACAGTTAATAGATACTAAATATGATAATATAATTTATAGAGAATCAGCAGGATTTTATGAAGCAACGAACTCTGATTATACATCAGATTTAATAGATAATAACATGGATATTAAACTTTCTGGGGTTATAGTTTCAGAGGTAAATGAAGAAGATGGATATGTTAAAGTAAGACAAAACGATGAATACAAATATTATAATTTCAAATTTGAAGAAAAAACTGTAAATGAAATTTTATCAGGAAATACCATTTTCTTAAGCAAGAACGAAGAAGGAAAATATGGATTTATTGATAGAAATGGAAATGTAGTAGTAAACTATATTTATGATGATGCTACAGAACAAAATGATTATGGTTATGCAAGTGTAAAACTAGACGGAAAATGGGGAGCTGTAGATTCAAGAGGAAGTGTTGCAGTAGAACCTACATATACATTAGATAATAATACAATAATAGAATTTATAGGAAAATGGCATTTAGGAGAAGATTTAAACTTATATTATTTCACAGATAACAATTAGAAAATATTATCTTAAAGATAAGTGTAAGGAAAACAAGTTTATTTAATAAATTTTGTTTTCCTTACAATAAACATAGGAGGAACAAAAAGTGGAACTGATGACAAAGTATCAATATACGTATTTTATATATCCTTATATAATTGAAGAAGGCAAATATAAGAGATATTTACAAAATTTATTAAGAAACAAAAAATGCAAAATAAGATTTTTCAATGAACAAAAAGATATTCATTTATATACATACTTTTTGCCAAGCATAAGAGATTATATGTTCTGGTCATTTGGATTAACAACAGAGGGAGTTAAAGATTTTAGAAGAATGGATGCACCACTTCAAGCTACACTACTTGCAGAACATGATTGCAACATATTCAATTATGAGTTGCCAGAAAACTTACAAGGAAAAGTAGAAACTAACAATGGTATATTTTTTGAAATATCTGAAATAAAAATCATATGCTATAAAACCGGAGTATGTTTTTTAGTATTTAAAACAAATTTGGAAAATACAGATAGTTTTTCTGATTTACTTAACTTTAACTATAAATTTAGAGAAGTTAATTCAAAAGCATATAATTTAAAAGAATATGAAAATATAAAAATACAATCAAATTCTTTTAAAAGTGTAAAAGATATATCTGTACTAATAAAAGAACTAACAGGAAATAATAGTATATCTAAAAAAGCAAATATAGGAAATGACAAGTTCTTTGTATACTCTTATTGTTGTTTAGACCAAAAGAATTGGAATGAAAACACACAAACAGAAGATTTAGATAATATATTTGAAAAATATCGTTCTGTGCTACCTGCAAATTCACAGGTTATAGAAGATAGTTATTATATGTCTTATGAAAATAAAAAACAACAAAAATCTTTATATAAAAACCAATTTATAAGATATGGATTTACTGTTGCAAGTACAGTTTTGCTTACATCTAACATTAATACAGCAAATTTTACAACAGTACCACAAAAATATGAAAGTGAATATTTATATACATATATTTTGGTATTGTATAAAAAAATATTATTAAATAAATTAAATTATGAATTTACTACACGCTTTAAAGAAGCAGAAAAAGAATTTTTAGACTTTACAAAAAGATTATGGATACAAGATATAACGAATGATGAATTTGGTAGAAGTCTAGAAACAAATTGGACGGGAAATTTAAATATAGAAAAAACATTTTATAAATTAAAAAGCGAATATGATGTTACTTATAAAAAAAGCAACATAGATGAGTTGAAAAAGAGTAGTAAAGTGACAAAGCGTGTTTTGTTAGTTATATTGATCCTTAATATAATTGCTATTATTCTAGCAGGTATGATGTAAATTTAAGCTTAAGAAAAATATCCTAACAAAAAAATGCAATTAGTGACAGCCCACTTTTGCAAATAGAATTAGTCAAATTCAATTTAATAAAAATATTCTAACAAAAAATAATAAAGAAAATTTAAAGGAAAATTTAAATGAAGGTTACAACAGGAATTGATATAATAGAAGTAGAAAGAATAAAAAAAGCAATAGAAGATTTAGGAGAAAATTTCTTAAATAGAGTTTTTACTAAAAAAGAAATAGAATATTGTAACAAATCTGAAGCAATAAAGTACCAACACTTTGCAGCAAGGTTTGCAGTAAAGGAAGCGGTTTTTAAAGCAATCTCCAACTATATAAAAGATAGAGATGACGGATTATGGACAAGCATAGAGGTAATAAATTTAGAAGGTGGAAAACCTGAAATAAATGTGGAAAAGCTTATGAAAAAAATCGAATTAACTGCGGATAATTTAGGTAATTCAAGCAATTCAAACAAAATTACTTTAAAAGATATAGATATAAGCATATCGCATATAAAAGATTATGCAGTAGCAAGTGTTGTAGCTGTATTTAATAATGCGTAACTAGTGCCACCCAGGACAGACCCCATTGGCACAATTGCATAGAAGGGAAGAATGGGTTTTATGGAATTTTTTGATTCACATGCTCACTATAATGATGAAAAATTTGATGAGGATAGAGAAGAATTAATTAATAAAATATATGATTCAGGAGTAACAAGATTAATAAATGCAGGATATAGCCTAGAATCGTCTGAAAATGCTCTTAGAATTGCTAAAGGGTATAACTGGATATTTACTATATCTGGCATATCTCCAAACGATATACCTGAAAATAGTGCGAATTTAGACTATGAATTAAATGAACTTGATAGATTTATATCAGAAGAATTAAACTCTAATAAAATAGTAGGAATAGGTGAAATTGGGTTAGATTATTATTGGAATAAGGAAAATAAAGATTTACAAAAAGAAGCTTTTATAAAGCAAATAAACCTTGCAAATAAATATAATTTGCCGATAGTAATTCATACAAGGGAAGCGGTAATGGATACATTAGAAATACTAAAATACCATAAAGTAAATAAATATGGAGTATTCCATTGTTGCCCTCTAAATAGAGAACTTGTAAAAGAAGCACTAAAACTTGGATTTTACATCTCATTTGCAGGACCAATTACTTTTAAAAATTCAAAAAACGCAAGTGAAATAATAGAAATGGTACCTTTAGATAAAATGCTTATTGAAACAGATAGTCCATATTTATCTCCAGAACCCAATAGAGGAAAAAGGAATGATTCTAGAAATGTGAAATATACTGCACAGAAAATTGCAGATGTAAAAAATATGAGCCTAGAAGAAATTGCTAAAATTACTTATGAAAATGCAAATAAAATATTTAAGATAGAATAAAATAATAAGACCAAGGAAAGTATTAAGTTTCTTGGTCTTTAAATGAAAATTTTTGTCTTGCTTTATTTTGTCTATTTTACTTTAGATTTCTTATAGCTTCAATTCTATCATCAATTGATGGGTGAGTAGATAATAGACTAGTTTTTTTCTTTTTTCCATTCTTTATGTTTGATTTAAAAGGATTTACTATATACATATGAGCAGTTGATTTATTAGCATATTTTAATTCATTTGGATCTTCATCCAATTTTTGTAATGCAGATATTAAACCATCTGGATTTCTTGTTATTTCAACTGCACTTGCATCAGCCAAATATTCTCTACGTCTAGATAATGCAAGTTGCATTAATTTGCCAAATATAGGTGCTAATATTAAGCACACTAGACCAATAAGCATAAGTATTGGATTGCCACTTCTTGAGTCACCATCTCCATCACTATTTCGGCCACCGCCCCAGAATAATATTCTACTAAAGAAATCTGTAAGCATTACCATAAAACCAACCATAACTGTTACAACTGCAGAAAGACGTATATCATAGTTTTTTATATGTGATAACTCATGTGCTAGCACACCTTCTAATTCATAATAATCTAGTTTATCTAAAAGACCAGTTGTAACACATATTACAGAATTTTTAGGGTTTCTACCAGTAGCAAAAGCATTTGGCTGAGGATCATTTACTACATATAGTTCTGGTCTACTTTCTAGTCCGGATGAAATCATTAAACCATCTAATATATTTTCCAACTTCTTTTGCACTTCTGGAGAAGCTTTATGAGCACCATTTACTGAAAGTACTATTTTATCACTATAATAATATGAAGCCCAAGAAGTAACAATAGAAAAAATTAAAGCTATTACTATGGAAAACACACCTAAATCAAATGCCATACAAATATAATATATAATTAAAGTAATAACTATTAAAAATATAGAAACTATTACTCCAGTTTTTATTTTATTATTTCGAATATCTTCATACATATATATTCACAATCCTTTATTAGTTTTATTAAACAAAAAATAAATCTTTTACAGCAGAAACTATAAAAAATTTATTTTTAAAATTTTAAAATTCAACTTTAACATTTTTCTTAGCTTCTTCATTATCAACTTCAAATAATGCTTCTTCTTTAAAACGGAACAAAGAAGCGATAACGTTTGAAGGGAAAACTTGTAGTTTAGTATTATATCTAGTTACAGTATCATTATAAAATTGTCTAGAATAAGCAATTTTATTTTCAGTATTTTGTAATTATTCTTGTAAACTTAAAAAGTTTTGGTTTGCTTTTAAATCTGGATAATTTTCAGCTACAGCCATAATTGTTTTTAAAGTATCTGATAATTCATTATCTAATTTTGCTTTTTCATCAACTGTATTTGCATCAGCCCAAGAAGAACGTAAGTCTGTAACTTTAGTTAATACGCTAGATTCATGTTCCATATATCCTTTTACTGATTCAACTAAATTAGGAATTAAATCAAATCTTCTTTGAAGTTGTACATCAATTTGGCTCCATGCATTTTTCACTCTTAATCTCATAGTTACTAATCCATTATATAAAGCGATTACTGCAATAACAAGAACTGCAACTATTATAAGAATAATCCACCACATAAAAAATTTCCTCCTTTTAATAAATTTATAATAAACATATAATATCATATTTATAAATATTATACAACTTTTGTGATAAATATATGTAAAAAATATGAACATTTTGGAATATTTCTAGTACAAGCAACATATAATGGTAATATAGCTAATTTGCTAAAACAGAAAACATAATGTAAAAACCGTAAAAAGCAGATAGCACAAGGAAAGAGGATAAATTTGACAGAAATAAAGATATGTGCTATAATAACTTTGTTGCTTTTAAAGGAGGGAACAAATTTCAAATGAAAATCGATGATAAAGCGTCTATATCGCTGAAAAAGATTATATGTATTAGTATTATACTTATATTTTTATTAAGCGCCGGCGTAATGGCAGGAAATGTTCAGGTTAGAAACGTAAAAATAGTATTATCAAGTGGATACGAAATGGACATTTTAACAACAAAAACAAGTGTCAAAGATATTCTAGAAGAAAATCATATTGTATTATTAGAAGATGAAAAAGTTACACCAAAAGCAAGTGAAGAAATATCTGATAATAACACAATAACTATATCAAAAGACTCAGAAGAAGTAATAGATGAAGAAGAAGCAGAAACTCAAGAAAATTCTTCTGAAGTAACAGCAGAAGAACTACTAGAAAGCTATTCAAAAATAGTAGAAAAAATAGTAGTTAAAAAAGAAAAAATACCTTATGAAACAATAACAAGAGACGTCTCAACAGGAAAGGGTAAAAAACAAGATTCAGTTATCCAAAAGGGCGAAAACGGAATAAAGCAAGTAACATATAAGGTAAAATATCAAAATGGAAAAGAAATAGAAAGAACAAAAATTTCATCAAAGGTTATTAAAAAACCAGTTGATAAAATTGTAGAAGTAAGAACAAAACAAATCACTACTAGAGGTAGTGGAGCAATAAGTGCAACAGGAACAAAAGCACAATACCAAGCATATGCAAAATCTAGATGCCAAGCTTATGGTTGGTCAAACTATGATTTTGATTGTTTAGTATCATTATGGAACAAAGAAAGTGGATGGAATCCAAATGCACATAATTCTTATTCAGGCGCACACGGAATTGCACAAGCTTTACCAGCAAGCAAAATGTCTTCACATGGATCAGATTATATGACAAACTATAAAACACAAATTGACTGGGGATTAAGCTATATCAAATCTAGATATGGAACACCAGCAAATGCATGGAGCCATTCATGTTCAACAGGTTGGTATTAAAATAAAAGTAAAATATATAGGCACACTTCATGAAAGTGTGCTTTTCTTGTTCAGAACTAAAAATTGTAGTATAATGAGTAAAAATTAAATTTAAAAGAGACAGCATAAAAATAAGAACATAAATAAAGGTTTAAGAGAAATATGAATGAATGTAGGAGGAAAAAATGAAACTAGTATCGTGGAATGTAAATGGATTAAGAGCAGTAATAAATAAAGGATTTGCAAACTTTTTTAATGAAGTAGATGCAGATATATTTTGTATTCAAGAAACAAAAATGCAAGAAGACCAAATAGATGACAATATGAGAGAAATATTTAAAGAATATAATTCATATTGGAATAGTGCTGAAAAGAAAGGATACTCAGGCACAGCAATTTTTACAAAACAAAAACCACTAAATGTAACATATGGAATGGGAATAGAAGAACACGACAAAGAAGGAAGAATAATAACACTAGAATTTGATAAATTCTATATGGTAGATTGCTATACACCAAATGCCAAAAGAGGCTTAGAAAGATTAGATTACAGAGTAATATGGGAAGACGAATTTAGAAAATATTTATTAAACCTAAACAAAACAAAACCAGTAATACTATGTGGTGACTTAAACGTAGCACATGAAGAAATAGACTTAAAGAATCCAAAAACAAATAGAGGAAATGCAGGATTTACAGACGAAGAAAGAGAAAAAATGACAGAATTACTAAATGCAGGATTCACAGACACATTTAGATATCTATATCCAAATAAAGAAGATGCATATACATGGTGGTCATATATGTTCAAAGCAAGAGAAAAAAACGTAGGATGGAGAATAGATTACTTTATTGTATCAAAATCAATAGAAGAAAAAATAAAAGAAGCAAGCATATATTCAGAAATATTAGGAAGCGACCATTGCCCAATAGGATTAGAAATGTCCCCATTGGCATGATTGGTAAAATACATTAAATAAAATCCTACGGATATAAGGAAAAAACAATATAATATATGGGCTTAAAATAAAAAAATAATGTAATAAAAAAGAAATATAAAAAGTAGGAATTCAAGAAAAGTGCCTTGTTTTAGGCACTTTTTTAATATGCAAAAAAACAAATGAACAAGGAAAAAATATTGTAGAAAGACTGTGAAAAGTAATATTTCAAAATGTTACAAAAATGTAAATAAAAAGACAAAAAGACTAAAAAAATGAGTATCCGTAGCGAAAAAAGTAGAATGGTTAAAATTGCTAGTTTCCTAAGTATTTACTATAAAGCCCGCCTTAAATATAATTATATATATATATATATTATAAATATATTAAAATTTCTTAATAGAGGAGTTTTGAGGGGGCATATTGTATGAGAAAAAACAAAAAACCTGAAAATCACATTAATTTAAAGAGTCACATTTTAAAGAATGGCAATAAAATGATAGAATGGCTTAAACGGTAATAATGAAAAGGCAAGTAAGGGTATAAAGCTTAAAGCAAAAAACATGGCGATAATAAGCATTAGTGCAGTTGTTGCACTTGCACTAATAGTTATAGCCATAATGCAATTTGTGCAATATAGAACGAGATTAAATTCAATATCACCTGAACTTGCAAAAGCAATGACATATGATCAGGTTCAAGATGGCGAAGAAATAGTGGACGGAACAGACGGCCACGTTAATTTTGATGCCTTCTTTTTGCGTGACTTAAATAGTGATGGTTTTGCAGAAAGCATACGTGGAACGAGTAAACGAATAGGCGAAGAAGATACTTTGTACATGGAAATAAGCGTTAATACAGCAGGATATGTAAAGAACGGAAAAATCACAGTAAATGGAACAAACTCATATTTACAAACAGCCCTTCCAAAAGATGATGAATTAAAAGATAATTATGTAAGTAATAATATAAAAGCAATAGAATTTAATGATTTAAATAATGGAACTCAGAAACTTTTAACAGGAATAATAAGAAGTGGAGATTATTCATCAACATCAAGAAAAAGTTCTGCAATAGGAAATAATATAAATAACTATAGCAAAGTAAATAGTGTAACATTTACAGGAACATATGTAACAGAAGAGAATGAAGAAATACCAATAGAAAAAACAGTAGAATTCAATGTAGATTGGTATGGAGAAACAAAAGCAGAAATTTATTCAACAAGTTCAACAAAAACAAATTTATCAGACAGAATAAATGAAGAAGAAGGAATAATTTCACTAGACTTTACAATAAATACAAGAGAAGCAAACCAAGAATTAATACTAAAAACAAACCATACAGAAGCAGAAATACCACAATTAAATGGATATGACCCAATAAGTGTAACATATACAGGAAATGCAACATTTAACTATGATGCAGAAACAAGAAAAGTAGTATTAGAAAGAGAAGCAGTAGTTTCAGAAGATGGAACAGTAACAAAAAGTGTAGCTAGAACAAATTCATATACAATAAAAGTAGTATATCCATTAGAAGCATATGAAAGCATAGGAGAAGATACAGTAAGTATAAGAATACCAGTAAATACACGTTATGATGGATATAACAACCCAAGTGAAGAATTTGAAAATCCATATATATCAAATACAGCCACAGCAACATTAGTAGCAAATTATAGAAATCCAACAGGAACAGTAGCAAGATTTGACATAACAGTAGGGAAAAGTATATCTACACCAACCTTTAGATATATTGTTTCAAAACAAAAACCATTAAGAATATATAATGGTTTATCAGACATGGAAACAGAAGATACATACCAAGTAAGATGGGAAGCATATACAGGAACAGATGGAGAATCAAATGGACTTGTAATGAAAGAAACAAAGAATGGAGAAACACAAAAAGTAGATAACTTTATCAAAACAGATTCAAGTAAAGCTAGCATGGAAGAGGTAACAACAAATGTAGGAATAGGATTTTCAGGAGCAGATAATTTACTAAAAGAAGATGGATGGATAAAAGTATATGATGAAGAAACAGGAGATTTATTAGCTACATTTACAAAAAATGATTGGAATAAATATACATCAAGTAACCCATATAGATACGAATTACCAGTAAAACATATAAGAGTAGAAACAAGTGAAACAAAAGCAGAAACAAGTTTTTATGTATATAACATAAAAGAATTAGATGACGAATATATAACAACAAATTATACAAGAGAAGAATTTGATAAATTACAATATATAGAATCAAACTTAGTAGGATACTTAGGTGGAACATATATAAATACAGATGTACATCAAGCACATTATGAAGCACCATATTCATTAGCAGAAATAAGTATAAGTAATAACACTATATCAACACAAGCAACAGAAAGAAACGAAAAAATAACAATAAAAGCAAACTATAATACTTCATATAACCAAGTAGGATGGGTAAATGGAAGTTTTGTAGTAAAACTACCAGATCAAATATTAACAGCTCAAATAAACAATGTAGAAATAAGTAATGGTAGTGTAAGTATTACAAGTTATGAATTAATAGAACAAGAAGATGAAAAATTAATAAAAATAAACACAAAAAATAATACTGAAACACCACAATCATTTAATATAACAATAGATTTAGATATAACACCAGACCCAAGAATAGCAACAACAAGCAAAAGTATAGAATTATATGCATCAAATGAAGAAGCATGTGACTATTACTATAATGCAAATGATAAATATGATGTAAATGATAACCTAAACACAGAAGAAAAAGTAAATTATGATTCTACAAATTTAAGTATGATATCACCAAATAGCTTACTAACAAACCAAGTAGCAAGCAATTATGATGATAAAGGAAGCTATGTAGTATCACCACAAATAGCAGAAGTAAAACCAGCATATGGAGTAGTAGACCAAAATGAAGAAAAAGAAGCAACAATAGGAGTGCAAATACGTAACAACTATGCAAGCACAATAAGTGACATGATAATAATAGGTAAAATACCATTTGAAGGAAATACATATGTATTAAGTGGCGGAGAATTAGGAAGTACATTTACAACACAAATGAAAAATACAGGAATAAAAGTACCAGAAGAACTAAAGAAATATGTAACAGTATATTACTCAGAAAATACAAATCCAGATAAAGATATAACAAAGCAAGAAAATGGATGGAAAACAGCAGACCAAGTAACAAACTGGGATAATATAAAAACATATTTAATAGACCTTGGAGATTATGTAATGCCAACAGGAGCAGAATACACATTTGAGTACATAGTAAAAATACCAAATGGAGTAGAATTTAACCAAGCATCATATAGCCATCATGGAATATACTTTAGCTTAGACACAGACCAAGGAAAATATCAAACACAAGTAGAACCAAATAGATTAGGATTAAGGATAGCAGAAAAATATAATCTAGAACTAACAAAATATCAAACAGGAAGGGATAAATTAGTACCAGGAGCAACATATAGCATAACAGATGAAGAAACAGGAGAAGTAAAAACAGCAGTAACAAATGCACAAGGAGTACTTACAATAAATAATTTATATGCCGAAAAAGCATATTTAATAAAAGAAATAAAAACACCGGATGACTATGAATTAAATAGTGATGTTATCAGGTTTATTGGTCATGTAGATAAAACAAATGGAAACTTAAGCATAGAAAAAACACAAGGAACAACAAAAGAAGACATGGCAGTAGTAAAAGAAGAAGGAGAAGACTACAAAGTAACAGTAAAAGTAGAAGACGAAGTAAAAGCAAGCTTAAAACTACACAAAACAGAACAAGGAAATAATAGTGTAAATGTACAATATGCAAAATACAAATTAACAGGATATGGTTTACCTGAAAATGGGAGAATATATACTACAAATGTTAATGGAGAGGTAACATTAAAAGGACTTTCAATAAACCAAGAATATACATTAGAAGAAACAAAAGCAGAAGGGTATTATTTAGCAAGTCCAATAAAATTTAGAATAATAAACAATGGCGGAAGCTACAGTATGGAAATAACAGAAGGAACAGTATCGAGCCAAAGTATAACAGAAGTAGACAGCATACCAACAATAACACTAAATTTAGAAGACGAAAAAATACCAACATATAGTTTGCAATTAATTAAGCAAGAAAAAACAACAGAAGCAACATTAAGTAATGATGAATTAATGGCAAAAGCAGAAACAGCATTAGCAGATACAGAAGTAACATATTTAGCAAATGCTAAGTTTAAGTTATACAAAAATGATGAAGAAATAGGAGAATACGTAACAGATAGCACAGGAAAAGTAACAATAAGCAATTTATACCAATACATAGAAGGAAAACCAGAAGAAGCAACATACACATTAAAAGAAGTATTAGCACCAGAAGGATATGCAAAAGTAAAAGATATAACGTTTAAAGTAGAAAACAAAGATGGTACTTTAAGCTTATTAAACATGGACGGAACAGAAGAAAACTACGCAGTAGAAGGAACAACAGTAAAACTAACAATAGAAGATAGCCCATCATTTAAATTAATAAAGAAAGACAAAGAAACACAAGAGCCTATAGCAAATGTAAAATTTGCAATATACAATGTAGAAGATGGAGTAGTACCAGCAACAAATAGTAAAGGAGAAATACTAGGAACAAAAGAAACAATAGATGGAAAAGAATATTATACAGTAACAACAGATGAACAAGGAATACTTACAGCAGACCTAACAGAGGGATTATACAAAGCAGTAGAAGTAGAAGCACCAGATAAATATGACCTAGAAGGACAAGAATACTACTTTGGTATAGGAGCAAGTAGAGAAGCACCTGAAGATATGGTACCAGTATGGGCAGAGTCAATTGGAGGAAGTGGTGATGAGAAAATTAATTCAGTAGCAGAAACAAGTGATGGAGGCTATATAGCAGGAGGATATTTCGAAGGAACAATCCAAGTAGGAGATGAAACAATAACAAATAATGGTGGTAAAGATGGACTAATAATAAAGTATAATAGTCAAGGAGTCGTAGAATGGGCAAAGAGTATAGGAGGAAATAGTAGTGACCAAATTCAATCAGTAGCAGAAACAAGTGATGGAGGGATATTAGCAGGAGGATATTTTTCTGGAACAATCCAAGTAGGAAATGAAGAATTAACAAGTAATGGAGTTTCTGATGGCCTAATAATAAAATATGATGCAGAAGGAGTCGTAGAATGGGCAAAATCCTTTGGAGGAAATTCTGTTGATAAGGTTAATTCAGTGGCAGAAATAAGTGATGGAGGCTATATGGCAGGAGGAGAGTTTAGTGGAACAATCCAAGTAGGAAATTATACATTAACAAGTAACGGATATAATGATGGAATAATAATAAAATATGATGCAGACGGAGGAGTAAAATGGGCAAAGAGCATTGGAGGAAGTAAGCAAGATGCAATTAGATCAGTAGCAGCAACAAGTGATGGAGGCTATATAGCAGGAGGATATTTTTATAGTAGTAGTATTCAAGTAGGAGATGAAACATTAACAAATAATAGCAGTTCTACATCCTATTCAGATGGCCTAATAATAAAATACAGTGCAGAAGGAGTCGTAGAATGGGCAAAGAGCATTGGAGGAAGTGGTTATGATGGAATCAGCTCAGTAGCAGAAACAAGTGATGGAGGGATATTAGCAGGAGGAGAGTTTTCTGGAACAATCCAAGTAGGAAATGAAGAATTAACAAGTAAAGGAGGTGAATATGGTAAAGATGGGCTAATAATAAAATATAATAGTAGTGGAGAAGTAGAATGGGCAAAGGGCTTTGGAGGAAGTGAATGGGATGAAATCAACTCAGTAGCAGAAACCAGTGATGGAGGCTATATAGCAGGAGGATATTTCGAAGGAACAATCCAAGTAGGAAATGAAGAATTAACGGGTATAGGAAATGATGATGGATTAATAATAAAATATAGTAGTTCAGGAGCTGTAGAATGGGCAAGGAGTATTGAAGGAAATAATACAGATGTTGTTTCTTCCGTAGCGTCAACAAGTGATGGAGGAATCATAGCAGGAGGATATTTTACAAGTAGTAGAATCCAAGTAGGAAATGAGACATTAACAAATAATGGTTCTGATGATGGACTAATAATAAAATACGAAATGCAAGAACTACCTAATCCAGTTGTTACAAATGCAAAAGTAATTGGAGGAAGTTCTGATGACCAAATTCAATCAGTAGCTAAGACATCTGATGGAGGATATATAGCAGGAGGATATTTTTCGAGTAGTGTAATTAAAGTAGGAAATGTAGAATTAACAAGTAATGGTAATTATGATGGATTAATAATAAAATATAGTAACGAAGGCGAAGTAGAATGGGTAAAAAATATAGGAGGAAGTAGTAGTGAATATATTTATTCAGTAACAGAAACAAGTGATGGAGGAATCATAGCAGGAGGATATTTTACAAGTAGTAGAATCCAAGTAGGAAATGAAACATTAACAAATAATGGAAATGGAGATGGCCTAATAATAAAATATAGTAGCGAAGGAGATGTAGAATGGGCAAAGAGTTTTGGAGGAAGTAGAGATGATTATATCAATTCAGTAGCAGAAACAAGTGATGGAGGAGCCATTGCAGGAGGATATTTTTATAGTAGTGAAATCCAAGTAGGAAATGAAACATTAACAAATAATGGAAATGGAGATGGCCTAATAATAAAATATAGTAGCGAAGGAGCTGTAGAATGGGCAAAGAGTGTAGGAGGAAGTGAACAGGATTATATCAATTCAGTAGCAGCAACGAGTGATGGAGGGTATATAGCAGGAGGAGATTTCTGGAGTAGTACAATCCAAGTAGGAAATGAAACATTAACAAGTAATGGTTATTCTACATCATATGGCGATGGATTAATAATAAAATACAATAGTACAGGAGAAGTAGAATGGGCAAAGAATATAGGAGGAAACTTTAGTGATTATATCTATTCAGTATCAGAAACTAGTGATGGAGGAGCTATTGTAGGAGGTTCTTTTTCTGGTAGTACAATTCAAGTAGGAAATATAATATTAGTAAATAATAGTAATTATGACTATTTTAACGATAGTATGGTAATAAAATATAATGCAAAAGGCGAAGTAGAATGGGCTAATTCAGCTGGCGATTATAGAGAAGATGCGATATATTCTGTAACGGAAACAAATAATGGAGAGATTCTTGTAGGAGGATATTTTGAAGGTAAATCGATTCAAGTTGGAAACACAAAGTTAACCAGTGAGGGTAATTATAACAGTTTGATTATAAAATATAGTAAAGATGGAAAAGTGAAATGGGCAAAGACTTTAGGTAAAAATTCGTATATCCAATCAGTAGCAGAAACAACGGATGGAAGAGTTATTGCAGGAGGATATTTTAAAAGTGATACTATAGAAGTTGATGGACATACATTAGAAAATCAAGGTGGTTCTGATGGAATGCTACTTGAGGTAGTAAATCAAGTAGGAGTTCCGGAAGTTCAAGAACTAACTGTTGAAAATAGTAGAAAAGAATTTAAAATAACAACAGATGTAAAAGAAATAGATGGAATAAAAGGTGGAAGTATATCTGGAGAAGGAATGAATCCATATGAGGCAGTAAAATATGGAGAAAATAGTACTAAACAAATAGTAATGACACCAGAAGAAAACTATGAAATAATAGGAATAACAGTAAATGGAGAAGAATGGCAATTTGAAGCAAATCCAGATGGGACATATACAATGCCACAATTTGAAAATATGACAGAAGATAAGCATGTTGTAGTAACATATGCATTAAAAAGCAATAAAATAACAATAAATAAAGTAGATAGTGTAGATAATAGCAAAAAACTAGAAGGAGCAATATTTGAAATAACATCAGAAGATGGAACAACTATAAGAGTAACGACAAATAGCCAAGGACAAGCAATAACACAATTAGAATACGGAAATTATACAATAACAGAGATACAAGCACCAGAAGGGTATGAATTAAATAGCACACCACTAGAAATATCATTTACAGAAAATGAAACACATGAATTTACAATACAAAATAATAAAAAAGCGAAAGTAATAGTACATCATTACTTGAAAAATGAAGATGGAACATATACAGAGATAAAAGTTGCAGAAGATGACCTACTAGAAAAGACAGATAAAGACGAATATACAACAAGTCCAAAGGTAGATTTAGAGAAATATGAATTAGAAAAAGATGAAAATGGAGAATATGTAATACCAGATAATGCAACAGGAACATTTGAAACAGGAAAAACAATAGAAGTAATATACTATTATGAAGCAAAAGAAATACCACTAACTGTACATCATTATATAGAAGGAACAGAAGAAAAAGTGCCATTAAAAGATGGAGGAGTAGCAGAAGATGAGGAGTATAGTGGAAAAGAAGGAGAAGAATATACAACAACAGCAATAGAAGAAAGCAAATTAGCAGAAGACTATGAATTAGTTGAAACTCCAAGCAATGCAAATGGAACATATACTGCACCAGAGGTAGAGGTAATATATTACTACAAAAAAGTAGTAAGAGATGTAATAATAAATAAATACGATAAAGATGGAACAACACCAATAGAAGGAGTAGAATTTAGTATTGCATCAAAAGAAACACCAGAAGAAGAAATAGGAAGATTTACAACAGACTCAAAAGGACAAATAAAAGTCACATTAGAAGCAGGAGAATATATAGCAACAGAAACAAAAGTAGCAGAAGGATATGTAATGCCAGAAGATAATACAACAGAATTTGTTGTAACAAAACAAGATGATGTAGTAGAACTAAGCATAACAAATGAAAAGACAAAAGGAACAGTAATAACACATTACTATATAGAAGGAACAACACATAAAGTGCCAAGCAAAAATGGAGGAGTAGTAGAAGACGTAGTACAAACAGGAAATGTAGGAGATATATATGCAACAAAAGAATCAGAAAATGTAGCAGAAAAATACAAACTTGTAAGAACAGAAGGGGAAACAAGTGGAGAATATATTAATGGTACAATAATAGTAATATACTACTACAAAACAGATGAACCAGTACTAGAAAGCAATATAACAAAAACATCAGACACAGAAGTAATAGCAAGTGCAAATCAAGCCATAACATACACAATACAATATAATGCAGGTATTGATGAATATGTAGGAACTGCAAATGTAACAATAGTAGATTATCTACCGTATGAAATAAATGAAGCAAAATCAAATATAGCAGGTGGAATATATAACGCAGATGCAAAAACGATAACATGGACAGAAGCAGTAAACGGAATAGATGCATATGCAAACGGTGAAAAAGAGATAAATATATCAAAAGAAATAGAAGTAGTATTTAGAAACATAGACACGACACAAGAAACAATTACAAACAGAGTAGAAGGAACTATTCGTTTAGTAGATATTGATAAAGAAGAAAAAGTAGAAGATGAACACGACACAAATATAAATGTAGAAGGAACAGTAATAGCAAAATATTTAGAAGAAGGAACAGAAAAAGAGTTATCAGGAGAAGTAGAGCAAACAGGTAAAGTAGGAACAGAATACACAACAACGCAAAAAGAAATAACAGGATATGACTTTGTAAGAGTAGAGGGAGAGACAACAGGAAAGTATATAGAAGGAACAATAGAAGTAATATACTATTACACATTAAAAGACCCAATAATAGATGATGAAATAGAAAAAACATCATCTACATTAGAAATAACAAATAAAGACCAAGCTATACCATACACAATAGAATATAATGCAACAATAACAGACTACAGAGGAAATGCTACAGTAACAATAGTAGATTATCTACCATATGAAATAGACGAGAGTTTATCAGATATAGCAGGAGGAACATATAACAGAATAGAAAAAACAATAACATGGACAGAAGAGATAACAGACATAGATACATATGAAAATAAATCAAATAACATAAACATAACAAAAGAAATAGAGTTAGTATATGTAAATATGGATGTAACACAAGAAATAGTGGAAAATAGGGCAACAGGAACAATAAGATTAGAAACACCAGAAAAAGAAGAAACAACAGAAGAAAATGAAATAATTCCAACAAACTTCAAAATAGAAGTACCAGTAGAAAAAGTATGGAATGATAACGAAGATACAAAAGGAAGAAGACCAGAAAGTGTAACAATACAATTAACAGCAGATGGAAGCGAAGAATTAAATGGAGAAAAACTAGAAAGTGTAGTATTAAATGAAGAAAACAATTGGAAATATACATTCGAAAACTTAGCAAAATACACAGAATACGGAAGAGAAATAGTATATAGTGTAGTAGAAAAAGAAACAAACGAAGGAGACCTAGAATATTACAAAGAACCTGTGATAGAAAACATAGGAGAAACAAATGAACTAATAAGAGTAACAAATAGTTACAACTTAATGGAAACAGACCTAACAAGTAGTATAGAGAAAACAGGAACAGAGAAAATAACAAGTTCAAAAGACAAAGTAAGCTATAGCATAAAATACAAAGCAGAAATAACAGACTATATAGGAGAGGCATTAGTAACAATAGTAGACTACTTACCATATCATATAGATGAAGAAGCAGAAGGAACAGATCTAGATGGTGGAATATATGATGAAGATGCAAAAACAATCACATGGACAGTAAACATAGACCACATTAATACAATAAGAGACGGGGCATATACAGTAGATGAAACAAGAGACATAACAGTGGTATTTAGTGACTTAGATGCAAGTCAAGAAAAGATGCTAAATAGAGTAACAGGAACAATAGACTTGTATGAAACAGAACAAACAAATAAAGTAGAAGATTCGTTTGAAACAAATATCGAAATACCAGGAAAAGTAATAGTAAAATATGTAGATAAAGAAACAGGAGAAGAAATACCATTTAGAGAGCAAGACATAAATAATCCAGAAGCAGAAACACCAGAAGGTGGAGAACAAGATGAAGAAACATATGGTTATACAATAAAAGGATTAGTAGGAGACGAATATACAACAAAACAAAAAGAAATATATGGATATACATATGTAGAAAATAGTGGAAACACAGAAGGAAACATGACAGAAAAAGACATAGTAGTAACATACTATTATGAAAAAACAAAAGCCGGAAAAGTAACAGCAATCTACATAGATGAAGAAACAGGAGAAGAAATAACCTATATAGAAGAAAACGAAGAAACAGGAGAGCAAGAAGAAAAAACATACAAAGAAGAAATAGAAGGGTATATAGGAGACAAGTATAAAACAGAACAAAAAGAAATACCAAACTATGATTTTGTAAGAGTAGAAGGAGAGCCAGAAGGAGAATTAACAGAAGAAGAAAAAACAGTAGTATACATATATAGAAAGATACTAGCAAAAGTAATAGTAAGATACCTAGAAAAAGATAACACACCAGAAGATGACACAGACAATAAAGTATTAGCAGAAGAAGAAGTAATAAATGGACATAGTGGAGACGAATATAAAACAGAAAGAAAAGAAATAGAATACTATAAAAAAGCAGATCCAGAACCAGAAAATGCAGAAGGAACAATGACAAGAGAAGATATATATGTAACATACTATTACGAAAAAATACCAAGTGGAACAGTAACAGCAATATATGTAGATGAAGAAACAGGAGAAGAAATAACATATATAGAAGAAACAGAAGAAAAGACATATAAAGAAACATATAAAGGCTACTGTGGAGAAGAATACAAAACAGAAGCAAAAGAAATCCCATACTACGAATACATAAAAGAAAAAGCACCAACAAATGCACAAGGAATATATACAGAAGAAGACGAGTTAGTAACATACTACTATAGACAACTACCATTTAATATGGCAGTAGACAAAAACCTAATTAAGATAGAATTAAATGGAGAAGAACAAAAAGTAAAAAACGGAAAAATAAACAAAGTAGAAATACCAGTAGACAGAGTAGGAGACAGCACATTAAAACTAGAATATAGCATAGTAGTAACAAACACAGGAAAAGTAGAAGGAACAACAGAAGTAATAGAAAG